>CAYQBV010000252.1:0-6607 GCA_964415705.1 uncultured Chthoniobacter sp. | reverse complement strand
ATCAAAAATTGTATAACAAGATGGTGGAGGACAATCGGCTACCCGCCCGGAGTCGAAATGACCCTGTGTACTACAACCCTTAACCCTGCTTCGGGGTGGCGCTCCCAGTAGCCGGTGCCACACCTCGATGTTCTGCCAACCCGACCCAATGCGCACGTTGGCGTTGAGGTCGGAACGTTCAAACGTCGGATTCGACCCACATGAGATCTCGCTCTCATCGCCAAGGCTGCGCGTGGCATTCGCGGCCAACTTGGGCGCTTTACGAGCGGTGCGGATCAAGTATGATCAACCCCGATGGAAACTGTTTATATTGAGACAACGATTCCAAGCTACCTGACGGCTCACCGCAGCCATCAGGAGCCGATGGCATATCATCAGCAGATCACGCAGGACTGGTGGGATCATGAGCGAACACGGTTTCGTCTCTACTCGTCGATCGCTGTGCGCGCAGAGATTTCCAAGGGCGACGTCTCTGCTGCCGCAAGGCGGTTGAAGGTGATGACGGGCATACCAGAGTTGGAAGTCACCGCAGAGGTTCAGCCGCTTGCCGAATCCATCGTGCAGCTTCTGCAACTGCCTCCGAAAGCAGAGATGGATGCAACGCATGTTGCCTTTGCGATTGTCCATCGGATGGACTACTTACTCACATGGAACTGCACGCATCTTGCGAACGCCATGCTCCAAAAGACCCTGTTTGAGTATTGCACTTACCACCGCCTTCACATGCCTGTGCTTTGCACTCCTGAACTCCTCACCAAGCCACAGATATGAAAGACCCCATTGTCCAAGAAGTCCGTGAAGCCAGAGCTGCAGTCGCAGCCGATTTTGGTTTCGATCTACACAAGTTCTTCGCATGGGCGAAGACGCACACCGCCGCTGAGCGTAAAGCCAAGCAATGGTTGCCAACCGACCCGAAGAAAACGCTGGAGACAACAGGCGGGGCATCGAGGGCTCCCGTGGCTAGAAAGCGCCGTGGGCACCCCGCCCGTGGCTCCGCGTAGTCGTTACCCCACGCTCAGGTGCCCGAGGGCGAGGAGGCCGTAGAAGGTGTATTCGGCATCCAGGTGGTCATCGGCCCAGTGGCCGTGGAAGCCGCCTTCGGCGCTCCAGAGGGTGTCGATGAAATCGAGGCAGCGCTCGCGGAGCGGCGCGGGCACGGGGCGCTCCAGGCAGGCGAGGGCGTGGAGGGTGGTGGCTGTCGAGAGGAGGTCGGGCAGCGGGGCGGCGGGCATGGCGCGGAAGCCGCCCTCGGGATGCGCCTGCGCGAGCAGCCAGTCGCCCGCGGCGTCGTGGATGGGCAGGCCGAGCTGGTGGAGGAGCGTGACGGCGGCGGCGGTGGCGTTCGTGGAGCCGATGCGGAGGCCGCGGGCATTGGCCCACGCGCCGTCCGGGGTTTCGAGAAATTTCAAACATTGGACCATGCGCAGCGGGTCGGGCGGAGCGGCGCGGAGATCCTGATACGCCCCGAGCGCCACGAAGCAGCCGTAGGCATTGCCGGATTCCGCGCCGACCTCGCCATCGTAGCCGCCGTCGCGGGCGCGAAACGCCTCGATCCGCGCGAGCACCGCCGCCCCGAACGATGCGGGCATTTTTTCCCAACCGAGCGCAGCCCAGCACCGCACGAGCGCGCCGAGATGCACGAAGTCCAGCCCCGCGCCGTCGCCCCAGCCGCGCAGCCACGGCTCCACCCGCTCCGCCGGGAGTTCCGCCTGCAGGGCCTGCAAGCCGGCGAGCGCGAAGATCGTGTAGTAGAGGTCGGGCCGCCCCTCGCGATCCCGCCCGCCGCCTTCCTCCGCGATCTGCCGCTCGAAAAATGCGCGCACCAGAGCCGCCGAATCGCCCAGCAGGGCCGGGGCGAGCCGGGCGACCTGGAGCATTTCGAGACGCAGGCTGCGGTGGGTAAAGGTGGCGTTCACGCGGAGTGGCGCGAGGGCTTAGCAGCGGGCGGCGCGGCGGTAAAGCGGGCGCGCGATCCGGTTCGCCGCTCCCGGCGAAGACCCTCCAACCGGGATGACAGCAGGCGCAGCTTCCGCCACGCTGCCGGGCTATGACGACCGACCACAAACTTCTCCTTTTCGACATCGACGGCACCCTGCTGACCTCCGGCGGCGCGGGGGAACGCGCGCTGCGCCTCGGGTTCCGCGACCGCTTCGGGATTGATGACGATCTTTCCTCCGTCGAGATCGCGGGCCGCACGGATTCCGGCATCGTGCGCGAGATGCTGGCCGCGCACCGGTTGCCGGCGACGCCGGAAAACATCGCGGCTTTTCTCGATGGCTACCTGCACCATCTCGCACAGGAAATCCCGCGCACGCCGGGCCGGCTGCTGCCGGGGATCCTGCCGCTGCTCGACGCGCTCCAGCCGCGCGCCGACATCGTGCTGGCGCTGCTCACGGGCAATCTCGCGCGCGGCGCGGAGATCAAGCTTCGGCACTACGGCGTGTGGCACTACTTCGAGTTTGGCGCGTTTGCCGACGATCATCACGACCGGAACCAACTCGGCCCTTTCGCCCAAGCCCGCGCGCGGGCGCAGCGCGGCATCGAGTTTCCGCCGGAGCGGATCTTCGTGCTCGGCGACACCCCGCACGACATCGCGTGCGCCCGGGCCATCGGGGCAAAGGCGATCGCCATCGCGACGGGCAAGTTCTCCCAGGCCGACCTCGCGGCGCACACGCCGGATTTTCTCTTCGAGGATCTGGGCGATCTGGACGCGGTTCTCGCGGCGATTGCGTAGGTGCGGCGGAGCGCGGTGGCTTGGCATTTGCTAGACCCATAAAGGCTTTTCTGCCAGAGCCTCACCATGCGCCCATTCACGATCATTCCTGTGTCCGCAGTTCGCGCGCAATGAAGGTGCTTTTCGCCCCGGACTGGCGCGCCGGTGTGCCCTACCAGACGCTCCTCGCCGCGGCGCTCGCGGAGCTGGGTGTGAAGGTGGAGTTCCTGGCCGGCTACAAGCGCGCGCTGGCCCTCACCCGGCTGGTGCGGGCGCGCGAGTTTGACGTGCTGCACCTGCACTGGCCGGACGCCTACTACCCGCGGATGCACGACGGTTTCGACTGGTGGCGGCAGGCCCGCTTCGCCACGGATCTGGCGCTCGCCACGCGCCACCATCCGCTCGTTTTCACGGCGCACAATTTCGCGCCGCACAATCGCTCCGACGAATTCTGCGAGGAGCGCAATGTCCGCGCGCCGTTCGTCCAGGCCCGCGCGGTGATCGCGCACTCCGCGGCGGCACGCGACCAAATCGTGCAGCAGCGCGGGGTGCCGGCGGAGCGTGTCCACGTCATCCCGCATGGCGATCTTTCGCTGCCGCTCGGCACAGCGGTCCCGCGCCCGGAAGCGCGCCGCCGACTCGACCTCCCGGAAGGTCCGCTCTGCCTGATGTTCGGCACCGTGGAACCCTACAAAGGGATCGAGGAAGTGCTCGCGCATTGGCGTGCGGCACGGCCTGGAGCGGCGTTGGTCGTCGTGGGAAAACCCTGCACTCCGGAGTACGCCACGCAGCTCAGCGAGCTGGCTCAGGGTCTGCAAAACGTCTCGCTTCGCCTCGACTGGATGCCCGACGAACAGCTTGGCCTGTGGCTCTCCGCGGCCGACGCCGTGCTTTTCAATTACCGCCAGATTTTCACCTCGGGCGCGGCCTCGCTCGCCCGCTCGTGGGGCGTGCCGATCATCCTTCCCAAGCGGCTCGCCACTGTCGATCTCGCAGAGCCGAGCCCGTTCGTGCAGCGCTTCGAGTCTTTCGCCGCCGACTTCGCTGCGGCGCTCGCCGGGGCCCTCGCCACGACACCGAGTTTCACGGCGGCCGCCGACTGGCGCGCGGCCACGGCATGGTCGCGCATCGCCCGCGCCACCGCCGAGGTCTATGCCAGCGTGCTCGGCACGGCGTCGGCGCAACCACCCCAACCACCATGTGCGGCATCGCCGGTTTCGTAGCGCCCGGTTTGCCTGCGGATGAAACCGCCGCGCGGCTCGATCGGATGCTCGCGTGCATCGTGCATCGCGGCCCCGACGGCGCGGGCACGCATGTCGCACCGGGCCTGGCGCTCGGCATGCGGCGGCTCAGCATCATCGACCTCGAGGGCGGCTGGCAGCCCGTGTGGAACGAAGACCGGACCATCGGCATCGTCTTCAACGGCGAGATCTACAACTACATCGAACTCACCGCGCAACTCACCGCCGCCGGCCACGTTTTCCGCACCCACTCGGACACCGAGGTGCTGGTGCATCTCTACGAGCAGCACGGCGAGGCGATGTTCAAAAAGCTCCGCGGCATGTTCGCCTTTGCGCTGCTCGACACGCGGCAAAACCGCCTGCTCGTGGCCCGCGATCACTTCGGCCAGAAGCCGCTCTATTACACGCTCGCCGACGGACGCTTCGCCTTTGCCTCCGAATTGAAATGCCTCCTGACGCTCCCGTGGGTCAGCCGCGAGCGCGACCCGGAGGCCTTTCTCGACTACGTCTCGTGGCTCTCGCTGCCGCCTCCGCGCACGCATTTCCAGCACATTCATAAACTCGCCGCCGGCAGCTTTCTGGCCGTGCCGCTCGCCGACGTGAACGCCGCCCGGCCGCGCAAATTCTGGCGTTACGCGCTTTCGGCCGAGCCGGATCTGACCGCACTCGATCCCGCCGTCGAGGCGCTCGACGCCACGCTCCGCGACTCCGTGCAAAAGCACCTGCGCGCCGACGTGCCGGTCGGCGTGCTCCTGAGCAGCGGCCTCGACAGCCGCACCGTCGCGGCCTACGCGCAGGACCATCAGCCGGGGGCGATGCAAACGTTCACCGTCGGCTTCGGCGGCCCGGATTCCGAAACGCTGGGGGCCGCGGAAACGGCCCGCGAAATCGGCTCGCAGCATCACACGCTCGAACTCACGTCCGACGATTTTTTGCACAACATCGAGCGCATCGCCTGGCACCTCGACGAGCCGGTCGGCGATCCCGCCGCCTTCGCCGTGCTCAAAGTCTGCGAACTCGCCCGCCAGCACGTGAAGGTGCTGCTTTCCGGCGAGGGTTCTGACGAACTCTTCGCGGGCTACGACACCCGCTACCTCGGCATGCTCGCCACGCTCAAACGCTCGAAGACGCTCCGCCACTGCGCCCCATTCCTCCCGCAGCCCGATCCCGCCGCCGCGCCCTCGCGCTGGCAGCGCCTCGCCAGCCGCGCGCATACTTCGGCAGCCGCGGAAGCGCTCTCTCTCCGCCTGGAAGGTTTGCCCGGCGATGTCCGCACCCCGCGCGGACTCACCCAGGATCAGCTCGTCCGCCTGCACCGGCGGACGCATGAGTTCGCGCTCGCCATCCGCCGCCCGCAGCGCGACACGCTGAGCGAGCTGCTCACCGTGGACCTCGACTGGCAGCTCGCCGAATCGCTCCTGCAAAAGGCCGACAAGATGAGCATGGGCGCGTCCATCGAACTGCGCACGCCACTCCTCGATCTCCGCGTCGCGGAACTCGCCGCGCGCATCCCGTCCGCGCTCAAGCTCCCGCCCGGCGGCCCCGGAAAATTCGTCCTCCGCCACTGTCTCGCGCGCAAGCTCAACGAACCGCTCAACCGCCCCAAGCGCGGCTTTCCCGTGCCGCTCCGCGAGTGGTTCACCGGCCCGCTCCGGGGCCCGCTCGAAGACGCCCTTTTCGCCCCGAACGCCGCCGCCCTCGCGCACCTCGACGGCCGACTCCTCCGCGCCGCGTGGGACGACTTTCTCTCCGGCGCATGGGATGGCGCCCGCACGCTCTACTCGCTCTGGCTTTACGAAATCTGGTCGCAGAAAATCGCCGGCACTCCCGCCGCATGAGCACCGCGCGCGTCACCATCGGCATCCCCTGTTTCAACGCCGCGCGCTGGATCGCGGCGAGCGTGGAAAGTGCGCTGGCGCAGACGTGGCCGGAGAAGGAAGTGATCGTCGTCGATGACGGCTCGACCGACGGCTCGACGGGGATTCTGGAGAAATTCGGGGCCGCAATCCGCCTCGTCCGCACCGACCACCGCGGCGGCAACCACGCGCGTAACGAGGCGCTTCGCCAGGCGACCGGCGAGTGGCTGCAATTCCTCGACGCGGACGACTACCTCGAACCCGAAAAGCTCGCGCGACAATTTGCCGAGGCCGATGGCGGCGCAGCGGCCGACGTGATCTACAGCCCGACTTGGATCGAGGACGTCCGCGCCGGCCACCGCGAGCCCAGCGCGATCGACCCGACGCGCGACCTCTACGTGCAGTGGATCACCTGGCAGCTTCCGCAGACCGGCGGCTGCCTCTGGCGCAGGTCCGCGCTCGATACGCTCGGCGGCTGGAAGGAAAGCCAGCCCTGCTGCCAGGAGCACGAGCTTTACCTCCGCGCGCTGCAGGCCGGGCTGCGCTTCGTCTTCGCGCCCACGCCGCACGCCGTCTATCGCCTGTGGTCCGAGGAGACACTTTGCCGGCGCGATCCGCGCCTGGTCATCCGCGAGCGCACCAAGCTCATCGACCAGCTCCATGCCTGGCTCGACGGTCGCGGCGCTTGGACAAAGGCGCACAGCCACGCCGCCGGGCAGGCTTGTTTTGAAATGGCGCGGACCATCGCCCAGCACGATCTCGCCGAAGCCGCGGCGTACCGCCTCGAACGTCGGGCC
>CAYQBV010000251.1:5130-6614 GCA_964415705.1 uncultured Chthoniobacter sp. | reverse complement strand
CAGGCCGGTCGGGATGCTGACGCTGACCGGGGGCGCAGGCGGAATGACGGTCACGATCGGCTCGCGCAGCCTCATTTCCTGACCGAACACGGCACTGCGGAAAACGATGCTGGAGCGGGGCGCAGGGCGGGTGCCGACTTCCTGCGCCGAGAGCGGAGCCGCCGGAAGCAGGGCGACGAGCGCAGTGGCGAGGAGGCGTGGTCGGCAGAAACGCATGCGGCGGGTTGGCGGCGGCACTTAGCAGGAGTCCGGCGACACTGGCAACCGTTCGCTGATGAAAACTTCCGATAAACCCAGTTCCCGCCCGGTCCGAGACGGGGCTGGCGCGGTCGTTTCCGACGGGTACGCTGCGCGGAGATGAGTCGTCTGCTGACCGCCGCCGGAACCCTCGTGGACCGGATTAAGATCAATGCCCTTTCCCGCGAAATCCGGGACGGCCGCCCGATGTGGATCAAACGCCGGCGGGCACTGGTCGGCCCGATCCTGGCCTGCGCGAACCGCTTTTTCCGCGCGGTCGGCAATCCCGTGCAGGCGCTCGCCGAACCCGCCGCCTGGCAGCGCTGGGAGGTGGAGTGTTTCCTCGCGCTGCACGGCGCCCGCTTCCACGCCCAGCCGGACGGACCGCGCGCCGTCGCCGCGGAGGAGGTGCCGGGGGTCAATCTCTCGCAGCATCTGAACGCCGGCACGCTGACCGCGGCGATGCTCGCCGCCGCCGGGCGCGAGCTGCGCCGCGCTCACGAATGGAATTGCGCGGACTTCGCCGGCCCGTGGTCGCACGGCGATCCGCACCTCGGCAATTTCGTCCACGAGGCCGCCACCGACCGCGCGCGGCTGATCGACTTCGAGGTCCGCCATCACGTCGCGCTCTCGGCGGACGAGCGCCACGCCGACGACCTGCTCGTCCTGCTCCAGGATCTGCTCGGCCGCATCGCGCCCGCGCAGTGGCTGCCCTCGGCCCACGCTTTCCTTGCGGGCTACGATCGGGCCGGGATCGTCGCGCGGCTGCGCGAAAAACTCATCGCTCCGCGGAGCGCGGACCGCCTCTGGTGGGCCGTGCGCACCACCTATCTCGCGCCTGCCGAACTCGCCCGCCGCCTCGCCGCCCTGCGCGCCAGTCTGTAGCGCAGCCTTGCCGCGCCGGTCAGGATCGCCGGGCTGTAGCGCAGGCGTCTGCGCCTGCCGTATCGCATGCGTCCCGCTTGCCTCCGCGCCCGCTGCGAAGACGCCCGGGAATTTGCCAGCGCCCCCCGCAACGACACGGGGGCAGGCTGGAAGCACTGCGATACGGCAGGCGGGACGCCTGCGCTACGTGTGCACTACGCCTGCGCTACGTGTGCGCTACGCCTGCGCTCCGTGGGCGCGCCCGCGCTACGCCGGCGCGGTGCCGCACCCGAGCGCGTTCCGCGCCGCCACCCACTCCCGCACCGGCTCCCCGCCCCGCAGGTGCTCCTGCAAAATGCGCTCGAACCGCTCCGGCGTGACCG
>CAYQBV010000251.1:0-5030 GCA_964415705.1 uncultured Chthoniobacter sp. | reverse complement strand
TCCCCGCCCCGCAGGTGCTCCTGCAAAATGCGCTCGAACCGCTCCGGCGTGACCGCCCCGTACCACACGCCCTCGGGATAAACCACCAGCCACGGCCCACCCGTGCAGATGCGGAAACATCCCGCCTTCGTCCGCATCGCCCGCAGGCCCGTCTCGCGCACCCGCTGCTTCACCCGCTCCCACAGCACCTCGCCCTCCGCCGCCGCGCAGCAATCCGGCCCGAGGCACACGAAAATGTGCCGCTCAGCGGTGGCGACGCCGGCCTTCGCGAGGCCGTCCTGGAGTTTGCTCATGCCGCAAAGCTAGCCGCTCCCCCACCCTCGGGCGAGCTTCGCGGCGCACCGGCGGCGTTGACATTTTTTCCCGGCTCCCGGTCACTACCGGTGCGGCTGGCTTCCGCCGCCGCGCTTCACCTCCACCGGCCGATCCTTATGAAACTCCTGCACTCCCTCGGCGTTCTCCTTTTCCTCGTCGGCACCGTCCTCGCCGCCAAACCGCCGGAGGTGGAACTGATCGTGGAAGGCGATGCGCTGGAGCCGGCGAGCACCGTCGAGGTGCGGTTCGCGCGGCCCATGGTGGCGGCGGAGCAGATCGGCGTGGTGGTGAAAGATGCGCCGCTGGTGTTTGCGCCGGCGCTGCCGGGGCAGTTCACGTGGCTGAGCACGCGGAGCGGCGTGTTTACGCCGACGGCCGCGCCCGCGCTGGGGACGGCCTACCGGGTGACGCTCCGCGCCGGGCTCGCCAACGCCGCGAGCACGAAGCTCGGCCCCGATTTCTCGCAAGTGCTGAAGACGCCGCCGTTCCAAGTTTCCGCCGGAATGCCGCCGGGCGACAAAGACGGGACGACCTCGCCGCGGCCCGTGGAGCAGGTCGCTTTCAACCTCAAAGTGAAACTCCAAGGCGCGGCAAAGTTCTTCACCTTTGTCGCCGACGACGGCCGCAAGGTCGCGGCGACCGTGCGCCACGCGCTCCGCAAGGATTACTTCTCGATTCCCGACGACGCGGAGGATTGGCACGAGCGGTGGGAAAAAGCGCACCAACCCACCAGCGCGGAGCAGCCGGAGGACGGAGACGAAGACGAAGACAAAGACGCCGAGCTGGCGCAGCCGAACCGGTTCATCGTCTCCGCCGCCGAGCCGCTCGCGCCCGGTCCGCTCTGGCGCCTGGAGATGCGGCCAGGAATCGAGTCGAGCGTCGGAAACCTCCAGATCGCCGAGCCGCGCGGGTCGGTGCTCGGAAGGGTGAAGGCGTTCACTTTGGACAAGCTCGTGCCCGAGAGCTACGTGAACTCCGGGCGCAGCCTCGCGCTCGAGTTCTCCGAGGAACTCGCACCGGACGTGAGCGAAAAGACCGCCGGGAAGTTTTTCCGCGTCACCCCGGCCGTCGCGAAGATGAGCTTCGAGACGAACTACGAATCGCTCATCATTCGCGGCGATTTTCAGCGCGGCGTGGAATACCAACTGGAGATCGATCCCGCGCTCCTCGGCGAGTCGCTCCAGACGCTGGCCGGCGCGCGCACCCGCGCCTTTCGCTTCGCGCCGGTCAAGCCGCGCCTGTATCTGCCCACGATCACCGCCGACCAACTCCGCGGCGGCGCGCGCCAGTTTCCCGTCCGCGGCGTGAACCTCCAAAGCGTCCGCGTCACCGCGCAGCTCGTCGCCCCGGAGGCCGCGGCGCAGGCCGTCGAGGCGTTCGCCAAATACGCGAAAGAGGGACCGGAGGATGAAAACGCGCCCAACGAATTTTACCAACCGCTCCCGCCCGGCCTGATCAAAGCGACGCCGCTTGCCGAGCGCACCGTGGATCTGCCGGGCGCGGTGCTCGACGCGCGCCAGGAGACGCTCGTGGATTGGACCGACATCCTCGGCGGACAAAAGGCCGGCGTGATTTTCCTGACCGTGGAAGGCCAGCCGCTCGCCGGGACCGAAGCCGGCCAGAAGCGACCCGGCGCGCAGGCACTCATCCAGCTCACCGATCTCGGCGTGCTGTGGAAAAGGGCGGACGGACGGCTGCACACGACGGTCTTCTCGATGGCCACCGGCCAGACCATCGAGGGCGCGAGCGTGGCGATGCTGAAAAGGGATTTCACCGCCGTGCTCGCCTCGGCCACGACCGACGCCACGGGCGCGGTTTCTTTCGCGCTGCCGCCGAAGGACGACATCGGCTGGCTCGTGGTCCGCCAGGGCGACGACGTGCATGCGCTGCGCATGGGCGCGGCGGCGGATAAACTACCGATGGCGCGCTTTGGCGGCTACTCCACGGGCCGCTGGTCCGCCGAAGCCGCCGCGGCCGGGATGATCCCGCTGACCGGCCTCATCTTCACCGACCGCCCGCTCTACAAACCCGGCGAAACGGTGCGCGTAAAAGGAATCGTCCGCCGCGCCGCCCGCGACGGCGTGAAACTCGACGGGGCGAAGGACGGTTTCGTGACCGTCACCTATCCCCGCGACGCCGGCTCGCAGGAGATCAAAATCCGCGTGGATGAGCGCGGCGCGTTCGACGCGTCATTCGAGCTGCCCGCGACGCTCGTCGGCACCTTCCGCCTCCGCGCGCGGTTGACCGGAGCCAAGGACGGGGAAGCCAGCGGCGACCTCGACGCCTCATTCAAAGTGCAGGAATTCCAGCCCAACGCTTTCGACACCCGCATCGCCATGCCGGAGCGCTTCGCACCGGAGCAAAAGGTCGTCGCAGACGTCGCGGCGAATTACTTCTTCGGCTCGCCGGTCAGCGACGCGCGCGTGCAGTGGACGCTCCAGTATGCACCGGCAGCGTTCTACCCGTCAGGATTCGGCGCGTTCAGGTTTAACCGCGACCGGGCGGAAGGCAGCAAGAGCCTGACCCTCCGCGGCGAGGGCAAGCTGGCCGCGACCTTCGCCATCGCGCCGCAGTTGCCGCAGATCACCAGCGATCGCTTTCGCGGGAATCTCACCGTCGAGGTCACGGATCAGAATCAGCAGACGGTCACGGAAAGCCGCGAGTTTTTCCGCGAGGCCGCGGACTTCTATCTCGGCATTGGCGAAAACGGCGGGCAGGTGCTGCGACCCGCGGAGGATTTCGTGGTGCGCGCCGTAGCCGTGCGACCGGATGGCACGCCGCTGCCCGCGCCCGTCGCGGTGCGCGCGGAACTCATCCGCGTGGAGTTCGACACCGTGCGCGTGCAGGCCGCGGGCAAGGCCGTCTCCTTTCACACCGAGCGGCGGGAGACGGTGCTCGCCACCACCAACGGCAAAACGCTCGTGCCCTTTCTCGAGGGCGACGACTGGCGCACGCCGCCCGGCGAGACGGCGCGCTTCAAACCCGCCGCCGCCGGCGAATACCTCGTGCGCCTCACCGCGCAGGACGGCGCGGGCCGCGCGGCGCGCGCGATTTCCAGCTTCACCGTCTCGGGCCGCGAGCCGGTTTCGTGGGATTACCGGAACGCGGCGCAGATCGACCTCATCGCGGACAAAACGGAATACCGCCCCGGCGACACCGCACGCATCCTCGTGAAGACGCCGATCTCCGGCGAGGCCTGGGTCAGTATCGAGCGCGGCGAGAGCGTGCTGCGCTCCCATCGCGTGAAGCTGACCGGCAACGCGCCCACTTTGGAAATCCCGCTCGAGGCCGGCGACGCGCCGAACGTTTTCGTCTCCGTGGTTCTCATTCGCGGGGCGGATCAGAGCACGCGGAAATTCAAAACCCCGGACTGCCGCTACGGCGCGTGCCGCCTGCGCGTGTCCGATCCGATGACCCGCCTGCAGGTCACCGTCGCACCCGCGCAACCCGACGCGCAGCCCGGCCGCGAGATCGAAACGGAGGTCCGCGTGCTCGACGCGCAAGGCGCGCCCGTCGCCGATGCCGAGGTCACCTTCTGGGCCGCGGACGACGGCATCCTCGCGCTCACCGGCTACGAGCGCCCGGAGCCGCACGACATTTTTCACCACCCGTTTTCGCTCAGCGTGGCCACCGGCCTCACGCTCTTCGACCTGCTCCCCGAGGATCCCACCGACCTCACCTTTGCCAATAAAGGCTACCTCATCGGCGGCGGCGGGCCGAGCGGGCCGGGGCTCAAGCTGCGGCGCAATTTCCCCGGCACTGCCTGCTGGTTTCCCACGCTGCGGACCGGCAAAGACGGGCGCGTGAAACCGCGCTTCACCGCGCCGGATGCGCTCACGCGCTATCGCCTCGTGGCCGTGGCGCACGCGGGCGCAAACCGCTTCGGCTCCGGCGAATCGTCCATCGGCATCCGCAAGCCGCTCATGCTCCTCTCCGCGCTCGGGCCGGTGGCCCACGTGGGCGACGAGATCATCGCGCGCGCCGTGGTGCGCAATGAAACCGGCGCGAGCGGCACCGCGGAAATCACGCTCGAACTCGACGCCACCGCGCAGCCGCTGAAAGGTCCGCTCACGACGAAAATCCCGCTGGAGAAAGGCGAATCCCGAACCGTGGATTTTCCGGTGAAGCTCGTGGCGATGGGCGCGGCGGATTGGAAATGGTCGGCGCACATGGAGGCGCGCGGTGACGTTTTCGACGACCGTCTGCTGACCTCGCTGAAGATCGGCTCACCCGTGCCGGTGCTGCGCGAGACGTATCTCACCGAGCTGGACGAAAAGACGAACGACCTGCTCGCGGGCGTGAATCCGCAACTGCTCGAAGGCGAGGGCGCGGTCACCGTCACGCTCGCAAATACGCGGCTCGCCGGCCTCGCCGAGAGCGCGCACCAGCTTCTCGACTATCCGTACGGCTGCGCCGAGCAGCTCGTCTCGTCGCTTCTCCCGTGGATCGTCGTGCGGAATCTCGGCCCCGTGCTCGGCGACATCGGCAAGGATCCGAAGCAGGTGCGCCAGGCGCTCGAAGCGGGAGTCGAAAGGATCTTCGCGCTGCAAACTTCCGAAGGCGGACTGGCCTACTGGCCCGGCGGGCAGAAGCCCGGCCTCTTCGTCAGCGCCTGGGCCGCGGTGGCGCTGGCGGAACTCGCGAAGCAGGATTTTCCGCTGCCCGCCGGCTGGCTGAAACTGGTCGGTTACCTCGGCAAGGAATTGCGCGACGTG
>CAYQBV010000250.1:0-6649 GCA_964415705.1 uncultured Chthoniobacter sp. | reverse complement strand
GTGCATGCTGCTCTACTACGATCTCGACGCCGGCCAGTGGGTGCAGTCGCCGGGCAGCCGGTTTTCGCCCGCGAAGCCCGGTTTCATCCGGGGCGACTCGGCGGCGATCACACTGAAATTCTGCCGGGGCGCGGCCGTGGTGGAGCTGGATGCCGCCGCCTCCGCCAGCCTCGGGGTGAAGCTGGACGGAAAATTCGACGGCAGCTATCTCGCCAGTACCGGCACGGTGGTCGTCGCCAACCACTCGAAGGCGATCACCAGCACGGCCTACGGCGACCCGGCAACGACCTTCCTCGTGCCGGGGCATGGCCGGGCCACGGGGGAAACGGTGACGATCTCCGGGGACACCTCGACGCCTCCGGCCAATGGCATCTTCACGGTGACCGTCACCGATGCCGACCATTTCAGCGTGCCTTTCACGACAACTGTGGACGGCACCGGCGGCACCATGACACCTGCGCTGGAGCCGTCGTACAGCTTTGCACCGAGCTTTAACACCGCGGCAATCGACACCGCCCTCGGCGTGCAAGGCGGTGGTGGCAGCACGGCCGATGATATTTCCGCGCTGGCCGGCAACCTCGAAGTGACGTGGACCATCGCCGGAGTCATCGCCTCCACGGCGCGGTTGCCGGTGACGATCTGGAATGACGTGAACAAGGGCGACGAGGGCGCATCCAGCTACTCAAATCCGCCCTATCCAGCGCCGAACAACGTCGTCACCGCCTACCCGCTGATCACCGGCCTGACCGGCGGCACCGCCACGGATCTCGACGGGCAGGCCACCATCGGCGGGGCCATGACCGCCGGGAAGGAAGTTCACCTCCATCTCGCCGGCGTGCCCTCCGCGTGGCGGCTGCGCGCCCGCACCGGCGAGACCGAAAGCGGCGCCGCCGGGCGCGTCATTCCCGACGACGACAGCACGCTTCTCTGGGAGCAAATCGCCTGATCCATGTCCGACGCCTACCGATCTCTCCGCCTCAATCTCACCACCGGGCTCATGGATGCCGCCGTGACGGCCGCCATTGCCGCGGCGGCAGCGGCCAACATGAAGGGCGGCATCGACTGCTCGGCAAACCCGAACTGGCCGGCGGGCACCTCGGGGGATAGCTGGCGCGTGACCGTGGCGGGCAGGATCGGCGGAGCCAGCGGGCAGACCGTGAGCGTGGGCGACGTGCTGATCTGCTTCATCGCGGCGGTCACCGGCACCGACGCGGCGGTGGGTGCGAACTGGGTCATCGTCGAGGCGAACATTCCCGGGATCACCAGTGCGGGCACGACGCTCATCACGGCGGCTACGGTGTATGCGCAGATGATCGCGCTCCAGCCCGCGCCGTATGCCGCGGGCACGGCCGGCGTGCTGGCGGTGGGGGCAAACGTCCTCGACTACAATAACGGGCCGATCCAGAAGGTCACGATGGGCGCGGGGGCGGTTTCGGACCTGACCATCTCCAATGGCGCGGACGGCGCGGAACTGGAACTGCGGGTGAAGGGGCATGCCACGACAGCTTACAATCTCACGACGACGCTCTCGGTGCCCTCGGATTCCGCTTTCACCTGGCCCAAGAGCATCACGTCGGCCCTGACTTGGATTTACAAGTTCAAGAACGTGTCCGGCACCTGGAAGGTGGTCAGCCAGGTGGGAGGATTCTGATTTATGGCTACCTGGTATTTCAATTCGCACGACGGCACCAGCCGGACATGGAATAATCCAGCCAACTGGACAGGCACTCCGGACGGCACAGGGCCAGGTAGTGCTTCTCCGTCCGTAGTGCCTTGGAAAAACGGCAGCACCTCGCTGCACGCGGACGATTTGGCGATGGGCGTAAATTACCCCGCAATCCTTCCACAGGTGGACGTTGACCTGGGTGGGACCGGCTCGTCGGCTGACTATCCAGCGATCTCGGGCGTTTGTAGTATCGAAGGCGTGCAGATTGTTACCGGAGGGCACATCTTTGGTGGTGTGTGGATGGGGACCGGACTGGAACTGACGGTAAATGGCACCGCCGGGGAGATCAACGGTGGATGTTTCTTGAAAGATGTCACCGTTTCTAACGATGAGGCTGGTATCAATGGCGGTGTTTTTTACGGGGCGGTCACCATGACTGGAGGCTTAGTCCAGTCATACTATGTCGCGATCCTGCCGCCAGTGTTTTACGGCTCGGTAAATTTTGGTTCTTATACCGACAATTGTAGCATTATCTGCGGCGTATTTATGGGTGCGGTGATGCTACCCGATTCGCATATTTACCCCATCACGCTTGGGGGAAGTCCAGGGCCAGGGCCAGTTTTTCACCAGTATCTGAGCATCTGCGGAGCTGACGTTATGGGAGGGCACTACTATGACCAGGTGGTGTTCACGAGCAACGTGGACGTTTATACGACGATCTTCGGCGGTGTATTTTTGAAGAATCCGGCGCAACTGGACAACAATGATATGGCGGCGACGGTTACTGGTGCAGTGTGGCTAGGGGATACGCTGAATCCTTCTGGCGTTACGGGTTTCGGTGCTGGCAATATCATCAAAGGGGCTGTGTCCACGAATGTTCGCTTTATTGGGGGGCGATCCTTTGTTTGCGCGCCCCAGCTTCATCACGTCATCAACTCCCCCTCAGATGCAGTGGTCTATGGATTGGACATCACTACGATAGGGCCCGTAAGCAATACGGTGCTCGTCGCCGCTGGGAATCTGACGATTGGTGGAGGTGGGTACACGATGTCTGGAGACAAAAACTTCTTCTTTGCTGCCGGTCAGTTCGATCCGGGAGCGGGTAATACCTACTACGATCTCGGAAGTTATAATTGCACAAGTGGCGGGGATACCGGCAGTCGGAGCATCTCCGTGCAGGGTGGATTCTGGTCTGGAAGCTGGGGGTCAACGACGATCACAGCTATAGGCAATTCGGTATTCATGGGCTCCTTGGGCAGCCTAGCTGGCGGTTCCACGGGTGGTATATTTGTGTCCACACCCACTTTGAAGGCAGGCACCCACTCAGGTGGGAAGTATCTTGCCAATTTGTCAACCTCGACCAGTGTTACGATAACGCTGAGCAGTGGGACGTGCTTGGGCAGCTTTACAACTGGAGGTCTTTCCAACGTCACGATCAGTGCTGGAACTTTTCTTGGCACCACCACTACGGGCACTGGAGCCACCCTGATTCTCAATGGGGGGACGCTCACGCACGTCACCGCTGGGTCAACTAGCACGACCACTATCTCCGGTGCGGCGAATCTTTTAGGCAACCTGACCGTCACGGCGACTTCGGCGACGGTTGGAATCTCAGCCGCCGTCCGGATCCTGGGCACGGTCAACGCCGTTTGCTCTGGTGTCAGCAGCACACCGAGCTTCTATGGCACCACCACGCTGACGGCATCGGGTGCGAGTAAAACGATTACGGGTGGAAGCTTCTTTGGCACAACGACGATCACGGCCACGGCGTCGAGTTCAGCATGGACGGTTTCCGGAGTAACGGTTGCCGGCACCAGCACGTTCAGCACATCCAGCACGGGGGCGGTGACGGTCAATGGCGGCACAATCCTCGGAGCCACGACCCTGACGGCCAGCGGAGGGGCGGTGACAGTGAGTGGCGGGACGTTCCGCAACAATGTCACCAACACGGGTGGCATCCTCCAGAGCGGAGCCACGATCTATGGCACGGTCACCAACGCCAGCGGCGGAACCTGCGCCGCCCGGCTCCCGCTCGACATTCTTAACGCAGGAATCTGACCTATGGCTGACATCATCAATCCCAATCCACCAACCCTCGCAGCTTTTGACAAACTGTGGCTGACCAACTTGATCATCAACTTCAGGGAGCCGAAATTGATTGCGGCGCTGGCTCCCTACAACGGCACCTTCACGCTGAACAACAACACGGTGAAACTGAGCTTTGACCTCCTGGTGAAGCGCAGCGAGGACGCCGCCCTTGACGCGGTGATGACCGCCTTGGTCGCGGAGATCGACCGCCAGGCCGGACGCGAGGGGGCAAGGATCCTATCGGTCTCCGCGGCGAATCCCACCGGCCGGGTCAGGGCCACGATCATCTTTGATGACGGCGTCACGCATGTCATCCCTGACTGCTTCGCCCTCGCCGCCACGGATGCGACGTTCGCCGGAGTGCTGCAAGGCACGCTCGCGGAGGTCGCGCGGCAGGCCGGGCTGCCGTTCCAATGACACCGGTCCGGTGCAACATCTCATGCTCACATTATGAGGAGCGCGGTGCAGGCTACCAGCGCCTTGGAAAATCCATCCTTGCGGTATCTCCCCAATCTGTGAATCTCCGCCCCAGTAGTGCTGGGGGTAAGGAAGAACCCGGCAGATGGCGGTTGTCGTCCCACACCTTACCCCTCCATGGCTAAATCCCACCCTGCAAATGGCTCTCGCGCTCCCAAGCGCCTCCCCAAAAACAAAAACGCCCGCCATTTGGATCGGCGCGGCCTGCCCGACGGTCGCGGGCTGATCCTCAAGGACATCGAACTGCTCAACCGCGTGGCGCGGGAAAGCGGCTGGGTGCAGTTCGGGGTGTGCCAGATCACGGCCATGATCAACGTGGATGAGCGCGCGGTCAGCGCCGTGGCCATGCATCCGCAATCGCCCTTCAGCGTGGTGACCAAGAAGGCGCGGCCCGAGGATGTGAGCAAGTTTCTGCTCAATCCTCCCAAGGGATTCGAGGTGGTATAAACCGGGGCCTGACGGGCGCGACGAAATAGTGTCCAGAACTTTTTTTGCGCACGTAGCCGCACATAGCTGCATGTAGCCGCACATAGCCGCACATAGCCGCATGGGTGGCGTTTCGGCGGACGGCGAAAAAAAAGCGCGTGCTTCAATCCGGCATCCCCGAAATGCCGCGCCCAAATTCCCAACCACCTCTCCGCGTCGAGATGATCGACTTCGCCCTGCGCGGCGTGACGATCCTCCGCGCCGCGCCCGGCGCGGAATACCGGATTCTGGCCGGGCCTTTCTTTGCCGATGAAACGGTGCTGCTGCGCGGCGCGCTGCAAAACCACCGAACCGCTCACGGCCTCGCCATCTGCGAGGAGCAGGGCGGGATCAACATCTACCGGCGCGCATGAGCACGATGACCTTTGCCGACAAGATCAAGGCCATGATGGAGCGCAGCGGGCTCAGTTATCATCAATGCTGTCGCCGGCTCGGCGGTGCCGGCGGACGCACCGCGGCGCGCAACAAACGGCGGCGGCACGACGAAGCCGCACGGCAGGAAAGGATGGGCCTGCGATGAGCGATCCAGCCTACCAGCGGCGCGCGGGCAAAATGGACGAGGCTTATCGAGACTCCTTTGCGGCACTCTCGCCCGCGCTACGGGCCGCGCTCCAAAAGCGCGGCATCAAGGGGCCGCAAGTGATCAACCACGAATCCTCCCAGGGGCCGCGCGACGTTTCGGAATTCACCGACCTGGCCGCGCCGCGCCCGGAGATCACGGACGCGCAGCGGCGGGCCGACGAACTCGCGGAGCGCTTTGATCTTTCGCCAAAGGCCGCAGCGGAAATGCTCATCTGGATTGAGGAGGAAATCGAGCGCGAGGCCGCGCTGCGCAAGGCGCATGGACTGGCGACGGCCGCCGGCATCCTCATCAATGCGGCCAACGTGACCGTCTCCGCGTATGCGCTGGCCTTTGCCTGCGAGATGAACTCCCTGGACATCGCCCAGTGCCCTTCGATGCGCGCGGCGGCGAAAAAGATCGGCTGCTCGACCGCCTACATCTCGGCGCTCGCCAACCAGTATTGCGACCTCCTTTGCCTGCCCCGGCCCAAGGGCATGAAAAGCGCGCAGGCCCGCACCAGCTATCAAACCGCCCGCAAGGGCAACCATTGGAGGAAACAGAAATGCCCGCAGAAATAGAAAATCCGCTCGCCAAAGTCACCAGCGTGGACTGCTTCGCCGGTGCCGGCGGGGTGATGTCCGTCACCGATCGCGGCATGGTCATCCGCGGCACTTTTACCTACGCGGAATGGCGGGTGGCGCTCTACGGAATGGTCAAGCTCCGCGAGGTCTTTCACTCCGCTGTCGCCGATGTGGTCGCCTACGGTCGGAGCGAATTTGGCGACGTGCTCGTGGAGGAAGCCTGCGGGCAGATGCAGCTCCCGCTCAATGACATCAAGCGATCGGACGCCATCGCGAAAATCCCGTGGGGCGCGCGCGACGAGGCGCTCACGCAGGAGCACCTCTACGTGGCCGGCGCCGCGCCGGATCTGCGCCCCGAGGAGCGGCGCATCTGGCTGGAAACGGCGGTGACGGAAAAGCTCTCGCCCGTCGAACTCAAGCGCAGCATCGAGCTGGGCAAAGTCCAGCACGCGGAGCGCACTCCCGCCGGGCGCGGGGCGGGCAGCGGCATCGTCAACATTGAGGCCATCCGCGCGTTTTTCCTGCAATGGAAGCGCGCCAACTTCGAGGTCATCCGCGCCGGTCCGCTCGACACCCAGCAACGGCTCCTCACCGCGCTGCAACCCTTCGCCGAGGTCATCGACACCCTCCGCGCCAATCTTTCGCAACCCTCCTGACCCTCACACCATGCCCCGAAACCCCATCCCCGAGTCGCCCTACTACACCACGCAGGAGACGGCCGCGTACTTGCGCGTGAGCGAAAAGACCGTGCTCGAAATGGTCAAGCGCGGCCACCTGCGCGAGATCCGC
>CAYQBV010000249.1:0-6652 GCA_964415705.1 uncultured Chthoniobacter sp. | reverse complement strand
AGCCCGCATCTACGGCACCATCCCCAACGACCTGCACGGCCTGGAGAAGGTCTTTACCAAACTGAAAAAGGCCCATCCGGGGGCGGAACTGCGGGTCTGCTACGAGGCGGGGATGGGGTCGATTTTAGAATTTCGCTCCTTTGATCGTGCGGGCCGGGGTCAGGGGAGAGGGATCCTTTCCGTCGCTGGTTTCGGTGCGGTTGGGTGGACTGGACCGCATCGCGCTTCGCGAGGCGGTCGTTGCACTTACGCGGCGGTTTTGGGCGCGGGCGCGCAATTCGGCCTGCCGCTGGCGGGCGGCCTCACCGAGGCGCTGGTAATGGGCGACCAACTGTTCGGGCGTGAGGTCTTTGGTCTGCTCGTAGATGTGGGCCTGGGCGCGGCGCTTGGTTTTCACGCATTCGTATTCTTCAAGTTTCAGAGGCGATGACCTCGGCGGGGGTGTTGATCCTGATGCGGTCAAAACCGTTGATCAGATTGACTCCATGATACAGCGGAATTTTGTCGAAGTGGACGATGTGCTTGAAGTGCCCCTCCCAGCCAGCCGCCGCCCTGCCAGTTCACTTAACGGCGACGGCTTTTTCCCGGAGCACGATGATTTTGGCCAGCGCGCGCAACGAACTGTTCACCGCCTTGGCATTGGGGAACGCCTTCGCTACATCCGGCTCCAAGACCACCACATTCGTTCCTTGCGTGTAACGCCGCGCATACTTTCCCCCCGCTGCGCCGGAGAAGTCATATTCGGCCTGCATTTCCGGCTCAGTCGTCTTGCTGTGTGCTTTCTTCATAATCTTTACGTTCTTGGCGGCTCGCGCGCCGCGCGCTGATGAGGCGGATACTTTCTCCGCGTTCCGTAGGCACGACAACCAGCAATTTGCCGTTGTGGGAGGTTCCGAGGATGACGCAACGATCCTCGTTTTGGGAATGAGCAGGGTCGGGAATCGTCAACGACAACGGATCGCCGAAGACCGTCGCTGCCTCTGCAAAGCCGACCCCATGCTTGGCTAGGTTCGTCCGCGCCTTGTTCTCGTCCCATTGAAAATTCAGCGGCATGGGAACAATGCGAGAAAGGGGTCGATTCCAGAATATCGCTCTTTTTGATCGCGCGAAACGGTCATACGGGACTCATCGAGGTCAGGAAGCTCAAGCCCCAGCCGCAGGTTGGGCGATTTGCCGTGAGCGCATTTCGGCGCGCACGCGTTCGCCGAGACTTTTCAAGTAAGCGAGCCGTTCCGCGCGGCTCATGGCGTTGAGTTTTTGACTGGCCGCTTCGCGCCACTTGCGCGACTCGGCGACGGCGAGTTGATCCATTTCGTCGGTGAGATCGAAGACGTTGTCGGGAGTGAAGGAACGCCGTGAGCGCCGGCGGTCTTTACGCCGCGCCGACGGGTTCGACGGTGCTGCGTTTGAGCGAGTGGCGGATGAAATTGGAGCCGAGATCCCAGATCGGGCCGGGGAAGCTGCGGCACTCGGTGAGCACGGCGTCGAGGGCGGTGACGAAGCGGTCGATCTCGCGCTCGCCGATGATCAGGGGCGGGAGGATTTTCAGCACGTCCATGGCGTGGCCGGCGATCTGCGTGAGGATGCGGTGCTTTTGGAAAAGGGAGGTCACGAGCATCTGCGCGAACAGCTCGTGCTCGACTTTGTGGAGGAGCTTCCAGCCCATCTTGAGGGCCAACTCGCGGGGTTCGTGGAATTCGATGGCGATCATCAGGCCGAGCCCGCGCACTTCCTTGATGAGTGAATGTTTTTCTTTCAGCGCGTCGAGGCGGCGCATCAGCTCGGTGCCGTGGGTGCGGGCGCGCTCGACGAGGTTTTCGTCGTCGAGCACCTGGAGCGTGGCGAGGCCGGCGGCCATGGCGAGGTTGTTGCGGCCAAAGGTGGACGAGTGGACCACGCAGCGGTCGAGGCGACTGAAGGTCTTTTGGTAAATGGCGCGGCGCGTGATGACGGCCGCGACGGGGACGTAGCCGCCGCTGAGCGATTTCGCGACGGTGATGATGTCCGGCTCCAGTCCCCAGTGCTCGAAGCCCCACCAGCGTCCGGTGCGGCCGAGGCCGGTCTGCACTTCGTCGCAGATGAGCAGCGTGCCGTGCGCGCGGCAGAGGCGCTGGGCCTGCTGGTAGAAATCGCCGGCGGGGAAATACACGCCTTTGCCCTGCACCGGCTCGATAAGCAGCGCGGCGATGTCGCGCTTGGCAAGGAGCGTTTCGAGCGCGGCGAGATCGCCCATCTTGATCCGCGTGCAGTTTTCCAGCAGCGCCCCGAAGCCCTCGCGAAAGCTCTCGTCGCCCATGACGGAGAGCGCGCCATTCGAGAGTCCGTGGAAGGCCTTTTCCAGCGAAACGAGCCCGGTGCGCCCGGTCGCGGCGCGGGCGAATTTGATCGCGCCCTCCACGGATTCCGCACCCGAGTTGCAAAAGAAAACGGCATCGAGATGCGGCGGCGTCTTTTTCAGCAGCGCCTCGGCGAGCAGGCCGCTGAGGAGCGAGCAATCCATCTGCACCATGTTGGGCAGATCCAACTCGAGCAAGTCGCGGAGCGCGCTCTGCACGGCGGGGTGGTTGCGACCGATGTTGAAGACGGAGTAGCCGCTGAGGAAGTCGAGGTAGTCGCGCTCGTCGAGGTCGTAGAGGTAGGCGCCCTGCGCGCGGGCATAGACGTGGTCGAAGCCGATGATGCGCTGCACGCGGACGAGCGTGGAGTTCAGGTGCTGTTCGTGCAGCGTGTAGTTTTCGCCAAGGCGGGCAGTGACGAGGCCCTTAAAGTCGAGCGGCATGGGCGGCGACGTTACGCGGGTTCGGGTGGTTGGCGAGCGGAGAAACGGCGGGCCGGTTTCAACAGGAAAACCGCCTATTGCCCACCTCCCGAAGCCGATCCGGCCCGAGTGCGTGTTTGTTCAAGGCTGGAATGAGCCGCACACCAATCCCGCTGGAGGCCTAATCGCGGCGGCGGCGCCCGAGCGCGCGCAACGCGCCGACGAGCAACAGGCCGAGCGTCCCTGGTTCGGGCACCAAGGCCGCGGCTTTGCCTCCACTACTAAATGCGCCCGCGGCGATCCCGCTGGTAAAGGTCACAGTGACACCGGAGCCGATGGTCAATGAGTTGAGCGTCTGGCTGACGCTGCCGAACTTCAGATTCGCATCGGCGACTACGTCCGTGCCCCCGGCAGCGGTGAGTGCGACGTTCACATTGGTGGTGCCGGCTCCAAAACTCGTGGTCAGCGTCTTGTAGGTTTGGGCGCCGCTGTTGATGTTCAGCAGACCGGTCCCATCCTTGGTGAGCACTCCGCTCGTGCCCCCGAGATTGACCCCAGCGGTGATGGTGGTATGGCCCGCGCCCCGGATGGTCAGGCTGGTATCGGTGCCGCTGGTTATGGCACCGGTGGCCAGAGTTAAAGTCTGGCCAGCAGTCGTCACCTCGATCGTGCCTCCACCCAACTGCACGTCGAAGCCGCGCACGTAGGTCGCGCTTGCCCCGGTGGAGGACAGGGTGCCCTGTTCGGTGGTGCTTCCCAGAATCACGGCGCTGGTCGCGTTGCCGAGATTACTCTGCCCGCCGCTGACCACGATACTCGACGCCTTCAGAGTTCCTTGGGCGATCGTGGTGACTCCCGAGTAGGTGTTGGCTTGGTTGAGGGTCAGCGTGCCGGCACCCGATTTGGTTAGTCCGCCAGTGGTTTGGTTGAAGACCAGATTGCCGGTGAAGTTGTTGGCTGGAGCCGCGATATCCAAGCCTACCGTCTGCCCGGAGTTAAAAACCACCGTTCGTCCAAGGGAGGGGAAACTTGTGGTCGAGTTCCCGGTAATTCGGAGGGTGCCGCCATTGAAAACCAGATTCGAAGTCCCCATACCCAGATTGCTTCCAGTGGCGATGCTCAGCGTCCCGGCGGTGAGGGTGGTTGGTCCGGTGTAGGTGTTCGCTCCTGAAAGGGTCCACACGCCCGCACCGTCCTTGGTCACTCCGCCACAACACGAGATCTTGCCGTTTACGGTGCCATCGCCCGCTCCCCCGAGCGTTAAGTCCGCCTTTCCGACAATGATGACGCTGCTGGCGTTATTACCGATGGTAAAAGTGTCTGCGTCCGAGTTGATCCTCGCCGCACTGGCAAGCGTAATCGTCCCCAACCAACTGTTGAACCCGCTGACACTCCGCAGCGCGCCGTCATTGGCGATGCCCGTGCCGCTGAGGGTGAGAAGCTCTGCCCCGACGGTCACTCCTGATACCTCCGCCAATTCCAAGGCCGCTCCGCGCAGCACGGTTGTGCCCGCGGCGGTCGTCCCCAAAGAGTCACTGTTTTCGATGCGCAAAACGCCCGAGTTGACGACCGTTGCTCCCGTGTAGGTGTTGATTCTGGTAAGCACCACGCGCCCCACGGTCGCGAGGCTGGATGCCGAAGTATTGTCCGCGATCACCGCATTGATCGTCAGCGCGTTGCTTGCGCTGAAGTTGTTCAGGAAAAGCGTCCCCCCTGCCGTGGCCGTCTGCACCGTCCCATCGTTCACATTCTCCCCGATGGTGAGCGCTGCTTTGCCGCTGCCGATCATGATGCCATTGGTCGCTAACGTCTCGGTGAACATGTGGACCGTCGCGGCAAAGTTCGCGTTGCCCTGCAGGAGGGTGTTGATCGTGGTCGTTCCGAAAATAGATGCGATGTCTCCCGGATTGCCATCACCCTGGAACCGCACGTTGGTCGTGCTGGCGTCGGCAATCAGTGACCCGCGGACATTAATGTCCGTATAGCTGTTGTAGGCCGTGATCGCTCCGTCCGCCGCATCCGTCGAGTTCTTGGCCCAGTCAGTTCCGGCCACCGTCGCCCATCCTCCCAGGATGCCGTTAATGTTCGTCGTGTCGGTGTCGGCGATCCCCGCGGCTCCGAAGTTCACCACCCCGAGGCCGGGCGTGATGCCATTCATCCGCAGCACCGACGTCCCGCTGCTCCGCGTCACGCTGCTCAGCCCAGCGGAAATGGTGGTGGACGCCACCACTTCATCGTGCGCGCTCGCGCCGTTTCTCAAGTCCACCGTCCCTGCAGCCAGCGTGAGGCTGCCTCCGTCGGCGAGCTTGCTTCCCACCACCGTGTAGTCCAAGGCGAGCGTGCCTTGGGCCACCGTGGTTCCGTTCGAGTAGCTGTTGTTGCCAGAAAGCACCAGCGTCCCCGCCCCGGCTTTGGTCATCGCAGAGGCTCCGCTCATGACCCCGCTGGCGGTCAGTGTCTGCCCCGCGTCGGACACCGTCCAAGTCTGCGCAGCTCCCAGAGCCACGTTTGTGCTGATCGTGTGAGTTCCGGAGCCCGAATCCACAGTGACACCATTGGTCACCGCATTCGGGGTGATGGTCAGCGTATTGGCACCACCGATCCCCACAGCGCTGATCGCGCTGTTTCCAAATGTCAGCGTCCTGATGGTCGTGTCCGCACCCAGCGTCGTGGTTCCGAAATTGGTCGCTCCGCTAGCGTTGAATATCACATTCGTCGCACTGTCTATCGGCAGCGTGGCGGCCGTCGTCCCGGCCAGATCTGTGGTGACGTTATTAAGATTGCTGTTCCAAACTCCGTCGGTCGCACCTTTCCAATATGCCGTGGCCAAAAACGGGGCAGTTTGCGCTGCGAGATAGCTGGCGGCAAAGTCCGCGGCGGTGCGCTGTTGACCCCAGACCACCAACTCATCGACAAATCCCTTATAGTGCTGAGCATCGGTGTTGCGGTGCGCCAGGTTGATGCTGTTGGCCCCGGGAGACAACGCGGCCCTGATCCCGCTGGTACCGCCGACATGGGTGCCGGCCGCTACGCCATCGATGTAAAAATTCGTCGTGACGTTTCCGTCGTAAGAAAACCCTATCTGATGCCAGAGACCATCGTCGGCGAGGGATGTGGTGCTAAAAAAATCCTGTTTGGTAAAGGTGGTGAAATGAAGCTTCCTATAAGTAGACTGGGACGTGGTGTCCACGATCCCGAGTCCCCACTCCCTCGTGGCCACGATCCGCTGGGTGTCCACCCCATTTCCGCCGACATCCTGTTTGATCCAGATCTCCCCCGCGAAGCCGTTTGGCTCGTAACGGTAGATTGCTCCGGTGATATTGAGGTCATACGGCGTCGCTGCGTGACCAAAGGCGCCAGAGTCCGAGGTGCCATTGAAGTACGCCGCCTTGTTCAGCCCATTTGCGTTGTAAACATATCCGGTCTGATCGGTCAGGCTGTTGGTCCCGGAACCCTGGTAAGTCAGATTCAGATTTGTGCCGGCCTGATTGTTCGCGGCACCGTAGGCTCCCGAGAGATCGGCGGTTGTTGGCAGGTTGATGCAGCCGGCTTCGTTCATTCCCCACCAGGCGACCGGCGTCGTTCCGGCGATGTACGTGCTGTAGTCCACTGCCAGGACGGATTGCGTGGCCAAAAGGCCGGCAATTGAGCTGGCAAAAATGAGCGGAAGTCGGCGGTTGGATATTCGAAGTATGGAGGATTTCACGGAATCAGCGGGGTTGGTGATAGTGTTATGGGTGTGACGTTTGGCTGTGCAGATTCGGCCCGGATCACCTCTGCGTGTCGCTGCCGCACAGCGACTTTCGGGAACGGCGACCGAGCAGACCGAGCGCACCTGCGCGCAACAGTCCGATCGTGCCGGGCTCGGGGGTCACGGCCAACCTCTTACCACCC
>CAYQBV010000248.1:0-6675 GCA_964415705.1 uncultured Chthoniobacter sp. | reverse complement strand
ATGAAAGTCCACCACATGCTCGTCATCGGCCCGCGCGACCTCGAAGCCGGCAACGTCAGCGTCCGCATTCACGGCAAAGGCAACCTCGGCGCGAAACCGCGCGCGGAGGTGGTGGCGGAAATCCTCGCCGCGATCAAAGAGCGGCAGGCGTAATGCCGGCTGTTTCCATGAGCCGACACGATAAGCTGATCGAGCGCCTGCGCGATCCGCAGCGTGACGCCTCATGGGATTTCGCCGAGCTTGGCCAGCTTTTGCAGAAACTCGGGTTTGAAATGCGCATCGCCGGCAGCCATCATTTCTTCCGCAAGCCCGGCGTCCCCGAGGCGATCAACCTTCAGCCTGCGGGCAGCCAAGCCAAGGCTTACCAAGTTCGCCAAGCCCGCAAGGTGCTTGAAACTCACCGACTCGTATGAACAACAAATTCGAAATCGTCGTTTACTGGAGCGAACAGGACGGCCACTACCTGGCCGAAGTGCCCGAGATCCCGAGCATCATCACCGACGGTGCAAATCGCGTGGATGCACTCCGCAACGCTGAGGAGATGATCGACGCCTACCTTGAGGCGGCGCGCGCGGCATCGTGGACGATCCCCGAACCGAAGGGCCGGCTGGCATTTGCTTGAGCGATGAACCCGACCACAGCCAACGTCTTGGCGGAAATCCTCGCCGCGATCAAAGAGCGGCGGGCGTAATGCCGGGCAACCCGGCCACCATCATCCGCATGAACCGAACATTACTTTTGCCGCTCGCCGGACTGCTGGCCGCGCTGCATCTGGCCGGAGCCGCCGAGCCCAAGACGGGCAAACTGAAGGGCGGCAAACCCCAGAATGGCACGACCGTGGCGTTGGGCGTGCAGTGGCTGGCCGGCATGGCCGACCCGCGCATCGACGAAAGCTCCGGCGTGGCGGTCAGTCGGCGCGATCCGAACGTGCTCTGGACTCACAACGATGGGGGCGTCGGGAAAAAGCCGCGCCTCTTTTCGATCGATCGCGCGGGGAAGACCCTGGCCGTGTTTTCCATCGGCGGGACGAGCCCCCACGACTGGGAGGACATCGCCACCGACGGGGCGGGGCACCTCTACCTCGGCGATATCGGGAACAACGAGGCCAAGCGGACCACGCTGGCGGTTTATCAGTTCGCCGAGCCCGATTCGCGCGCGAGCGGGGGCGCGGCGACGGCGCAGCGCGCGTGGCAACTCCGCTTTCCCGGTGCGCCCTTCGACTGCGAGGCGCTCTTTGTTTGGAAAGAGCACGGCTATCTGGTCTCGAAAGTCGCGGACAAGGCGCACGCACAGATTTTTCGCTTTTCGCTGAAGGACGCGACCGAGCCGGTGATGCTGGAACTCGTGGCCACGATGAAGATCGATTCGCCGGTCACCGGCGCGGACATTTCCGCCGACGGCAAGCTCCTCGGTCTCGTGGCGAAAAACGGCGCTTACGTCTATCGCATCGATGGCGAGATCGGGCGGGTCGCAAAAGCGAAGCCCCACTACACGAAATACAAGGACGCGAAAATCGAGGGCTGCAGCTTTGCGGCTGACGGGCTCGTCTGCACCAGCGAGACCGGCGCGATCTATCTCTTCACCGACCCGCCGTTCCGGGGGAAGTAGGTGCCGCCGGTGACAGGACCAGCGTGATGGACGAGTGGAAATACCAACCAGCCGGTGACCAGGGCCTCGACCCGCACGCGCGCCTGCGCAGCCTGAAACGCGAGGCGGGGCTCGTCGCGACGGTGACGCAGACTGCGTGGCGCGTGGTGGTGCGCGCGTATTTGCGCGGCTATCACCGGCTGCGCGTGGACGGCGTGGAGCACATCCCCGCGCAGCCGCCCTTCGTGATGATCGCCAATCACTCCAGCCACCTCGACGTGCTCGCGCTCGGCGCGGCGCTGCCGTGGCGGCTGCGGCGGCACGCTTTTCCCATCGCCGCGGGCGATGTGTTTTTTGAAACGCCGGTCGTGTCCGCCTTCTCCGCCATGATGCTCAATGCGCTGCCCATGTGGCGGAAGCGCTGCGGCTCACACGCCATGCAGGAACTGCGCGACCGGCTGATCGGCGATCCTGCGATCTACCTGCTTTTTCCCGAAGGCAAACGCAGCCGCGACGGCACGATGAACCCCTTCAAGCCGGGCCTCGGCATGATGATCGCCGGTGCGCCGGTGCCCGTGGTGCCGTGCTGGATCGAGGGCGCGTTTCACGCCTTCCGCCCCGGGACGAAGCTGCCCAAGCCCCGGCCCATCAGCCTCCGCATCGGCCCGCCGCTGAATTTTGCCGACCTCGCCAACGACCGCGCCGGCTGGGAGACCATTGCGGCCCGCCTCGAAGCCGCAGTCGTCGCGCTGCGTGATGTGCAGCGCTGAGCGGACTCGCTACGGCTCCAGCTCCGTGTGGATTTCGATGTAGGTGAGGATGTCGTGGCGGGTGACGATGCCGACGAGTTTGCCGTCGTCGATGACGGCGAGGCGGGTGAGTTCGGGCGCGAGGAGGAGGCGCATGGCGCGGGCGGCGGATTCGTTGACGCCGATGCGGAGGGCTTCGGCGCTCTTCTCGGCGACGGCATCGCCGGCGGAGACGTAGGGCCATTTTTCGCGCGGGATTTCTTTCAGGAAATCCAGCCGCAGCAGCCCGCGGAAATCGCCATCGGCGGTGCAGACGGGGTAGGCGACGTAGTGGCCGGCGAGGAAGAAATCATCGACCGCGAGGCTGAGCGGCAGGGTGTCGGGGATGACGGCGGGATTCGCGGTCATGAGGTCGCGGACGCGGACGCCGGCGAGGGTTTCGCGCTGGATGGCGCTCGCATAGCCGCTCTCGGCGGCGCTTTTCAAAAAGAAGCCCATGAGGACGAAGACGAGGCCATTCCAAGCCTGGAGGCCGAGGAGCAGCCAGACGCCGCCGACAATGAGCAGCCAGCTAAAGCCGATGCCGATGCGCGAGGAGATGTAGGTGGCGCGGCGGAGGCGACCGGTTTTCGCCCAGATCAGCGCGCGGAGCACGCGGCCGCCGTCGAGCGGATAGCCGGGGATCATGTTGAAGACGACGAGCATGAAGTTTGTCTGCGCGAGCCAGCCGCAGAGCACCGCGAGCCCGGGGAAGCCGAGCGCGCCGAGGCCGAAGTCCGCGAGGGTAAAAAGGGCGGCCAGCGCGACGCTCACGGCGGGGCCGCCGAGGGCGATTTTCAGTTCCGTCTTCGCGTCGTCAGGCTCGCGCTCGATCTCGGCGAGTCCGCCGATGAAGAGCAGGGTGATGCGCGGGACGCGGATGCCGCAGCGCTGGCTGACGAGGCTGTGGCCGAGTTCGTGGAGGAGGATGCTGAGGAAAAAGAGCAGCGCCGCCGTGCCACCGAGCGCGAGCCAGACGGCTTGCGAGCGGCCCGGCAGTTCATGGGGAAAAGCCTCGAACGCGAGCTGATGGGTGACGATGGCGGCGATGAGGAACCACGAGGCATCCAGGTAAAACTCGATGCCAAACCAACGTCCGATGAACAGCCCGCTGCGGCGGCCGGCCGGTGTGGGGGCGTCGCTCACGGGTTCGCGCCGGTCTCGGGCGCGGGCGCGGCTGCGGGCTCGGTCTTGATCTCCGGCCAGGCGGCCAGCTCCACGTTTTCCCGCAGATCGGACGGCACGAGCAGGCTAAAGCGGGACTCGCCGGTGAAAAAGCGCGCGGCTGTTTCCCCGGTGATCGCGGCGCGGATGGCCCGCTCGGTCAGCGGCGGCTGGCAGGCAAAAACGCGCATCGGGTGCCGCAGTGCGCCGGTGGCGTAGATCGTGAAGGGCTCGGACGAAACGGTGCCGGTGGCCTGTGCTGAGATGGTGGGCGTGGCGGGAAAGCCGGAGCGAAAATCGAGGTCGAGCTGCTGCAGATGGAGGATGCCCTCCGATGGTGCGGTGAAGGCTCCCGGCGTCGCGGTGCCGGACGCGGCGACACTGATTTTTCCGACGAGCGCCGGCGCGCCGCCCGTTCCGGTCAGCCGAACATGGGCCGACACGGTTTGCGCGGGCAGCGCGACTTTCTCGGCCGTCGCCGCCACCTCGAAACGCCACGCGTTCCACGGCGCGCCGGCTGGCGGCAGCACCGCTGGCAGTTCGCGGATCGGCCCGCTGAGAAAGAGGTTCGTGAACGCTGGGTCCCAACCGCCAAACGCCGCGGTGGTCACTTGCGCTTCGCCGCTCACGCTGCCGCCGCTGAGCGGCCCCGCCAGGCGTAGCGCGAGCTTGGCCCCGGCGATGGCGCCGCCGGCGTTTTCGCCGGTGGGGAAAAGGCGCACCCGGCTCTGCGCGCTACTCACGGCGAGTTGGAGCGAGGGGTCGCGCAGATTTTTGAAATCGATTTCGCCGCTCGCGCTGAAGTCGCCGGTCGGATGCTGACCGGTGAGCTTTTCGACGCGCAGCGTCTGCTCCGCGAACGCCACCGCGCCCTCGACGCCGGTGAGTGCGGCGTCGTTCCAGCCGAGCGGGAGGCGCGCTTTCGCGAGCGTGAGCCGGCCCGCCGTCTTGAGCGCGCCGAGCGGGCCTTCGGCGGTCACGCTGCCGCGGATGATACCTTCGATGGGGAAGTTCATTCCGCTGAGCTGCGCGGTTTCGCGCAGGCTGAGGTTGGAGGCGGTGAGGTGGAGTTTCCCGACGGTTTGATCGTCGAGCATTTTCGCGAAAGAGAGGTTTGGCCACGCGTTCCAAAGGTCGAGCGGGAGGAGCGCGTCGCCTTCCAGCCACAGGTCGCGCTGGTGGGTGAGGCGGATGTCCTGGAGCGAGACGGCTTTGTTCACCACGCCGACGCGGGCGGTGAAAGAGGAGACGTCGTCGGACAGCGCGAAGGTCGAGAAGGCGAGGCCGCCGCGCGAGTAGGTGGCCTCGAAGTCGGCATTGATCGGGTGGAGCCGGGCGGCCGTGGCGCCGAGCGAACGGACTTTGCGCAGCCGCGCGAGGAACTTGCCGCTGTGGCCTTTCGCGGAGCCTTCGCCGTCCCAGTCGATGAACGCGCCGCCGGCGAGCGGCTCGGGGAGGATGGGCTTGTCGAGGAGCGCGGCGTACTTCGCGAGGTCCTGCACGGAGGCGTGCATTTCGCCCCAGTATTGCTTGTCGCCGATGATGTTCATCACGCCGCGTCCGCGGAGGTAGTCGCCGGCGTTGAAGAGCGAGAAATTGGTGAGCTGATACTCGTTGCCGTTGAGTTTCACGCTGGCGTGGAGTTCCTCGATGGGCGCGCTGCGCCAGCGGAGATTCGAGCCGGAGACGAGGAGCTGGCCGTGAAACTGGCGGTCTTTCCCGCGAATCGAGCCGTCGATATTGGCCCGGCCGGCGGCGTATTTGAACTCCGGCAGCAACAGCGCGGACATCTCGGTGAGGTTCTCGATTTTCGCCGCGATGTCGCAGGAAAACTCCGAGCGCCACCACTCGACCCCGGGCAGTGGCACGGCCATTTCGCCGGAAAGATTCAGCCGGTTTTTCCCCTGCGTGAGCGCGAGTTCCGGCACGTCGATGCGCCCGCCGAGCAGCTTCGCGCCGAGCACGAGCGAGTCCCACTGCCGCGAGTTCCATTGGAAATTGGCGGCCTCGAAGCGCAGCTCGGCGTTGGCTTGGGCAAACTGCTGCGGCGGGCCGCGAAAGGTGAAGCGGCCCGAGGTGATGGTGCCGCCCGCGGCGTCGGACAGGCCGAGGAAAGCGGCCAGTTTCGCGACGTCGATCTGGGAAAACGGCACGGCGACATCGATGGAAAACCGCGGCTCCTTCGGCAGCGTCTGCACGTTGGCGCGGAGTTCGCCGCCAAAGGCCGCGAGCCGGCCGGTGAACTTCAACTGGCCGCGCGCGAAGTCCTTCAGGCCGGTGGAAAAATCCGTGACCTGGACGCCGGGTTCGAGGGTGAGCCCGGCGATTTCCAGCGCGCCGTCCTGGATGGCGGTGCTGCCTTTCACATCGCGAAAGGTGCGCCGGAGCCAGGGCTGTTTCACGATCATCTCGCCGACGCTGATCGTTCCGGCCTCCACGCTGCTCAGCGTGACCGCGGTGCGCGTCAACCGGAGGTAGTCGCCATTGCTTTCAAAAATGAAATCCACGCCCGTGGCGGTGACCCGCTCCGGCAGCGCGAGCCAGCGGCCATGCGGGCGTGGGATGCGGAATCCCGCGGGCACGGCGGGCACGGCGTTTTCCGTGGGCGGCGGGAGGCGCAGCTTGCCGGTCACGTTTTCCAGCGCGAGCCGCTCGAACCACGCCCCGGACGAGCGCGGCAGCAGGTGCGGCCAGTTCAGGGTGGCCGTGGCGGCCCCGACCTCCACCCGGGTGATCGGGCCGTTTTCCCCCTCGTAGGTCCACACGGAATCGCGCAGCACGATCGGCTCAAAGAGGCTGCCTTCCAGTTTGCCGATCTGCACGTTGCCGCCGTGGCACCAGGCCTCGCCGCGGATGGCGTGGCGCAGGGCAAAGCGGAAGCAATCCGGCTGCAAGAGCACCACCACGGTGGCGGTGGCGAGCAGCAGCAGCACGAGGCGGAGGGGCCGCCAGCGGCGCGGGCGCGGTCGGGCGGCTTGGGCCGGAGCTGAGGCTCGCGAGGTGGAAAGGGACGTCGTGGTTCTCAAGACAGGGCGGGAAGCGTAGCGCGCTGCGCGGAAAAGGAAAGCGGGCAGGGTGGGAGGCGAATGGCGAATGGCGAATGGCGAATGACGAATGGCGAATGGCGAATGGCGAA
>CAYQBV010000247.1:0-6693 GCA_964415705.1 uncultured Chthoniobacter sp. | reverse complement strand
TGACGACGCCGCGCGGGTAGCGAATGGCGATGGGGCCGGCGGTGTAGTGGACCATGGTCCAGAGCATGTCCACGAATTCGTCTTCGTCCTTGGGCTGCATGTGGACGAGGTTCGGGATGTGGCGGAGGTAGCCGATGTCAAAGAGGCCGTGGTGGGTGGGGCCGTCGTCGCCGCTGAGGCCGCCGCGGTCCATGCAGAGGGCGACGTTGAGATTCTGCAGCGCCATGTCGTGCACGATCATGTCGTAGGCGCGCTGCATGAAGGTGGAGTAGATGGCGAGGAAAGGCTTGAAGCCCTGGGTGGCGAGGCCGCAGGCAAAGAGGGCCGCGTGTTCCTCGGCGATGCCGACGTCGAAGTATTTGTCGGGATGTTTGGCGGCAAAATGGACGAGGCCGGTGCCGGTGGGCATGGCGCCGGTGATGGCGCAGAGCTTGTTGTTGGTGTCGGCGAATTTGGCGAGGGTCTTGCCGAAAAGCTCGGAGTAGGTGGGCGAGCCGGCGGCGGCGGTCGCGCCGGTCTTGGGCTCGAATTTGCCGAGGCCGTGGAACTTGTCCGGCTTCTCCAGCGCGGGCGCGTAACCTTTGCCTTTGGTGGTGAGGATGTGCAGGAGCACGGGCTCGTTTTGCGTCTTGAGAAACTCGAAGGTGCGGATGAGCAGCGGGATGTCGTGGCCGTCGATGGGGCCGTAGTAGCGCAGGCCGAGGTCCTCGAAGATGACGCTCGGGAGGAGCAGATTCTTGACGCCCGCCTCGATTTTGTGGGCAAAATCCTTGGCAAATTTGCCGCCGAGCATCTCGACGAAGTTCGCCGCTTTGTCGTGCAGGTGCGCGTAGGTCGGGTGGGTGGCGATCTTGTTAAAATAGGTGGCGATGGCCCCCACGTTTTTCGCGATGGACCACTCGTTGTCGTTGAGGACGACGATGAATTTCTTGGTGGAGTCGGCGACGTTGTTCAGCGCCTCGTAGCTGACCCCGCAGGTAAAGGCGGCGTCGCCCGCGACGCAGACGATGCTTTCATCCGAGCCGCGGCGGTCGCGCCCCACGGCCATGCCGAGCGCGGCGCTGAGGGCGGTGCCGGCGTGGCCCGCGCCGTAGCAGTCGTGCTCGCTTTCGGAGCGGAGAAGGAAGCCATTGAGACCCTCATACTGGCGCATCGTGCCGAAGCGCTCGCGGCGTCCGGTGAAAAGTTTGTGGACGTAGCCCTGGTGGGAGACATCGAAGACGAATTTGTCCTTGGGCGTTTCGAAGACGCGGTGCAGGGCGATGGTTAGTTCGACGACGCCGAGGTTCGGCCCGAGGTGGCCGCCGACGGAGGTCGGGTTGTCGTCGGAGAGAACGCGCACGAGTTCGTCGCGGACTTCCTGCGCGAGCTGCGGGAGGTCTTGCTCACGGATGGCTTTGATGTCGGCGGGCGAATTGATCGAGGGCAGGAGCGGCTTGGGCATGTGGTGGGTTTAGAAAAGGCTGACGTCTTCGCGCGGTCCGGTGACCGGCTTTTTTTCGGGGTCAAACTGGCTGAGCGCCAGATCGCCGTCGGCTTTGCGCATGAGGATCTCCACGCGCTTTTCGACGGCCTGCAGCTTTTGCTCGCAGACTTTCACGAGCTGGATGCCTTCCTCGTAGCGCTTGATGAGGTCTTCGAGCGGGAGTTTGTCCGAACCCATTTCCTCGACCACGGCTTCGAGACGGCCGATGGCGGTCTCAAAGGTGTGGGTTGGTTCGGCGGCGGGTTTGGCAGGCATGGGCGGATTCTTGGTGCTCAGGAAAACAGGCACAACCCTTTAGTCCTCGCGCTGCGTCCAGCGGTCGCGGTCGGAGTAAAAGATGCACTCGTTGTCGATGGGCATGACGGTGGAAACTTTGAGCGGAAAATCCCGCGCCTGAACGTTGCGCAGAATGAACGGCGCCCACTCGCTGTATTCCCCTTTCACGATGTCGTTGAGGAAGCCGCGGTTGCCCGAAACCGGGGTGAGGTAAAGGCCCACGATGCTGCCTTTCAGCGCCTTGTAGTCGTTGAGGACGATATAGTCCTGGATCGTTTTCGGCAGCCACAGGCTCTTGCGATCCGCGTACCACGCCACGGCCCACGGCATGTCGGAAGCGATGACTTCGTCCGGCTTCACCCACCCCTTATCCGGCTCCCCACCCATCATCGCAATGTATGGCGCGACATAGGGCGGCCACGCCACCGGCATCCCGCCGCCGCGCATTCTCTGGAGCGTCGCGTCGATGAAGGGCAGCGCCGACAGAAAAAAGAGGACGCTGAGAAAGGCGAGGCGGACGAGCTTGATATTGACCTCCAGCCGGGTCCACATCACGAGGACGAAGGCAAGTCCGTAGCAAATCATCAGCGGGATGAAGAGGACGTGGAGATCATTCGCCGGGAGACCGCCGCGGTCGGGCATGCCGAAAACCGACATGCCGACGACGGCGGAAAGCCACATGAGGAGGAGCGCCCAGCGGAAGTGGGAGGTCTCCGGTTTCTTAAAGAGGTGGAGAAGCGAAATGAAAAAGACCGGGGCCATCAGCGCCTGCCCGAGGAAGTTATAGAGCGAGCCCATCTGCGCCACGGTTTCCGACTGGACCTTGCTGCGGAAGGTCAGCGGTGAAAGATCGCTCAACGAAACCTCCAGGCCGCGCATGAGGGTCGCCTCCGTGCCCCGCAGAATGTGCAGACCGGAATACCACCCCAGCCCCACCGGGGTGCCGCAAACCTGATAGTTGCGCAGCATCCAGGGCGCATACATCGCGCCAAAAATGAGCGCCATGATGGCGACATCGCGGCCCAGCGGGCGGAAGAACAAGGCGACAAATATGAGCGCCCCGGCAAAAATCCACATCGTGATGCCGTGGCTCAAGGCGAGCAGGCCGAAGCAGACTGCGGCCGCGGACAGCCACCCGATCGGAGACTTGTTCAGGGATTTCTGCTCAATCGCGCGGACCATGGCATGCGCCGCGCAACTAAACAGAAACAGCATCAGCATCTGCGGCAAACCGGACATCGAGAACTCCCAAAAACGCTCGCAAATCAGCATCATGCACGCGGCGAAAGCGGCCAACCGGTCATCGAACAGCCGCCGGGCGGTGTAATAACTGACCAGGACCGCCAGAAGAAAAAAGAGCACCTGCACACCCGCGATGAACTTGTCGTAGGCATAAATGAGGATGCTCGTGTTCATCACCTTTTCGTAGGTCACCCACGAGGCCATCCCACCCGATTTTCCCGCGTCCTTCAACTTCTCGTTCAACCAATCAGCAACCTTAAATACCCCGGCATTGATGTAGGGATGCAGCGGAGCGTGATAGATGTCCGGCTGCGCATTTACCGGGAAGTTCTGCATTTTGTCCTGAAACAGCCACAGCGCCGCCGGTCGGATCATCTTCGTGGTGAAGCCATGGCCACGCGAGATTTCGCGGGAGATCTGCGCCTGTTCGATGGCCTTTTCGTGCGCCAGACCTTTGAAACCCGCGTCCTGAGGCACGCGGAAGAACCACAGATAGAGGTTAAAAAAGACGGCCGAAAGAATGACGAGGAACTTCACCCTTTTGACCCAGCCGCCCTCCTCCAGTTTGTGGACGAATTCCTGAACTTTAGTTTCGGTCGCCATTTTCGTGGGTCTTTAATTCTTTGATTTTGCGGTGAAGGGTGCGCCGACTGATACCGAGCTTTTTGGCGGCATGGGTGACATTGCCGCCGGTGTCTTCGAGGGCTTGGAGAATGAGCCGGTGTTCGGTGTCGTGCAAATTGAAACGGCTCCCTTGCAGCGGGATATACTTTTCCGCAGCCATGCCGGGGGCGGCAGCGGGAGCCTCGCGGACAAAAGCCGGCAGATCGCGCAGGGTGATCCGCCCACTTTTGGTCATGACCACGCCGTGCTCGATCGCGGTGCGCAGCTCGCGCACGTTGCCCGGCCAGTCGTAGCGCAGGATCGCCTGCATGGCGTCGGGCGCGATCTCCGGCACGGGTTTGCCATTCTCCTCGGCGAAGGTTTTCAGAAACGCCACGACGAGCAGCGGGATGTCCTCTTTCCGCTCACGCAGGAGCGGCATGGTGATCGGCACCACGCTCAGGCGGAAGAAGAGGTCGTCGCGAAATTTCCCCTCGGCGACCATCTTCTCGAGATTTTTGTTCGTGGCCGCCACCAGCCGCACGTCCACCTTGATGGGCACATTCCCGCCCACGCGCTCGAACGAACGCTCCTCGCCGAGCACACGCAGGAGTTTGACCTGCGTGGCCAAATCGATCTCGCCGATTTCATCGAGAAAAATGGTGCCTCCATTCGCCTGCTCGAAGCGCCCGATGCGCCGCTCCACCGCGCCGGTGAAAGCCCCGCGCTCGTGACCGAACAACTCGCTTTCCAAAAGCTGCGGCGAGAGCGCCGCGCAATGCACCGCCACGAATTTCGGCTTCGGCCGCCCGCTCAGCGCGTGGATCGCCTGCGCCACCAGTTCCTTGCCCGTCCCGCTCCCACCCTGGATCAGCACCGTCGCCCGCGTGGGCGCCACCTGCTTGATCGTGTCAAAGACCTGCTCCATGACCAGCGAGTCGCCGATCAGCCGCTCCAGTCCGAATTTCTTCTCCACCACCTGCTTCAGCTCCACGACCTCCTTTTCCACCTTCCGGCTCCGCAGCGCCCGCTGGATCAGCATCTCCAGCCGGTCGATGTTCAGCGGCTTCGTCACGAAATCATACGCCCCCCGCTTCATCGCCTCCACCGCCGCGTCCACGGAACCGTAGGCCGTCATCACGATCACGATCGGCGGATGCGGCCGCGCGAGCACCTTGTCCACCAGCGTCATGCCGTCCTCCCCGCCGAGCCGCAGATCCGTCAGCACGAGGTCCACGGTTTCGCGCTCCACCACGCCCAGCGCCCCGCCGATGTCCGCCGCGATATACACCTCGAAGGCGTCCTCCAACGACGCACGCAGCCCTTCGCGGGTGTGCTTTTCGTCGTCAACGATGAGGATGGTGGGATTCACGGGGAAATCGGGGAGCGGGACATCTAGCGGCGTGCCCCGGCACTGGCAAGCGCCGGGAAAGCAGCGTGAGGGAAAGGATGAAGGCGGAAGGATGAAGGATGAAAAACCGCGTGCAGCCCTTCATCCTTCATCCTTCATCCTTCATCCTTCCGCCCTCCCCCTCCTCCAGCATCCGCGCCACCTGATGCCGGAGCGGCAGGCGGATGATCAGCGTCAGCCCTTTGCCCTGGTCGCTCGCCAGGTCGATCTCCCCGCCGTGTTCGCGCACGATGCGGCGCACGATGAGCAGCCCGAGCCCGCTCCCGCTGGCCTTCGTGGTGAAATACGGCTCAAAAATCTTGCTCATATCCTCCTGCGAAATCCCCCCGCCCGTATCCGCGAAACTCACCGAAAGGAAATGATCATCCACATTCGTGCGGATCCGAAGAATCCCGCCGCTCTTCATCGCCTGGAAGGCGTTCTTGATCACGTTGTAAAACGCCTGCTTGAGCTGATCGCGATCCGCCTCGATCAGCGGCAGCTCTTTCCGCAGCTCCTGCTCCACGAGGATGTTCCGGTCCTCGATCTCCGGCTGCAAAAACGTCACCGACTCCGCGACCAGCGCATTCACATTCTCCAGCTTCTTTTCCAAATGCGCGGGCCGGATCGCACCGAGGAACTGCTGCACGATCGAGTCCAGCCGCGTGATCTCATCCAGCGCCACATCCAGCGTCTTCTGCAACTCCGCGCGCGGCCCCGCCGGCAGCTTGCGCAGCCGCCGCTCCATGAGCTGGAGATGGATGTGCAGCGAGTTCAACGGATTCCCGATCTCGTGCGCCACCCCCGCCGCGAGCAGCGTCAGCGCGGTCAGCTTTTCGCTCTGGATCGTCTCCTCCGTGGAGCGCCGCGTCTCCGTGATGTCGCGCAGGATCACCGCGTAGCCCACCATCTCCGGCACCGGCGCGCGCCGCGCCGCCGGCTGATCCAGGCTCAGCGGCACCACGTAGAAATTCAGAAACCGGTGCTGCGGATAAAACACCTCCATGTCCCGGCTCACCATCTTCCCCGCGTCCAGCAGCTTGTCCCACTCCAGCCCGCGCAACCGGTCGCTCAGCGGCTCGCCCATGCACTTCTCCCGCTCCAGCCCGAAGAGCTCGCACGCCGCCCGGTTCAGGTAATTGATCCGCCCCTTCAGGTCCGTCACGATCACCCCCTCGTGGATCGCGTTAAAGATCGTTTCGAGAAACCCCTTTTCATCCGCCAACCGCAGCAAATAGCCCTGCACCTCCTCGGGTCGCACCCGGTTGAGGCGTTCGATGAGCTTGTCGAGAAAGCCGGAGTTCATGGGGCGAGGATGAGGGATGAAGGATGAAGGATGAAGGCGGAAATTTCGGTCCCGGCACCGGCGACCAATCCGCTTCATCCCCCGCCCTCCCGCTATTTTCCGTAGTCCTTGTCCAGATGCCCGCCGCCAGCCGCGAAAAATGCCGTCAGGCGGAAGAGCCTGCCCGGGTTTTCACCCACCGCCCGCCCCCGCCGCGCAGTTTGCGCAAGCCCAGCGAACGACCCCAAGCTCAACGACCGCGGAGTGCGGCGCGGATCATGCATGGCGGGTGACAAGGCGGCGGCGGAAGCAGGTGCCGTGACGCATAGAGGCGCTGCAGCGCTTGGTTGAACGAAGCCGCTTCGCGGGGATGAGGGAGTGGCCGGGCGTGGGGTGACATGGGGGCGGATG
>CAYQBV010000246.1:0-6741 GCA_964415705.1 uncultured Chthoniobacter sp. | reverse complement strand
TGCAGGGTTCGAACCTGCGACTTCTTGCGTGTGAAGCAAGCGCTCTACCACTGAGCTAATCGCGCAATTTCCCGAGGAAAGCGAAGCGCCAGATTAGCTCCCGCGGCAGGAGACGCCAGCGGAAATTTTCCCGCGTTCGCAGGCCACGAAAAAGCCCGCGAGCACAGGGCTCGCGGGCTTTTCGTATGAGGTTTGGAGCCCGGAGATTAGAACGACATGCGCATGCCGCCGCTCACGTTGTGCGAGTCGTAGTTCGTCCGGCCGACCTCGCCGTCGTAGTAAACGTAGGTCGAGGTGCGTTCGTTCCAAATGACCGCCACGCCGGCTCCGAGGAGCAGACTTTCGCGACCCGTTTCCGCGCCGTGGACGGTGAAGGAGTTGCCGGCCCCGTTGGCGAAGCGGGAGTTGATGGCATAGGCCGTGTCTTCGAACTCATGCTGCCAGGCTGCCTGCACTTCGGGACGCACGATGGCTCCGCCGATCTGCCAGTCGTAACTCGCCTTCAGGCCCAGCCTGCTCGTCAGCGAGTCAGCACTCTGCTTGGCATAAGTCAGCGGCAGCAGCGATCCCGTTTCCGTGAACCCGCGGAAGCCGACATGGGTGTATTGCAGACCCGCCGTCGGTCCAAAGGTCAGGCCACCAGTCTTGAAGTCGTAGCCCGTCTTGAACATGGCGCTGAACTCGCCGCCCGTGGTGCCGCCGCGCGCTGTGCCTTCGAGGGCCGTGCGCTTGGTGTCGTAGTTGTTGTAGCCACCCTGCGCCGCGATGTCCGCGTAGAACCCGCCGGTGAAGTAAGTGGCATACATGCCGATTTTGGCACCGTCCACATTCACCCGACCGTTGCCAAACAGGTCTGCGGAGCTGCGGGAGTAACCGGCATTGATACCGATGGCGAAGTTCTCACCGATCCGATAGTCCACGCCCAGCGTGAAGCCGCCGGTTGCGAGATCGAAGCCGCTGGCATTGTTCGTCGATCCGACATGGGTGAATTCGCCGACACCAGTGATGAATACGCCGAGGTTCGCGTCCTGAGTCGGCGGACGGATCTCCTTGCCCATCTTCCCGCTCGGACCAGTGAGTCCATCAGCCCTTGGGTTAAAGGCACCGCTGTATTCCGGCGCTCCTCCCGAAACCGAATACCCGGAGGCGCTGAACCCGCCGGACCCAGCGCGAATATCACCCATGCGGCGCTCCAGATTGGCGGACTGCACATGGGCCTGCGAAATCCCGATCGTATAGAGCGACTGCAACTCCTCGGCGGCGATCAGGTCGAGATCGTATGGAACGTTGCCAAAGGCATCGGCGTTCAGGAAGTCGATGACTTCGTCGAGACGCTTGTCGTTGAGCGCACCGTCCAGGGCTTTGGCCACAGCCTTCTGATTCGGCGTGAGACCTTTGAGGACTTTCGAGAACTTCAACTGTTCCGCGACCAGGGCCACGGTATTGGTCTCATACTGGATGTCGGCTTTGAGGAACTTACTGTTCGTCGCAATCTCGATGTCCTCATTGGAGAACTTCCCGCTCACCTGGTTGCCGGTCAGGAAGACAACTTTGTCACCCCGTTTGAGCACAAAGTTGTTCAGCGCCACGAGGCGCACCGTTCCGTTCAGGCTGGCTGGCCCACCCACCGCGAGCAGGTCGTGCTCATTTCCGGCCAAGCCGCCCACTTCAATGTGCAGCCTGCCCGACGCCATCTGGTTGTAACTGCCGTGGACCACCAGCGTGCCGGGCGAGTTGCCAGGGCTGACGGTTCCACTGTTGGTCAAATTGCCGCGCACCAAGCCAGTGCCGGCGAGCAGCGCCGGGTTAAAGACGATCACATTGCCGCCCACCGATCCGTTCAGCACCAAGGTGCCTTGCTGGACCAAGGTCGGGCCGGTGAGGGAGTTGCTTCCCGCAAGCACCAGGATGGACCCCGAGGTCTTGACCAACTGCCCGGACGGGCCGTTGTCGCTGATGTCCCCGGAGAAGACGCCGCCGTTCACCGTCAACTGACCGGCCGTCAGTGCGGCATCGCCCAGCAGCACGCTGCCGTCGCCCGTCAGGGTGTTGATCGCCTGGTTGTGGCCATTCAGGTTGAAAGTGCCGCGCACATCCACATTCGAGGTGCTGGCGATCTGCTGGTTGCTCGCGGCGGGGCCGCCAAATTTCACGGTGGCTCCGTTGGCGATGTTCAGGTGACCCGCGACCGCCGTTGCTCCGCCAGTCTTCGCCAATGTCAGCGTGCCGCCGTCCACCGAGGTCAGACCGGAGTAAGTATTGCTGCCGGCTCCACCAAACGTGGTGCTCGTGGCTCCGGTGAAGGTCAGGTTCGAGACCGGATTCACTTCCGAGATCACGCCCGAGAAATCGAGCCCTCCCGCCAGCGTGTTGATCGTCGTATTGGCCACGGCCAGCGACACCGGGCCGGACGAGATGAGTTGCTGCGGCCCATTCACCTCGAAGCTGCCCTGCACCACCACGCTGTTGGCAAAGGTATGCGAGACCGTCAGGAGGTCCGTGTTCCCCACCAACCCACCATTGATCCGCAGGGTGCTCGTGCCGAGCGCGGTGTCGTTGTTGATGTTCAGGATGCCCGAGTTCAACGTCGTCCTGCCGTTGTAGGCGTTGGCCCGGGTCAAAGTGAGCGCGTCACCCGCCGCCCCGTTTTTCACGAGATTGCCGCCGAGTCCGTTGTCGATGATCTGGCCGTTCACCGTGCCGTTATTCACCGTGAGCGTGCCGCCGACTCCGCCGCCGTCCAACCGGACCACGGTGGTGGTTCCGGCGTCGGTATTCAGGGTCGTGATCGTTTCCTTCCGGCCATTGAGGTTGAAGGTCGCAGTGTTATTGAGCAGCACGGTCGCGCCGTCATTGATCTGCTGATCAGCGAGCGAAGTGACCGTGGCCGTGTTTTGCACCGTGAGTCCACCGGTGCCGATGGCGTCGATGCCCGCCGTCTTGTTCAACTGGAGCGTTGCATTGCCTTGAACGGTCGTCAGCCCCGTATAGGTGTTCGCCGCCAATCCCGAGTATTGGAAGATGCTGGCTGGCACGGAGGTGAAGACCACTCCAGTGCCGGGCGCCAGTTCGCCGATCGGACCGCCGAAGTTAAACGTGTTCGCATTGGTGCCAGTGATCGTCCGCGTGCCGTTCAGGGTCACCGGGCCGCTGGCCGTCAGCGTCCCCGTCGGGTTCACGGAGAAGTCGCCGTTGATCTGGGTGGCGTTGGCGAAGGTGACCCCACCCACACCGCTGCCAAAGACCGTTCCGGCTCCCGCGTTGTTAATCACGAAATTTCCCGCGCCGAGCGCCGTGTTGTTATTAATCAACAACCCGCCGCTGTTGTGGGTCGTGGTTCCCGTATAAGTATTGGCTCCGGTGATCGTAAAGGTGCCGTTGCCATTCTTCACGAGCGACAGCGCATTGCCGACGCTGTTGGTGATCAGACCGGCGTAGGTCGTGCTGGTGTTGTCACCGCCGGTGAAGAGGGTCGCCGGTCCGGCTACGGTCCGCACGGTGGTGCCAGCGACACCCGCGAGGGAGCCGATGGTGTTGCTGAACCCGCCGAGGTCGAGAATCGCTCCCGCCACCGTGAGATTATACGCGGAAGTTGCGCTCAGCGCCGTCGTCGAACCGGCCAGGATCGTGCCAGCGTTGATCGTCGTCCCCCCGCTGTAGGTGTTGTTCCCCGAGAGCGTCTGGATGCCGGTGCCGGTCTTGACGAACGAGAGGACCGCGCCGGGGCCGTCGATGATGTTACCCGCGAAGGTCGTGTTTTGATTCAGCGTGCCGGTGGTCAGGGTCGCATTCGCCACGCTATCCGTGACGGTCGATCCAACCACACCGGTCAGCGAGCCGATCGTGTTATTGAAGCTGCCGAGGTCCAGCGTGCCGCCGGCCGCCGTGATGTTGACTGCGGAGTTCACACCAAACGCGGAGGTCGAGCCGCCGATGAGCCTGCCGTTGTTGATCGTCGTCGGGCCGGTGTAAGTGTTCACGCCACTATGGGTCTGGGCGCCCGTGCCATTCTTCGTGATCCCGAGTGTATTGCCGCCGCCGTTTTGGATCAGTCCGCGGAAGGTCAGGTTATTCGCGTCGCCAAAAGTCAGGATGGCATTGGCTACTCCGCCGTTCTGCACCGTGCCGCCGGGTGCGCCAGTGTCGGTCAGCGAGAGAATGGTATTGTTAAAGCCGTTCAATGCGAGCGTGCCGCCCGTATTGACCGAGTGCGCCGACCCGGCGCTGAACGCGGTGATCGAGCCGGCTTGCAACACTCCGGCATTCACGTTGGTCGCTCCCGTGTAGGTATTCACCCCGGAGACGGTCATCGTGCCCGCGCCCACCTTGGTCAGCGCCAGCGGCGCGCCAGCTCCGTTCACGATGTTGCCCGCGAAGAGCGTGCTCGTGCCGAGCGTGCCGGTGGTCAGAGTCGCCGGGATGACCGTGCTGTTTTGCACCGTGCTGCCGGGGATGCCCGCCAGCGAACCGATCGTGTTATTGAAGCCGCCGAGATCCAGCGTGCCACCATTGCCAACCGTGACCACCGAGTTCACGCCGTAAGCCGAAGTGGAACCCGCGATCAGTCGGCCTGCGTTGACCGTCGTCGGACCTGTATAAGTGTTCAGGCCGGTCATGGTCTGGGCACCGGTCCCGTTCTTCGTCAGGCCGAGTGTCCCGGCTGCGCCGTTTTGCACCAAGCCGCGGAAGGTCAGGCTGTTCGCATCCCCAAAGGTCAGCACAGCATTGCCCGCCGCGCCGTTTTGCACGATGCCGCCGGGCGCGCCGTTGTCGCTCAGGGTCAGGATCGTGTTATTGAACCCATCCAGGCTCAGGGTGCCGCCGGTGTTCACAAAGAAGTCCGAGTTCGGGCTGAACGCCGTGGTCGAGCCGGCCTGCAGGATGCCGCCATCGATGATCGTGTCGCCGGAATACGTGTTGATACCCGAGAGGATTTGCGTCCCCGATCCCGACTTGTGCAGCGCCAGCGGGCCATTATCGATCATGTTGCCGGCAAAGTTTGCGCCACCACCATTGGTAATGGTCAGCGTGGCACCCACTCCGCCGGTGTCTTTGACGATCGACCCAGCCACACCCGTCAGCGAAAAGATGCTGTTGTTAAAGGTAGCCAGATCCAGGGTTGCACCAGCCGCCGTCAGGTTATACGCGGAAGCTCCGCTAAAGGCCGTCGTGGAGCCAGCGACCAGCGCGCCATTGTTGATCGTCGTCGCACCCGCGTAGTTGTTCACGCCCGACAGCGTCTGCTGGCCAGCGCCGTTTTTGGTGATGCCCAGCGTCCCCGCTCCGGGACCGGCAATGATGTTACCCCGGAAGGTCAGGTTATTGGCATCGCCGAAGGTCAGCACGACATTGGCCGCGCCGCCGTTCTGGATCGTTCCGCCGGGCGCGCCGGTGTCGGTCAGTGAGAGGATCGTGTTGTTGAAGCCATTAAGATCGAGGATGCCGCCGGTGTTCACGAAGAACGCCGAGGTGGCGCTGAACGCCGTGGCCGATCCCGCCTGCAAAATGCCGCCATTGACGTTCGTCGCGCCAGTGTAGGTGTTCACGCCAGAGAGCGTCTGGATGCCCGGTCCGACCTTGGTCAGCGAAAGGACATCACTGCCGGGCGCGGTCACGCCGTTGATCAGGTTGCCCGCGAAGGTGGCGTTCACCCCATTGCCTCCAGTCGTCAGAACGGCCGGTCCATTGGTCGTCGTCACGATGCTGCCGGCGATGCCCTGGAGCGAGCCGATGCTGTTGTTAAAGCCGCCGAGGTCCAGTCCGGTTCCGGCACCGGCGACGGTGATGTTGACTTGGGAGTTCGTGCCAAATGCCGTGGTCGATCCCGCCATCAGCACACCTCCACCAATCGTCGTCACGCCGTTGTAAGTGTTCACGCCGGAGAGAATCTGCGTTCCCGCCCCGCTCTTGGTCAGCGAAAGCGCACCCGCACCCGCCGTGTTCACGATATTGCCGGCAAAGGTCTGCGGCAGGCCCGTGCCGGTGATGGTCAGTGTCGCGGCCAGTGCACCAGTGTTTCGCACCGTGCCGCCGGGCACCGTGCTGGTTAGCGCGCCCACGCTATTGCTGAAGCCACCGAGGTCGAGCGTTCCGCCGAGGTTGACCGCGACCAGCGAGTTGACACCAAAGGCCGTAGTTGAGCCCGCTTGCAGCGTCCCTGCGTTGATTGTCGTCGGACCCGTGTAGGTGTTGTTCCCCGACAGAATTTCGATGCCCGTCCCCACCTTCGTAATGCCGAGAGCGCTCGTGCCGTTCACGATGTTTCCGCGGAAGGTCAGGTTGTTCGCATCGCCGAAGGTCAGGACCGTGGCCACCGCACCGTTGTTGGTCACGGTTCCGAAGACCGCACCCACCCCGTTGTCGCTCAGCGACAGGATCGTGCTGACCAAGCCGTTCACATCCAGCGTGCCGCCGCCGTTCACGAGGAAAGCGGAAGTGCTGCTCAGTCCCGTGACCGAACCCGCGCGCAGGATGCCGGCGTTGATCGTGGTCGCACCGCTGTAGTTGTTGATCCCGGAGAGCACCCATGTGCCCGCGCCGTTTTTCACCAGCGAAGTCGCTCCGCCGTTGTTGCCGATCGCCGTCGCGAGGGTATTCGCCCCGACATTCGTGCCGGTCAGCTCCAAGGTGCGGGCTCCCACTTGCCCGTTGAAGCCCATCGCTCCGACGTTGTTGAAGTTCACCGCGCCCGCGCCGGAGGAGTCCAGCTTGCCGCCATTCGTCCCGACCGAGAAGAGACGG
>CAYQBV010000245.1:0-6773 GCA_964415705.1 uncultured Chthoniobacter sp. | reverse complement strand
CGGCGGCATCTGGGCGGATCAGAGCTGGGGCCGCTTCTGGGGCTGGGACGCGAAGGAAAACGGCGCGCTCGTCATCGTGCTGTGGAATGCGCTCATCCTCCACGCGAAGTGGGGCGGCCTCGTCCGCGAGCGCGGGTTGATGAACTTCGCCATCTTTGGCAACATCGTCACGGCGTGGTCGTGGTTCGGCGTGAACATGCTTGGCATCGGGCTGCACAGCTACGGCTTCATGGACGCGGCTTTTTTCTGGCTCATGGCCTTCAACGCCTCGCAACTCGCGTTCATCGCCATCGGCTGCCTGCCGCTCTCCTGGTGGCGCAGCTTCCGCGGCGGCGACAAAGGCGGCACGCCACCTCCGCCCGCCGCCGCCTCGCAGGCGGCGTAAACAAACAGCCGTCATCCTGAGGGACCGAACAGGCGCGCGTGACATTCGGTGCGGGCTGAACCCCTCCAAACGAAGCCCCCCGTAGCGCAGGCATCTTCGCCCCCCGTAGCGCAGGCGTCTTCGCCTGCCGTATCGCATGCGTCCCGCTTGCCCCGGCGTCGCTGCGGGTACGAGCCACGCGCATTTTGCCGCCGCGCGGGAGCAGGCGGGACGCCCTGCGATACGGCAAGCCGGAGGCTCGCGCTACGTCCGTCGCCTCGCTCGCGCTATTTCATGATCGCATCCAGCAACTGCCCGTAGCGCGCCGCGTCGAGGCGCAGGGTGTCGCCCGCCTGCTCAGCGGTCGGCTGCCACGTCTCGGGCGGGAGCGCTTTGGAAAACTCCAGCCGCTCAAACCGCACCACCATCTGCCAACCGGTGCGCGCCACGGAGAGCCGCGCGGGCAAGCCGTCGCCGCGCACCCAGACGCGCGCCGCCCAGTCCTTTTCGCGGAGCGACTGCGCCAGCTCCGGCATGAGGAACAGATCGAGCACCCGGCAGGCGTCCCCATCGAGCGACTCCGCGCCCACGTCTTTCACCTGAAAGAACATCGAGACCAGCGCGAGTTGCTTCTCCGGCACCGGCAATTGGAACGGCGTGAACTGCGCCTTGGGATCGGCTTTTGGCAGCTTGCCCGCGGCCCCGGCAGCCTCGATCAGCGCCGCCGCTTTCGGCCCCGGCCACACCCACACCTCCTGTCCGCGACGGCAGATCGCCAGCTCCTCGCCGAGCACCAGCGCGCGCAGGCGAAACTTATCGGGATACTGCACCGCGATCTCCGCCCGCGAACCGACCAGCGCGGGCGGCAAGTCCGTCAACCGCTCCAGCCGCGCCGTGAGCCACAGCGCGCCGTTCGGGCTCCGCGCCTTTGGCGAAAACGCTGCCGTCCAGCGCCACCACCACGAATATCCCGAGCGCGAGCGCCGCGCACTCCGGGTGGAGCAGGCCACTGGCCTGCCGCGTTCGGCGACCCGCCGAATGCACGGGGTTGAGCCCCACCACCGCTCGCGATCCCCGGTCCAGAAAGCGCCGCTTGGTTTGCGAATCTCCGCTGTGGCACGACTCCCGCGCGCGCTTCGGCGGCACTTATGCAGCAGCCGCGAGCACGCCTTCCACCGGCGGCTCGGAATTCTTGAGTTTCTCCGGGAGGTTGAGCCGGTTCCACCTTTCCAAAAACTCGCGGTCAGGCAGGAACACGCTGCACTCCTCATTGCCGAAAACGTCCTCCAGTTTCTCGAACGGCACATAGATCGTCTGCTCCCTCGTCACGGACTTCGGCGGCGAGCGCGGGCAGCGCGGAGAGCACGAGACGGGTGGTTTTCATACGCGAATGGGAGGGAAGATGCCGATGCCGCGCGCCGAAGTTGGCAGGAGAGTGCGAAACGTTTGTCAAAAAATGTCTGCGCGGCGAATGAATCGTGGGTGGTTTTTGTCAGGAAGATTTGGTTTGAGAAATTTTCCTGACACCAATGTTCCTGACATCGTCTTCCTGCGTTCACGACGGCGTGCGAGTTTGGGGTGGCGAACGGCACGGGCCGGGGCTACGAATCGTTCCGCAAGGAGATCATTATGAAAACCATTCTCGTTCCCGTGGATTTTTCCGACACCACCACGCCGGTGCTCACTGAGGCGGAGGTTCTGGCCAAGGCGCTCGGCTGCGAACTCGTGATTTTGAAAATCGCCGAGCCGGAGCCGGATTTCGTCGGCTTCGAGCCGGGCCCACAAACCGTGCGCGTGGCCGTGGCGCAGGATTTTCGCGCCGAGCACGCGCGGCTCGAAGATTTGAAAGCGGTGGTCGAGGCGAACGGCGTCACCGCGACCGCGATGCACGTGCAGGGGCCGATCGTGGAAAAGATTCTCGATCAGGCGGCGGACCGAAACGCGGCCATGATCGTCATGGGCTCGCACGGCCACGGTGCGCTGTATGAGTTGCTCGTCGGGAGCATCACAAACGGGGTCTTAAAAGGCGCGAAGTGCCCCGTGGTCGTGGTGCCGGCGGCGGGGAAAACGTAGCGCAGCGGAGGACTCGGCGCTACGCGCGTTGGCTGGCCGGCACTCCGGAGTGTGCCGCTCCACTTTGGATTTTTCGCCATCTCAAAGGCGGCGTATCCTCGCCTCATGTTCTCCGAAACTCCGCGAACACCCGCGACGCTCTACGTCACCGAGTTTTCCTCTCCAATCGGCAGCATGCAATTGCACGGCACGGACGCGGCATTGACGGGCGTTTTCATGGAGACGCATCGGCACCAACCGGCAGCTCCGCGCAACGCCGTGCGCGACGCCTCCCCACTCCGCGCCGCGCGAACGGAGTTGGAGGAATACTTCGCGGGTACGCGCCGGGAATTCACGGGGGCGCTGGAGCCTGTCGGCACGCCTTTCCAGCAACGGGTCTGGCAGGCGCTGCGCGAGATTCCCTACGGCACCACGATCAGCTACGGCGAAATCGCGCGCCGCATCGGCCAGCCGCGGGCCTCCCGCGCCGTGGGCCTCGCCAATGGGCGCAACCCGATCTCGATCATCGTGCCGTGCCATCGCGTCATCGGCGCGAATGGCACGCTGACCGGTTACGGCGGCGGATTGGACCGCAAGCGCTTCCTCCTCGCGCTGGAAAGCGGCAGCGCAAAGTAGCTTGGACCTCAGTCCAAACGACCGCGGCACTTGGGACTAAAGTCCAAGCTACTTTGCCGCAGCGGCGTCGCGGTGCGTGGGCTGGGGTTTGCCGGGGCGGAAGGATTCGAGGTGTTCGAGCTGCGCGGTGAGGCCGGGGAAGGCGGCGGGCAGGTCGGCGACGGCGGCGCGGACAGCGGCGCGGATCAATTCGGGATCGGCTTCGGCGCGGCAGTTGATGATGAGCTGGCCGGCGCTCACCGGCGCTTCGAGTTTGAGTGAAAGCTCGGGGACGAAGTCGCTGCGGACGAGATTGATGGCGGCGATGTCGCGGAGGCCGCCGTTCGGGCTGAGCGTCATTTTCAAATGCGCGATCTCGGAGCCGGCGAGATGCCGCTGGATGTCGCGGGCGAGGTGGGTGAGCACGGCTTCGGAGTCGAAGCCGGCCGCGACCGCGAGTTGCACGGTGGCGTTGAGCCAGCCGAGGAGCGCCTCGCCTTCGGCGTAAAGTTCGTAGTCCACTTCCATTGTCGCCCGCTGGCGCTGCTCGCCGGTCTCGATCCGGGAGAACCACCCGGCGAGGCCGCGGCTTTCGCGCACCGAAACGTCGAGAATTTCCGCGTGCGGAAAATCCGCGGCCAGCCGCGCGCGCAAGACTTGGAGCCGGTCCGCTGGCAGCAGCTCGCTTTTCGTGACCACGATGAGGTCCGCCTCCTCAAGCTGCTTGCGGTAAATGTAGAGCACCTTGTCGGAGAACTTCTTCCCTTCCGCCAGACCGAGCACACCCTCGGCGCGGATGGGATCGACGAGTACGCTCAGCGGCGCGATGACAAACTGCCCGCCGTAAATGCGGCGCAGCGGATACGTGACCGTGGCGACGAGATCCGTGCAGCTCCCGACCGGCTCGGCGATGAACACATCCGGCTTCGTCGCGGCATCGAGACAACGCGCGGCCTCGACGAGAGAGTTGAAGCGGCAGCAAAAACAGCCGCCCGGGATTTCCTCCGTCGCGAAACCTCGGGCGCGGAGCATCGCGGTGTCCACCAACTCGCTGCCCTGGTCATTCGTGATGAGCCCGACGCGCAAACCCTGCGCGGTGAGCTGGTGCGCGAGCGCGGCGACGGCGGTCGTTTTACCCGCACCGAGAAAGCCGCCGAGCATGATGTAGCGGGCCTTTTCGGCGATCGGAGTGGGGAGATCGGAGTTCGTATTCATTCGTCGTGCGCTTGTTTTTCGAGGATGCGGTCGATGGTCGTGTCGAGGAGCGCACGGTAGGCGTCGAGCGCCACGCACTTCCCATCGGGCCGGCCCTCGACGGTGTAAAGCCAGCCGTCGCCATACGGCTCGCGGCTCACGAGTTCGATGTCGTCGCGCAGCGCAGCGTTGCCGCCGGCGAAGCACCCATCAGCCACGCAGTAGATGTCGCTGATCGCCTTGAAGCCCTCGATCGCGCCGATGATCTCGCCACTCGCCACCGGGGCGGCGTCGGCCTTTTCCCACTGCACCTCCACGATCTCGCCGAGCATGCGGGTGGCGAATTTCGTGAAGCCCACGCGCCAGCGGTCGGGCGCGATTTCACGCAGCCAGAAATGCGACGGGCTGTAGAGGCAATCCGCCGGAAGGTGCGTGACGAAATTCGAGCGTTTGTAAAAGGACGTGGCGGACATGCGAAGGCGGGCGCGGAAAGTCGCACAGCCGCGCGCGTTTCGACAAGCAGTCCGGCGATTCACCGATTGCCAGCAATCGCCGCCGAGCCTATTGCTGCGGTCTAACCCAACTTCCAAAACCATGAACAACCCACTTCAGAAGATCGCCCTCCTTTGCACCTGCCTGCTCGGCACCGCCGCCGCCGCCGCGGACCCCGAACCGACCAACGTCGCCGCGGAGCGAAAAGTGATGAGTGTGGAGTCCGTCGCCGTCCGCGCCGCCGAGGGCAAGCCGACCCAAATCACCGTCGAGGCCACCGGCATGGTGAACAGCGGCGGTTGGTCGAAGCCGGTACTGCGTCCGGTCAAGGGCGCGGCCGCCGGCCCGCTCGCCTTCGAGTTTGTCGCCAGCGCCCCTCCGCCCGACGCCATCGTCACGCAGGCGCTCGTGACCCTGAAGGCGAGCATCACCGTGGACAAACCGGCGAACTACACCGGAGTCGAAGTGAGCGCCCAGCGGAATTCCAAGACCGCGAAATAGCGCGGCGCGGCGAGAGGCTCAGCCCTTTCCGGCACCGCCGCCGAAACTCGAAAGCAGCGCCGGCAAAAGCGCGACCAAGCCTGGCGAGTGATCGGCCCCCGGAGTCATTCGGCCGGCGGGCGTGAGCTTATCCACGATCTTCGGCAGATACTCGGCGAGAAAGCCGGACGCGTGCGCCGGGTCCACCCCGAGCTTGGCGGCGAGCGCCTGCACTTGATCGTTGCCGAGCACGCTTTGGATTTGGGCGGTCGAAACCGGCTGGTTTTCCCCCACCCCGACCCAGGACGAAAACACTTCGCCAAGTCCGCCCTGCGAGAATTTGCCCATCAGCCCCTGCAGGCCGCCGTTTTGTGTGAGCAGCGCATTGAGCGCGCCGCCGAGCGGATCCGTTCCGCCGGGAGTTGCTGCTTGGCCGGCGACTGCGCCGAGGATGGTGTCGAGTAATCCCATATTGGTTTTTCTGCTGTTGGTTGGTTCTTTGGTCGCAAAAAATGGGCAGGTGCGTGGCCGAGCACACCTTCCCCAGTGACGTGGCGGATGGAGGTTGGCAACGACGGAGCAAACCACGATCAAAAATCCCTTTCCCGGCTCGCGTCTGAAAAAGATCGAAAAACGTCCGGCGATCCGTTCCATTTTTTCCCCGCCCTGAAGATTCTTGCGAAAATCAGATTTCGAGCTTCGGATTTTACCAACCAGCGCCATTGTCCGCTCCCAAATTTTTTCCACACCATGCGCCTCAATCGTTTTCTCGCCTCCGCCGGCCTCGGCTCCCGCCGCGGCGTGGAGGAACTCATCACCGCCGGACAGGTCCGCATCAATGGCCACCTCGTCACCGACCTCGCCACCAAAGTGGGCCCCGAGGACACCGTGAAAGTCGGTGCCCGCATCGTCCGCCAGCAGCAGTCGCTCACCGCCGTGCTCGCCAAACCGCGCGGCTACGTCTGCACCGCCGACGACGAGTGCCAGCGCCGCACCATCTTCGAGCTGCTCCCCTCCGGTTGGCCGCGCGTGCACCATGTGGGCCGGCTCGACATGGACAGCGAGGGGCTGCTCATCGTCACCAATGACGGCGACCTTTCCCTCGCCCTCACCCACCCGCGCTACAAGATCGACAAGGAATACGAGATCCTCATCGACAAACCTTTTGATCAAAAAGACCGCGAGAAACTCCTGCGCGGCTTCCACATCATGGGCGGGCGGGCGAAAGCGGAGCGCGTCGAAATCCTCGCGCCCAAGCACCTGCGCCTGACCCTCAACCAAGGCATCAAACGGCAGATCCGCCTCATGCTTTACGAACTCGGTTACGAAGTGGAGCGCCTCGTCCGCACCCGCATCGGCCCGCTGAAAATCGCGGCCATGCGCCCCGGCGAGTGGCGCATCCTTACTGGCAAAGAAATCGCCGCACTCAAAGAGCCCGGCCCCGCGGCAACGTGACCTCGTCGCCGATCCACCGCTCCGCGAATCCTCCGTAAATCCGGCGCGCTGGCGAAACTCACCGCCCGCAACTGCCGGAGCCTCCACATTACCCCCGCCGTCTGCGGCAGGCCAGCGTCGC
>CAYQBV010000244.1:0-6802 GCA_964415705.1 uncultured Chthoniobacter sp. | reverse complement strand
GTGCGGCTGCGCCGCTTTCGCTGGCAACCATCCGCCCCAACTGCGACGTAAGGGTTGCTCCCATGATATCCAAACTCACTCGCCGACGAGCCAGAGCGCCATCTCGGCGAAAAATTCATCGCAGCTCGTGGTCGGGATGAGTCGCCCGCGGCCGGTGTCGAGCGGGTTCACTTCGGGGCCGCTGTCGGGGTTCACGGCGAGGCTCGGATAGCTGCCGTAGATTTTCCGCCCGACCACGTTGCCCCCGACGACGAAGTGATTCCCGCCCCACGCGTGATCGCTGCCCTGGTCATTGCTCGTGAGCGTGCGGCCAAAGTCCCACGCGGAAAAAAGGGTGACCTGATTTTCAATGCCCAGCGCCACGAGCTGCTGCCAGAACGCCGAGACTGCGGCATCCAACTCGCCGAGCATCCCGAGCTGGAGCGCGAGCGTGTCGCTGTGGTGATCCCACCCGCCGCGGTTCACGAAAACCGTCTGCCGCACCGCACCCAGCGCGTTACGGCCCATGAGCGCGAGCGCCCCCTGGCGGAGCTGGCGGCCGAGCAAAGTGTTGGGAAAGGTGATGTTACCCGGCAGCGTGCCGGCGGTGGCCGCGGAATAGACGGCGGGGTCGTCCTGGTCGGGACCAAACGCCGCCTGAATCAGAAACCGCGCGGCTTCCTTCGGCGATGGGCCGGTGGTCGCGGTTTCATGGAGCAGCGAAACCGTGCCCGCGTTCGGCCCGCCGACCGCGTAACCCGCACCCGCGAGCACCGTCAGCGTGATCGTTTCAGTCGCCTCGCCGTCCGCCGCGTCGGTGTGCGGATTGATTTCCACAAACGCCTCGCGCTGTCCCGGACCGAACGTCACGACGTTGCCCGCGGTCGTCGCATTGTAATCCGCGCCACGCGTCGCCGTGCCGGTGAAGGACACATTGACCGTCAGCGGTTGCAATCCGCAGCGCCCGCCGCCCCAATCGGCGCAACCGGAAATCACCCCGCCGCCGCGCCGCCTACTTCTTTTTGAAAACGATGATGTGCTGGCGCGGGAGGGTGGCGATGGTCTCGGCGTATTCGAGTTCCGGATGCGTGGTCATTTCCTTTTTGACCTGCGCCTCGCTCATTTTGTGGACCTCCTTGATCGGCACCTTCGGGTCTTCCTTGCGGTACTCCACGAAGACGATGCGCCCGCCCTTCTTCAGCCCCTTGATCATGTTCCGGATCATCTCATACGGGAAATCGAACTCGTGATAGACATCGACCATGATCATCGTGTCGCACGACGCCGGCGGCAGCTTGGGATCGGTGGTGGTGCCGAGGATCGGCTGCACGTTTTCGATGCGAAACATCGCCATCCGTTTCATCAGCAGGTCGAGCATCTCCTGCTGGATTTCCACGCCATAGACCGTGCCGCTCGCGCCGATTTTCTTGGAGATTTTCCGGCTGATGAAACCCGACCCGCAGCCGATGTCGGCCACGACTTCGCCATCGCGAAACGCCAGCGATTCGAGCAGCAGATCGGTCCGCTCCTCGGCCTCGCGCTCGGGCCGCTCCAGCCAGTCGGCGGCCTGATGTCCCATGACGTGGGCGATCTCGCGGCCCATAAAAAACTTCCCGATGCCATTGCGGTCATGCTCCGCGCGCGTCTCGTAGAGCGGCTCGGGCGGCTTCGGGGCTTGGTCCGCGAGCGCGGGCGCGAGTAGGGCGGCGAGGAAAAGCGGGGCAAGAAGGCGGTTCATGGGCGGAATGTAGCTTGGGCTTCAGCCCAAAGTCACGATGGAGTAAGGGCTAAAGCGAGAGCGATCTCGTGAGCGCGAGTCTTCGTGAGAAATCGCCCGCCTCCTTCGACCGCGGATAGTTAGAGGTCCTTCGACTCCGTTCCCGCCCGCCTGCGCCCGCCGGGAACTCCGCTCAGGATGACCGCGTTTCCCCCACGCCTACGGCGCAGTCACCATCTTCCGCACGAGCCAGCTCGGCGTCGCGTTTTTTACGACCATCTGGAGATCGAACTGCTTCTTCTTTCCGTCGTCGTCGTAATAGATCGACTCGGTGTTGTTCACGATACCCACGACCACGCCGCGCTCATCGAGCACGGGGCAGCCGCTGGAGCCTTTGGCGAAGTCGGCGGTGATCGCCATGAACGCCAGGTCGCCCGCCGCCTCGCGCCAGATCGTGTGCCGCGCCACGGTGCCGGTGGTGAGCAGGTAAAAGCGGTCGTCCGGATGACTCATCACGACGACCGTCGAGCCGACCGGTGCGAGGGCGAGCGCGATCGGGAGCGTGGGCAGTTTCACGTCGGCGGGGAGATCGAGTTGAAAAATCAGGAGATCGTTTTGCGGGTCGGCGGCGAGGACTTCGCGCACGGGAAAGACGCGCCCGTCGCGGGTCATCGCCACGAGCCCGCGCGAGCCGTGCTCCTTGGCGACATGCTGGCTGGTCACGCACACGCCGGTCTCGCCGACGACGAACGCGCCCGCGGCCACGCTGAAGTGCGTCTCCTTCGCTTTGCCCTCGCGGTAAAACTCGCCCAGCACCAGCGTCGCCGCCTCGGCCCGCGCCGCGACCTCCGGCCACTCGATCTTTCCCCCCGCAGGCTCGGCCAACCGCAGCGGACAGGTCGTCCGCTCGAAGGTCAGCTTTTTCACCCGCTCCGCCGCGAGCAGCTTTCGGCCTTCGGCTTCGAGATAGAGCGCGATCTCCCGGTCGTCGAACGGCTGCCCGGCCACGGGCGCGCGGGCGAAAAGCTGCGCCTTCTTCGCCCCAGATTTGGTCTTGTCCGCACCTTTTGAAGCGCCCGGCGCGTCTGCTCCCCACACCCCTGCGGCAAGCAGCCCGAAGGAAATGGCGCAGGCGAAAACGTTCTTCATGCGCCGATGTTCGGCGAGTCCCAATCCGTTGGCCAGCCCGCGCTCACTCCGCCAGCGCCCGGGTGAGCAGGCGCGCGAGTGAGTCGGCGGCGGTGCCTCCGGCGGCGAGGACTTCGGCGTGCTCAAGCGGCCCCGCACCGAGTCCCGCGCCCAGGTTTGTGAGACAGGAAAACGCCACGACCTCCAGGCCGAGCGCGCGGGCCTGGATGGCCTCGAGCACGGTGCTCATGCCCACGGCATCGGCCCCGAGCCCGCGGAGCATGCGGACTTCGGCAGGCGTCTCGTACTGCGGACCTGGGAGGCTGGCGTAGACACCTTCGTGCAGCGCGATCTTTTCCTCCGCGGCGAACCGCGCAAAGCGGGCCCGCAAGTCCGGCGAATAGACCGCGCTCATATCCACGAAGTGCGGCCCGCCGGTGAGCGGCGAGGTGCCGGTGAGATTCAGGTGGTCGCTGAGCATCATCCACGATCCCGGCGGAAACTCGGCGCGCAGGGAGCCGGCGGCGTTCGTGAGGATGAGTTTTTTCACCCCGAGCGCCTCCATGAAACGCACGCCGGCGGCGACCTCCCCGGCCGTGTGCCCCTCGTAGAGATGCACGCGGCCCTGCGCCACGAGCACGCGCTTTCCGGCGAGCCGTCCGAAGACGAAACGCCCGGCGTGACCGCTCACTGTCGAGACGGGGAGGCCGGGGATTTCGGCGTAGGGCAGGCTGAGAATCGCGTCCACTTCCTCGACCACCGAGCCGAGGCCGGAGCCAAGCACGAGGCCCCACTCGGGGTTGAAATCGCGGACGGCTTTGGGCAGGACTTCGGCGTCGAGGGAAAGGTGCATGGCGGGTTACGCGGTGCTGCGGCGGAGGAGTTGGTAGAGCATTTCGAGACGCGGCATGGACGCGCCGACGGAGAGACCTTGCCGCCACGGCTCGCCCCAGATCGCCTCGATCTCGACCGGGCGGCCCTCCTGCCAGTCGATCATCGAAGATGGTTTGTAGCGTTTCATCGCGTAGCTGCGGTCGATCTGGTGGTCGGCGAACGCGTCGGGGATTTCGTGGCCGAGCCGGCGCGCGGCGTCGAGCCCCTCATCCATGAGATCGCGCGCGACTTTGCGCAGGCCGTCGTCGGCGAGCACGTCGGCCACGGTGGCGCCGTGCGCGGCGATGGAAAGGCCGTTGAAGGGAATGTTCCAAAGCAGCTTGCGCCAGCGCTCGGTGACGAGGTTTTCCACGGCGCGCGATTCGATGCCGGCCCGGGCAAACGCCTCGACGATCACGCGGACGCGGTCGCTCGCGGGACGGCGGAATTCGCCGATCGAAATCGAGCCCGCGTCGAAATGGTCGATCACGCCCGGGGCGGTGCGGTTCAGGCACACAAAGCAGAGGCCGCCCATGACGCGCTCCTCACCCCATCGGGCCGCGAGGAACTCCTCGTTGCCCAGGCCATTTTGCAAAGTAAGCAGCGCGGTTTTCTCGCCGAGCAGTGGCGGCACAAGTTCCTCCAGGGCCGCGTTGGCGGTGGCTTTGAGTCCGATGAGCACCACATCGACGGGGCCGATTTCCGCCGTGCTCCCAAAGGCCGCGACCTTCGGAACTGCGACGGTTTCGCCGTGCGTATGGATCGTGAGCCCGCGCTCCCGCACCGCCGCGAGGTCGGCCCGCATGAGGAAACGCACATCGCAGCCGGCATGGGCGAGCATGCCGCCGTAGTAGCAGCCCACAGCGCCGGAGCCCACGACGGCGATTTTCAAATCAGTTGGATTCATCGGGCGGAAAATCCCCGGCGGCCCGCGCACTTGCAACCCCGCAGCGGGCGAACGGTGGAAAAATGCGCGCTTCCAGCAAACTGCCTCCGGCCGGCAAAACTGCTCGCGTTTTTTCCGAACTCCGGCATTCTTCGCGGATGAAAATCTCCAACCTCATCCTCATCGCCACCACCCTCGCCTTTGCCGCCTGCGCCGGAACCCCGAAAAAATCCGAGTGCTGCTCGATGCAGCCGGAAAAATGCTGCGCCAAGGGCGACACCAAAGCCTGCCCCAAGGATGGCGAAAAATGCGGGGCGAAGAAAAAATCTTCGTAGGCCGCGGCTCCCAACTGCACCCCTCCTCGATCTGACCCGGCCCGGAAGGCACAACCTTCCGGCCGGGTTCTTTTTTCTCCAAACCAACACCTGATTCGCCATGAAAATCCTCACCTCCATTCTCACCCTTGCCATGCTCAGCCTGACCGTCCTCGCTGCCGACGGCCCGATCCGCCACGTCGTGCATTTCAAATTCAAAGCCGACGCCGACAAAGCGCTGGTGGCGAAAGTCGTCACGGAATTTGCCGCGCTGAAAGGCAAGATCGCCGCGATCGAAGCCCTCGAATACGGCACCAACGTCAGCCCGGAGAAGCATGACAAAGGCTTCACCCACTGCTGGATCGCGACCTTCAAAAATGCCACCGACCGCGACGCCTACCTCGTCCACCCCGATCACCAAGCCTTCGTCGCACTCCTCAAGCCCGTCCTCGAAGACGCGCTGGTGATCGACTTCGTGGTGCAAAAGTAGCGGTAGGACGCAAAACTGCGGCGGCCATGAATCCACGCTGCCCTCGCCTCGGGAGCGGTCCAGAAAAAGAAGACGCCCGGAGGCCGATGTAGTCGGCGACTACGCACTCCCGGCGCGCAGACTCAGCAGGAGCCTGCCCGAGCGCGCGCGCGGAAATCTCGGCCGCACCCTCACTTCGCCGCAGGCGCGGCAGGAGCAGCGGGCGCTTTGCCCCAAATCTCTTTCACAGAAATCGGGTCATAGGCTTCAGCCACCTTCACTTCGCCCTTAAACACCTGCACGCCGTAGCCGACAAATTTAACGCCCGCTGCGGGGGTCCGCTTGTTCGTTTTCGGATCGGTCTTCGCATTCGTCACGACCAGCGGTTTGGACATTCTGGTCTCTTGAACATCTGTGCCGCGTGGTTTGACCGTCGAGAGAAGCTCTCCCTCTTCCACTACTTTGATTTCCTTGTCCGCAGCGTCGCGCCCGAGGAGAGCCCATTTTACCTTGAGCACGAGTTCCTCCTGGGAACTGCTGGCAAGCGTGATCTTGAGCTTCTTGGTGGTGCTCTTCTTATCGGGCTCACTGACCGTCTTCGACGGCTGCTCTACGCGGATGGTTACCGGACTCAATTCCGCGCGGAGATTCGTGGAAAAGGAAACGGCGGCAGCTGCCACCACAAGGAGGGCTTTGGATATACGCATGGGCGTGTTTTGCAGATCGCTCCTACGGCTGCAAGCGCAACGTGCCATTTTTTTCGAGCAGCGCGGATCTCTCCAAAAGTCTCCTCTCTCCCGCGCTCGCTTGCCTGCCATTTCCCTGTAGAAAGGCTGCCACGCCCTTGCACCCGATCCGCCATCTCTACTTTCACATCCCCTTTTGCCCGAAGCTCTGCCCCTACTGCTGCTTCTACGTGGAAACGGGAGCGCGGAACAAGACCACCGCCTTTCTCGATGCCCTGCTGCGCGAAGTCGCCGACGCCAGCAAGCGGTTCGCGCTGCGCCCGGAGACGATCTATTTCGGCGGCGGCACGCCCAGCGCGCTCACCGTGGAGCAACTCGACCTCCTCCTCGCGGGACTTCGCTCGCACCTCGACCTGAGCGCCCTGCAGGAATGGACCTTCGAGGTCAACCCCGCCACGGTCCGCCCGGAAAAAGCGCGCCTGCTCCACGCCGCGGGCGTCACCCGGATCAGCCTCGGAGTGCAGTCGTGGGACGACGCCCTCTTGCAAACCCTCGGGCGCGTCCACGACGCCGCGCAGGCCGAAAAAACCTACGCCATCCTGCGCGCCGCCGGGTTTGAAAACATCAACATTGACCTCATGTTTGCGGTCCCCGGCCAGACGTCCGCGCAGTGGGCCGCCACCCTCGCGAAAACCCTCGCCCTCCAGCCCGAGCACGTTTCGTCCTACTGCCTCACCTACGAGCAGGACA
>CAYQBV010000243.1:0-6808 GCA_964415705.1 uncultured Chthoniobacter sp. | reverse complement strand
GAAGCTCGTTCCCGCATAGCCACTTACAATTCCTGTTATTCAGGAGGCGTTGCGGCCATTTCGAGTTACTGCGTCTGTGATTACTTGGAGGTCTTTGAGTATCTCTGTGGCCACGTCGCGCGGAAGAACCATCTGCGTGGGAGCAGTGAATCCACCTGCAGACGGCTCGACGATAGACTCGATGCTGTCGGTGGCGATGAAAGCTCGTCCGCCGCCAGTCGCGTCGATGAGTATCCAGCGCGCTGTGAGCGTGTGAACTGTGCCGGTGATAATCTGGCCGGAGCGCAAAGTGAACTGACAGGGCTGACTGCCAATCTGATGTGCCAACACGGAAGAAACCTTGGCTGCCTCCTCGCGTGCAGTGCGGAGTTCGTCCGTAAGGCGCTCGATTGCAACAGCTATGTTCCAAAGCCCAGCGGTGCGAATCTGGGGACCTTTGGCGGACTCAGCGGGACCAAGATGGAGAAACTGGAGACTCATAAATCGTTCGTTTTCGGTGAGCGTGTAGCAGCGCCTAACATCTGATTAACCCGCGCTGGCGCGGTGAGATTTGCGGCGTATGGAGTTGCGGGGTGCGCATCTGAGATGGCACTAAAGCAGGCGGGGCGTCTCTAGTGCAAGGTTTTTATTTGGCTATTTTATTTAGTGCTGGGCGGCGGGGGCGGTGTCGGCGTATGGTCTAGGGATGCATGATTCCCGTCATACGCCGCCTAAAAGCGCTCTTCCCCGCTCCGCCATGCCCGTTCCGGGGGAGACGGGCGCGGCCCCGCGGTTTGAGGAACGGGTGCGGACGGCCTGCCGGGTGCGGGGGTATTCCATCCGCACGGAAGACGCCTATTGGATGTGGACGCGCCAGTTTATCCTGCACCACGGGAAGCGCCACCCGGAGACGATGGGGGCGGAGGAGATCCGGGCGTTTCTCACTGCCCTGGTGATGGAGCGCGAGGTGGCCCCAGGCACGCAGATGCAGGCGCTCAATGCGCTGGTCTTTGTCTTCAAAAATGTGCTGGAGCGGGAGCCGGGCGATCTGGCGGGGATCGTGCGGTCGAAGCGGGCGCGAAAGGTGCCGGTGGCGCTGGGGGTGGCGGAGTCGCGGGCGCTGCTGGCGGGGCTGGATGGCACGGCGCTGCTGATGGCGCAGCTCCTCTATGGAGCGGGGCTGCGGATGATGGAATGCGTGCGGTTGCGGGTGAAGGATGTGGATTTCGCGCGGGGGGTCCTCACGTTGCAGGAGACGAAGGGCGGGCACGGGCGGGTGACGATGCTGCCGGCCACGGCGCGGCCCGCGCTCCAAGCGCACCTCGCCCGGGTGCGCACGCTCTACGACGCGGACCGGGCGGCCGGGGCGCCGGGCGTGCAGCTCCCGTATGCGCTGGCGGTGAAGCAGCCGGGGGCGGCGGTCTCGTGGCCGTGGTATTGGGTGTTCCCGGCGCGGGGGGAATCGCGCGACCCGCGTTCGGGGGAAAAGCGGCGGCATCATGCGCACGAGGATGGCCTGCAGCGGGCCGTGAAGGCGGCGGCGCAGCGGGCGGGGATCGCCAAGCCGGTGACGCCGCACGTGCTGCGGCATTCCTTTGCCACCCACCTGCTGGAGAGTGGGTCGGACATCCGGACGGTGCAGGAGCTGCTGGGCCACCGCGATGTGGCGACGACGATGATCTATACCCATGTGCTGAATAAGCCGGGGCTGGGGGTGAAGAGTCCGCTGGATTGACGGGGGAGGGGTGGAGGAATGGGGAATGACCAATGACCGATGACGAATTCGGGCGGTGGCTGGGGAGATGCGGGGGGCGTCGTTCCGTTCGGCCGCCGCCGCCGCCCGGGGAAATAGTTAGAGGTCGTTGCCTCCCCTCCTCCGCCCGCTCGGCTGCCTCGCAAAGCCTCGGCTCGACTGCGCGGCTAATGAACCTCCCGCATTTACAGAGGAGTTCGGAGTCGCCGGGCGGGAAAGGAGCGGCGTGCTTCCAGCCGCCGACCTCCCCATCGCGCGCAGCGCCAAACTTTCCCGGTGGGCGCACGGCACACCGCCGCGTGGCCGAAATTTGTGCGCCTCCGGCGCGGCAGTTGGTCGGCGGCTGGAAGCACGCCGCTCCTTTGCCCGCCCGTTGGTTCATCCCGCTCCAAAAATCACGTCCGCGGGTTTCGTCCCTCAGGATGACGAGGTTTTTTTTGCTCCGCACCGCTGCTCCGCGCCGCTCATTCGGTGTTCGGTGTTCGTCATTTAGCCAAGCTGCCGCCCTTGGTCGGGGCTCGCGCGCGCGGAGAAGAACGGGCGGCGGACCAAACCTGGCTCGGGGTGACGGGCGATGGGGCTACTCAGGTGCAGACGGCGAGTGGCGGGGGGAAAAAGTGCGGGCGCGAGTCCCGAGGATCGCCCGCCGCTCCCAAATCCCCGTGCAAAAGGGCAGCCGCACGCCGGCGGGACCGCGACCCGCGCCGGATGCACCGGTGGTGGTTGCAGGGGCCGGTGACGGGATCGCTCAAGGCGACCTCCAAGCCGCTCTACGGAGCGTCCAGCGACAACTGGAGCGTGGCGCGGGCCGCCACGCCCGAGACGGCCGTGAGGACGGCACAACCGACGGGCGCACGCGCGGAGTTCAGCAGGGTGGACGCCCGGCCAGACGTATGTCGTCTCGCGCAAGGCCATCGGCACCGCCGGCGTGAGCGACTGGAGCGATGGGGGCGCCGCTTTTTCTTCGGCCCGGGAGCGCCCGTCTCCCGGTGGGTGAGTGGGTCGGTGGTGCCGTGAGATTTGTGGTCCCGGAGGGACGCTGGAGTGGAGCCGGTGGCGTGAAATCCGGGCAATCCGTGGGTCCAATCGCCGGACCATGGGTAAACCGCCCAGCCGAAGCGAGCGCGCTTGCCGCGCGGGCGGCGATTCGCGAACTTGGGGGCCATGTCGCCTGATTCGTTCGTTCACCTGCATCTGCACACCGAGTATTCGCTGCTCGATGGGGCGGTGCGCATCCCGGAGTTGATGAAAAAGGCGCAGGCGCTGGGGATGCCGGCGGTGGCGATGACGGATCACGGCAATCTCTTCGGGGCGATCGAGTTTTTTCAGGAAGGCAAGAAGGCGGGGGTGAAGCCGATCATCGGGTGCGAGGTGTATATGGCGGCGGGTTCGCATCTGGATCGCGGGACGGGCCACGGGCGGGACACGGCGTATCATTTCACGCTGCTGGCCAAGGACAACGCGGGCTACGCGAATCTCGTGAAGCTGGTCTCGAAGGCGCATCTCGACGGGATGTATTACAAGCCGCGCATCGACAAGAAGCTGCTGGCGGAGCACGCGGCGGGGCTGATCGGGCTGAGCGGGTGTCTGAAAGGCGAGGTCAACTCGGCGCTCCTGGCGGACGATTATGCGAAGGCGGTGAGTCTCGCGGGGCAGTATCGCGACATCCTCGGGGCGGAGAATTTTTTCCTCGAAATGCACAACCACGGGATCGAGGCGGAACTCAAATGCAGCGCGGCGTTGCCGCGGATCGGGCAGGAACTGGGCCTGGAGCTGGTGGCGGCGAATGACGTGCATTTCCTGGAGCGCGCGCACCACGAGGCGCACGACGTGATGATCTGCATCGGCACGGGCGCGAACGTGACCGATGAGCGGCGGATGAAATACACGCCGGAGCTGTATTTCAAATCGGCGGCGGAAATGGCCGCGCTGTTCCGCGAGCACCCCGAGGCGGTGGCCAACACGCTGGCGATCGCGGAGCGGTGCAATGTGGAGATCGAATTCGGCGTGCCGAAGTATCCCGACTACCCGCCGCCCGCGGGGCTGACGCAGAATGGCTACCTGCGGCAAATCGTGGACGCCGGTCTGCGCGAGCGCTATGGCGCGCGGGCGACGGAGGACCCGGTGATCCGCGAGCGGCTGGAGCGGGAGCTGGCACTGCTGGAGTCGCAGGGCTTCGTGAACTATTTCCTGATCGTGTGGGATTTCATCGACTGGGCGCGGCAGCATGGCATCCCCGTGGGACCGGGCCGCGGCTCGGCGGCGGGGTCGATGGTGGCGTATGCGATGCGGATCACGGACATCGATCCGATCCATTACAAGCTGCTCTTCGAGCGCTTCCTCAACCCCGAGCGCGTGTCGCCGCCCGACATCGACGTGGACTTTTGCGTGAACCGCCGCGCCGAGGTCATCGACTACGTGCGCAACAAATACGGCGACCGCGCGGTGTCGCAGATTGCGACCTTTGGCACGATGGGCGCGAAGTCCGTGGTGCGCGATGTGGGGCGCGTGCTGGGCTGGCCGTATGGCGACGCGGATCGCATCTCGAAGATGATCCCGAACGAGCTGGGGATCACGCTCGCCGGTCTCGACAAAAAGAACAAAGAGACCGGCGCGATCGAGCACACGCCGGGGGCGATCGACAAAAATCCCGAGCTGAAAAAAGCGGTCGAGGAGGAGAGCGCGACGAAGCAGATGTGGGAATACGCCACGACGCTCGAAGGGCTGACCCGCAACGTCGGCGTGCATGCGGCGGGCGTGGTCATCAGCGACCGCGATCTCTCCGAATACATCCCGCTGACCCGCGCGAGCGACGGTTCGATCGTGAGCCAATACGCGATGGGTCCGCTCGGCGATCTCGGGATGTTGAAGATGGATTTCCTCGGGCTGAAAACGCTGACCGTCATCACCGACGCCGTCGCGCTCATCCGGCCAAAGGAACCCGCTTTCGACATCGACAAGATCCCGGTCAATGACCAGGCGACCTTTGACATGCTGAACCGCGGCGAGACCATCGCGGTCTTCCAGCTCGAATCCGGGGGCATGGTCGGGGTGTGCCGGCAGTTCGACATCGCGGACATCGAGGACATCAACGCGATCCTGGCGCTCTACCGGCCGGGGCCGATGGACCTGATCCCGGACTACATCAAGCGGAAGAAGGGCAAGGCCAAGGTGAAGGCGCCGCACCCGCTGCTCAATGAGATGACGAAGGAGACGTATGGCGTGCTCATCTACCAGGAGCAGGTCATGCAGGCCGCGCAGATCCTCGCGGGCTACACGCTGGGCGGCGCCGATCTGCTGCGGCGCGCGATGGGGAAAAAGGACAAGGACAAGATGGCCAAGGAGCGCATCAAATTCTGCGAGGGCGCGGCGACGCTGCATGGGATCAAGGAGAACGTGGCCAACGAGATTTTCGACACGCTGGAGAAGTTCGCGGGCTACGGCTTCAACCGTTCGCACTCCGCGGCGTATGCGTGGGTCAGCTACCAGACGGCGTATTTGAAGGCGAACTACCCGGTCGAATTCATGGCCGCAGTGATGAGCAACGAGGTCGCGAACACCGACAAGATCAGCATTTTTGTGAATGAGTGCCTCCGGCTGGGCATCACCATTCTCGCGCCGGACGTGAACAAGAGCGGGCTGAAGTTCGTGCCCGGGGAAGTGAGTGCCGCGGGCGTGGCCGCGGCGCAGGCGGCGCGGAAAGTGAAGCCGCCGGTGACGGACGCGGAGGCGACCATCGAGGAGGAAGGCGTGCGCTTCGATGAACTGCCCGGCGCGGGCGAGGCCGCCGCGAAAGCCGATGCGCCCTTGGTTTCCGGCGGGGAGAAGATTTACGTCGGCTCGATCCGCTTCGGCCTGGCGGCGATCAAAAACGTGGGCGAGTCCGCGATGGAATCCGCCGTGGAAGAGCGCGGACGGAGCGGCGCGTTCAAGTCGCTGGAAGATTTCTGCGGGCGCATCGACTCGAAAAAGCTGAACAAGAAATCGCTCGAATGTCTCGTGAAGTGCGGCGCGTTCGACTGGATGGGCGTGGAGCGCGCGGCGCTCTTTTCCGAGATCGAGGGCGCGTTCGCCGCCGCGGCCTCCTCGCACCGGGACCGCGCCTCCGGGCAGGTTTCGCTCTTCGACGCCTTCGACGCCGCGCCCGCTCCCACGAAGCGCAGCCACGCCCCGCGCGTCCCGCCGTGGAGCACCGCGGAGAAGCTCGCTTTTGAAAAGGAGCTGCTCGGTTTCTACGTCACCGGCCACCCGCTCGACGACTACCGCCCGGCGCTGGAGAGCGGGAAGTATGTGCCCATCGCGCGCCTCGGCGAGCAGGAGGACAAGAGCACCGTGAGCATCGCCGGCGCGCTCACCGCGGTGGACAAAAAGTTCACGAAGAAGGACAGCAAGCCGTTCGCCGTGGTGGTCATCGAAGACCTTACCGCGTCGCTCGAAGTGATGATCTGGAGCGAGGCTTACACCAAAGCGCAGAACCACCTCGTGCTCGGCAACGTCGTCTCCATCACCGGCCGCCTCGACCGCCGCGAGGAGGCGCCCCGCATTTCCGCCAACGAAGTGAAGCCGCTCAAAAAGCCCGCGCCCACCGACCAGCCGGTCGTGCTCTCCTTTCAGAAAGGGACCACCGAGCAGGACCTCGCCACCGTGCGCGAAATCGTCGCCCAATTTCCCGGCCCGCGCGCCCTCGAACTCCGCTTCCTCGACGACCGCGGCAACCGCCTGCGGATGCGCGCCGGCCAGGACTTCGGCATCTCGCTCACCGCCGAATCCCAGCAGCGCCTCGCGCCGTGGCTCACGCGCTGACGCGGCCCACGCGCTCTTTTCTGTCGTGTTGCGAGCAAAGGCGAACACTCGGCGCGACCGCGCCGATGCGGGTTCCCCGCCTCGTCGGTGAAGGCGCATGATCGAGGCGATGAAAAACACTACGAGCAACTCCTTCACCGCCTCGCTCTGCCTTTCATTCGCGAAGTCCTTGCCTCCTTCCGCCGGGACGAACTCGGCGGGGTAGCCGCCGCCGCGTACAGGCTCCGCCGGGCACCCGTCTCGTCCACTGCCTCCATCCCAACGGCAACATCT
>CAYQBV010000242.1:0-6827 GCA_964415705.1 uncultured Chthoniobacter sp. | reverse complement strand
TGTGATGCGGGGGGGGGAAATGGGGGAGTCCGCAGAAAAGTGTTCAATAAATTGCGGGCTTCGGGGTATTACTCGCCCACATGCGGTTTCGTTCCATGCCCGGCTTCCGCCGGGGACGTGAGCCGCCACACTACTAAACCAAGATCAACATCATGACCCTGAAAAACCTCAGTTCCGCCCTGCTCCTCGTCGCTGCCGCCAGCGTCGCGCAAGCCGCGCCTCCCGCCACGGTGCCCGTGGGCAACCCCGGCAATTCCGCCGACGCCACCGGTTTCGGCGCAGTCGCTTACGCCTACAAGATCGGCAAGTTCGAGGTGACGAACGCCGAGTATTCCGAGTTCCTCAATGGAGCCGCCAAGACCGACACCTACGAACTCTACGACCCGCGCATGGGCGAGGGCGGCGACGGCGGCGGTTGGGGTGGCATCACCCAGAGCGGCTCGCCCGGCAGCTACACCTATTCCGTCATCGACGGCCGCGGCAAACAGCCGGTCGGTTATCTCACGTGGGAATCCTGCGCCCGCTTCTGCAACTGGCTCTCGAACGGCGGCGGCAAAGGCGACACCGAAACCGGCGTTTACACGATCAAGAATGGCCAGGTCAAAGCCCCGGACCATGCCGCTCTCGCAGCGGGCAAGGATACCAAGTGGGTCCTCGCCAACGAAAACGAGTGGTACAAGGCTGCCTACTACGATCCGACCAAGTCGGGCGGCGCGGGCTACTGGCCCTACGCCATCAAGGGCGGCAGCGCCCCGGAAGTGAACCTCGCCAGCAACAACCCGACCGATGCCGGCAAGTTCGACAAGGCCGCCAGCCCGTATGGCACCTTCGACCAGAATGGCAACGTGTGGGAATACAACGAAACTCAGGCGGACGGCAAAGTCGGTCTCCGCGGCGGTTCCTGGTTCATCAATGACAACGACGGCTACCTGCAATCGGGCACCCGTTACGATGTCCTCAGCGCCAAGTGGCCGCACTACGGCTTCCGCGTTGTCGCGCTCGGCGGCGAAGCCAAGTAATCCCATCTGACCGCCCGCCCGCGCCGGAAATCCGGCCGGCGATCGGTCCGCGAAAAATCTGCCAGGATGCCGGGGTTGGCCGCGAGCGAGACCCGCTCTCCCAGCCCCGCATCCTGGCTTTCCGCTTCTCCTTCAGCCCATCCTTTTCCACCCGCCGATTCTATGAAACTTCTACCACACCTCGCCAAAACCACTTTCGCCGCACTCGCCGCGCTCGCTTTCGCCGCACTGCCGGCCGACGCAAAAACCATCTACGTCAGCCAGTCCACCGGTGACGACACCGCCGCTGGCACCGCCGCCACCGCCCCGTGGAAGACGCTCGCCAAAGCGTCGTCCGTCGAATTTCAGCCCGGCGACAGTATCCTGCTCAAAAAGGGTGACACTTGGAACGAGGAACTCACTCCCAAAGGCAGCGGCACCCCGGAGAAACCCATCCTCATCAGCTCCTACGGCGAGGGAAAGAAACCCCTCATCGACCGCGAGGACTTCAAACAGGACCGCACCGGCATCCGCCTCGACGATAAGGGCGGCTACAAGATCGTCGGCCTCGAATTTGCCCGCTGCATGACCGGCATCTACGCCGAGTATGCCAAGGGCGCGCCGACGCAGAAATACCTCTGGATCGAGGACTGCTACTTCCGCGACTCGTTGCTCTACCAGCACTACGAAAACTATCCGAAGAGCAAGATCGGTCTCGGCGTTTGCCTTTTCTCGTGGGAGCTCGGCAAGCGGATCGTCATGCAGGACATCATGGTGAAAAACTGTGTCTTTCGCCGCCTAGCCTCGGGCTTCTGGACGAACAGCCCCGACAACTTCAACAAGAACGCTTCGTTCGTTTACAACTTCGCCAACCTCCACTTCGACAACTGCCTCTTCGAGGAAGGCTACCAGTGGCAACTCGGCATCCGCGGCGTGGACGGCGGCAGCGTGAAAAACTGCGTGACCCACGACACCGGCCGCGGCTTTCGCTCCTTCAACGGCGTGGCTGGAGCAATGTTCTTCCGCTGCAAAGACTGGGTCTTTGAGGACAGCGAATGGGGCTACGTGGACATCGGCCTTGGCAGCGGCGACGGCGAGGCCTTCGACTTCGAGGGCAACTGCGACAACATGACGATGCGCAACTGCAACTTCCATGACACCGACGGCCCCGGTTTCCTCCTCTGCTGCTACGCCTCCGATGGCCACCCGAACAAGACGATCCTCATGGAAAACTGCGTGATCAACGCCAAGTCCAAGCGACCCCTCCAGCCGAAGGTTCGCGCCGCCATCATCAACACCACGGATTGGACGGAATCCACCTGGAAGAACTGCCGCTTTTACCTCTCGAAAGGCGAAGGCATCATGGCCGTGATGGACCCAGAGAAGGACAAGCGCTCCATGTTCACCAACTGCTTTGTCAAAGACCTGAGCGCCGCTGCCAGCTCCACCAAGCACCCCGCCAAGGAAACCACCGTGCCCGCGAGCGCGACCGAGGGCCAGTCCTTCGTGCTCGATTTCGGACGCCCCGTGGCGATCAATGAGTTCAAGCTCAAGGAAGACGCCGCCTCCGGCATCTCCCGCTACATCATCGAGTACTGGGACGACAAAAAGGCCGGGTGGATGAGCTGCTTCAACGGCATGGGCATCGGCGGGGAATTCATCGCCGCCATCGTCCCGCGCACGACCTCCAAGGTCCGCCTGCGCGTCCTCGCCAACAGCAAGGACAAAGCCCTCCTGACTGCTTTCGAAGCCTACAACGACCCGCTCGGCGACCCGCTGAACGTCGCCAAAGGAACCGCCACTCCGAACCGCACCGGGAAGTAGGCGAGTGCCGCGGCTCGGCCGAGTCGCCCGCCGGCGACTGGAGGCCCGTGCTGAGTTTTCGGTTTCGGAATCTACCGGGACGGGGTAGAAGCTCCGCCCTTTCACGCTCGCGGTTGTCGCGGGCGAGCTCAGCCGTTTACCGAAAATCCAACCAACCACCGTCCCATGTCCGCCAAACTCTTCATCCCCGGCCCCGTCGAAGTCTCCGCCAAAACCTTCGCTGCGATGACGCAGCCGATGATCGGTCACCGCAGCGGCGATTTCAAAAAACTCTACGCGTCCATCCATCCGCGGCTGCAGGAACTCTTCGGCACGACCCAGCCGGTGTTTCTCTCCACGTCGAGCGCGTGGGGCGTGATGGAGGGCGCGGTGCGCAATCTCGTCGGCGCGGGCAAAGTGCTGAACTGCATGTGCGGCGCGTTTTCCGACAAGTGGCTGGACGTTTCCAAAAAGTGCGGGAAAGACGCCGTCGCCCTCCAGGTCGAGTGGGGCCAGCCGATCCGCGGCGAGCAGATCCGCGAGCAGTTGCAGGCGGGCGGTTTCGACGCGGTCACGGTCATTCACAATGAGACCTCGACCGGCGTGATGAGCGACATCGCGGAGATCGCCGCGGCGGTGCGCGAGTTTCCCGAGGTCTGCCTGATCGTGGACAGCGTTTCGTCGTTCAGCGTGGTGCCGCTGCCGATGGACGCGCTCGGCATCGACGTGCTCCTCACCGGCTCGCAGAAAGCGCTCGCGATGCCCCCTGGCCTCGCCCTTTTCTCCGCGAGCAAAAAGGCCATGGATCGCGCGGCCACGGTCAAAGGCCGCGGCTACTATTTCGATTTCCTCGAGTTCGCGAAAAACGCCGCCGAGGACATGACGCCGAGCACGCCCACCATCTCGCTCATCTACGCGCTGCGTTCGAAGCTCGACGACATTTTCACCGAAGGAGTCGCCGCCCGCCATGCGCGGCACGCGGAGCTGAACGCGCTGGTCCACGACTGGGTGCAAGCGCGCGGCTTCGAGTTTTTCGCGCCCGAGGGCTTCCGGTCGAAGTCGCTGACCTGCGTGGCCAACAACCGCGGCACCGACGTGGCCGCGCTCGCCGCCAACATGAAATCGCGGCACAACATGATCATCGACGGCGGCTACGGAAAACTGAAGGGCAAGACCTTCCGCCTCTCGAACATGGGTGACGAAACGCGCGCGACCATCGCCGAACTCCTCGCCGCGCTCGACGACTCGCTGGCCGCGTAAGCTGCCGTGAACGACACCATCGCCGCCATCTCCACGCCGCTGGGTGAAGGCGCGATCGCGGTGCTGCGGATGAGCGGGCCGCGCGCGGTGGAGATCGCCGGGCGGGTCTTCCGCGGGAAAGTGCGCGCGGAAGATGCGGCGGCGCGCATGCAGTATTTCGGCGCGATCTGCGACGGCGGGCACAAACTGGACGACGTGCTGCTCACGGTCTTCCGCGCGCCCCACAGCTACACCGGCGAGGACGTGGTGGAGATCGCCGGTCACGGCGGCGTGCTCGTGGTGCGGCGCATTCTTGATCTGCTGTTGAAAAGCGGCGCGCGCTCGGCCGAGCCGGGGGAGTTCACGCAGCGCGCGTATCTCAGCGGAAAAATGGATCTCACCCAGGCCGAGGCCGTGATGGACCTCATCACCGCACAGACCGACCTCGCCCTGCGCGCCGCCACCGAGCAGCTCGAAGGCCGGCTCGGCGAACGCATCCGCGGCTTGCGCGAGCGGCTGGTCGAATCGCTCGCGCACGTCGAGGCGTTCATCGACTTCCCCGACGAAGACATCGACCCCGACACCGGCGACGCCCTCCGCGCAAAACTCGACACCGCCCGCGCCGAAACCGCCGCGCTCCTCGCCACCGCCGGCCAGGGCCGGGTGCTGCGCGAAGGCGTGCGCACCGTCATCTACGGCGCGCCCAACGTCGGCAAATCCTCGCTGCTCAACCTCCTCCTCGGCTACGAGCGCGCCATCGTCAGCGCCCGCCCCGGCACCACGCGCGACGTCATCGAGGAGGTCATCAGCCTCCGCGGCTACCCGCTCCGGCTCGTCGATACCGCCGGCATCCGCGAGAGCGACGACGAGATCGAGCGCGCCGGCATGGCCCGCACCCGCCAGCAGATCGAGCGCGCCGACCTCATCCTGCACCTCGCCGACGCGAGCGCGCCGCCGCGTGGCGCGGACGCCCCGTCCGCGTTTGTCCCGGCGGGCGCCCCGCCCGCAGAAGCTTCGACGGACGAGGGCGTCCGTCGGACAGTCGCGGACGGAGCGTCCGCGCCACGCGCGGCGGCGCTCCTCGTCCTGAACAAGTCCGACCTCGGCGAGCACCCGGGCTGGGCCGGCGTCGAGGCCGTGCGGATTTCCTGTTGGCAAAACGCAGGCCTGACCGCGCTCGAAGACGCCATCATCGCCCGCATCGCCGGCGGCCAGGTCGCGCACCGCGACTGGTCCGTCTCCATCAACGCCCGCCACCAAGCCTGCCTCGCGAAGGCGCTCGACGACATCCAAGCCGCCCACCGCGCGCTGACCGACGGCCTCTCCCCCGAATTCATCGCCGAAGAACTCCGCGCCGCCCTCGACGCCGTCGGCGAAGTCGTCGGCAAAGCCGACAGCGAAGAAATCCTCGGCAAAATCTTCAGCACGTTTTGCATCGGGAAGTAAGTGCGGCAGTATCGCGGCGCGCACATTTTCATGGATCTCTACAAACACCTCATCCGCCCGCTGCTCTTCCTCGCCGATCCGGAGGCGGTGCATCATGCCGCGATGGGCGCGCTGAAGGTGGCCGGGCCGGTGCTGGCGAAGTTTGCGCCGAAGCCTGATCCGCGGCTGGCGCGGACGGTCTTTGGCGTGACGTTTCCCAATCCCGTGGGGCTGGCGGCGGGCTTCGATAAGAACGCGGTGGCGCTGCCCGCGTGGGAGGCGCTGGGGTTTGGCTTTGCGGAGGTGGGGACGATCACGGCGCGGGCGCAACCGGGGAATCCGAAGCCGCGCATTTTCCGCGTGCCGGAGTGCGCGGGGCTCATCAACCGGCTGGGTTTTAACAACGACGGCTGCGATGCGGTGGAGGGGCGGCTGCAGCGGCTGCGCGAGTCCGGGCGGTGGCCGGCCATCCCGGTGGGAATCAATCTCGGCAAGTCGAAGATCGTCCCGCTGCAGGAGGCGACGGAGGATTACCTACTGTCCTTCGAGCGGCTGAAAGGGCTGGGCGATTACTTCGTGCTGAACGTCAGCTCGCCGAATACGCCGGGGCTGCGACAGCTTCAGGATCGCGCAGCTTTGCACGAGCTGCTGGGCACGATTCAGGGGCGCAACACGGCGGGGCGTCCGCTGCTGCTCAAGATCGCGCCGGACCTCGACTGGCAGATGATCGGGGAGATTCTGGAGCTGGTGGAGGAGCACAAACTGGCGGGGATCATCGCCACGAATACGACGATCGACCACGCGGGCATCCCGGCAAAACGCGAGCAGCAGGGCGGGCTGAGCGGCGGGCCGCTGCGGGCGCGCGCGACGGAGATTGTGCGGTTCATCGCGGAGCGGACCAAACTGCCGGTGATTGCGGTCGGGGGGATTTTCGACGGGCCGTCGGCGATGGAGAAGTTCGATGCGGGCGCGGCACTGGTGCAGGTCTATACCGGGTTCATTTACGAGGGGCCGGGGATCGTGCAGCAGATCTGCCGCGCGGCGGCGGGGCGGTGATTCCGTGCCGGATGGGATCACCGGTTGCCACCGGAGCGGCGTGGCGAATATAACGGAGGCGAATTTTCACCCTATGATCCCGACCAATCGCCGCCAGTTTCTCCGTCACGCCGGTCTTGTTACCGCGGCCTTTGCCGGCCTCCAGCGCTGGGCGGCCGGCGCGGATGCTGCGGGCGACGGCGCGTCCGGGCTGGCGGATGGGGGGCTGCAGGAGGATGCCTCCGGCGTCATCGACCTGTTGCCGGGGTTTAAGTACACGATTTTCTCGGAGTTCGGCGACCGCATGGACGACGGATTGCTCGTGCC
>CAYQBV010000241.1:0-6830 GCA_964415705.1 uncultured Chthoniobacter sp. | reverse complement strand
GGTAAATCTTGAGCCATAACCTTGCAGATATGGTCACTATGTTGCCACTCGGAAGCCTCTACGGGAAGGCTTTTAGTGTAAAAAGATCAAATGTTAGTTAAGTTCCACTTCGGAATGCCCGCCGCCGCGAAGCTCAGCTTCGCCCTCAAGTCCGTTCCACAGTATCACTGCGGAACGAAAAGATTATGCCGTTTTCCTATACTCAATGCAGGCGATGGGAAGCAGAGCTTCCAAGACAAGGGCGTGACCAAGCAGGAGCCAGTAGTGTTCGGCAGCTTGCCTGCTGCGGGCGAGGAGCGGAGGCGGTTTCTTGTCCGGGAGGGGAGGTCGGGCTTGCGCAGATAGGGCTGGGGGCCGCTGGCAGGGCCGATCGGTAGAGGCTGCGCCCCGGCGCCGGGCCGGACGCCTTTGGCCCCCCGTTCAGGATTTTTTGCACCGGGCGGCGAGGCGCGCGTCCATGCGGTCGGCCTCACTGCGCAACCCGGCCAGCAGCTCCTCCAGCGTGGCCACGCCCATTTGGTGGAGCTGGATGAGCTCGAACATGCGGGCATTGGGCCGGCGACCGAGGGCCTGCTGCAGGAGCACCGCGGCGCACCCCGGCGGCGTGGTCCGCGGCGCTCACCGCCAGCTCCTCCTCGACGTTGATGGCGGACTGCTCGCAAAGCCGCACCACAAAGTGGCAGCCGTGCGCCTTGAGTTCCGCGAAAATGGCATAGTCCTCGCCGTAGTAACGGTCGCCCACACTGGCGGCTCCGCGCTGCCACTTTTGCCGCCACGCCTTGCGCTCGCACCGCTGGCCCGTGCTGACCTGCGCCACCACGGGCTTGTCCTCCAGCAGATGAAAGCCCAGGTGCAGGCGCACGGCCCGGTTGGGCGCGCCCGCCCGCCGCGGTGGTCAGTCTGTCTGGCAGTCCTGGCGAACCTGCGCGGCTTGTTCGCGGATCGCGGCTTTCTCCTCCGCGGTGAGGCGTTGGAGATTGCGCACTTGCATGGCGATGCGCGGGTTTTTCGCGAGCGTCGGCTCGTGGCGCAGCAGGAAGTCCCAATACAGCGTGGTGAAGGGGCAGGCGCGCGGGCCGGTGCGCTCGGCGGGGTCGAAGCGGCAGCCGGTGCAGTAGTTCGACATGCGCTGGATGTATTTGCCGCTCGCGATGTAGGGCTTCGATGCCATCACGCCGCCGTCGGCGTATTGCGACATGCCGAGGGTGTTCGGCAGTTCGACCCATTCGACGGCATCGACATAGACGGCGAGATACCACTCGTGGATTTCGCGAGGGCGCACGCCGAAGAGCAGCGAAAAGAGGCCCGTGACCATGAGGCGCTGGATGTGGTGTGCATAGCCGTAGTCGAGTGTCTGGCGCAGCGTGTGGCGCAGGCAGTTCATCTCCGTGTCGCCGGTCCAGTAGAATGCCGGGAGCGGCTGGTTGGCGCCGAGCGTGTTGCGGTCGAGGTAGCCGGGCATGCAGAGCCAGTAGATGGCGCGCACGTATTCGCGCCAGCCGAGGATTTGCCGGATGAATCCTTCGACGCTCGCGATCGGCGCGCGCTTTTCGCGCCACGCGCGCTCGGCGGCGGCGAGCACTTCGCGGGGATCGAGCAGTTTGAGATTGAGCGCGGCGCTGAGTCGCGAGTGGTAGAGCCACGGCTCTCCCGACCACATCGCATCCTCCCAGCGTCCGAAATCCGGGAGCCGATTCGCAATGAAGTCATTCAGGGCCTCGCGCGCTTCGGTCGCAGTCACGGGCCACTCGAAGTGCTCCAGCCCGCCGGGATGCGCGGCGAAACGGACAGCGACCATGTCGAGGACCTCGCGGGTGGTCTTGTCCGGCGAAAAGCGGCGCGGCGGCGGAAGCAAACCGGGGCCGTCCTTGCCGAAGGATTCGCGATTGTCGTGGTCGAAGTTCCACGCGCCGCCGGCGGGCTGGCCGTCGTCCATGAGCACGCCGGTTTTCACCCGCATCTCGCGGTAGAAAAACTCCATGCGCAGTTGCTTCCGGCCTTTCGCGTGAGCGGCGAACTCTTCCGCGCTGCACAGAAAATGGCGGTCGCCGCGGATCTCCAGCGGCACCCCGGCCACCTGCGCCGCCGCGGCGGTCTCTTCGCGCACGCTCCATTCACCAGGCTCGACGAGGATGAGCCGCGCGGGACGAGTCCGCGCGATGGTCCACGCGAGTTGCGCGGCGAAGTTCTCCGCGGAACTTCCTTTGCTGGGCAGGCCGCTCCACTGCGCGCCTTTTTCGGTGAGAGAGCGGTAGAAGACTCGCCACCCGCGTTGGCCGAGCGCATCGCGGAAGTGGCGCATCGCTGCGAGGAAGATCGCAATGCGCGGTTTGGCCACCCAGACCTTTTCCGACTCGTGAGCCACCTCGGCCATCCAGACCGCATCCGCGGCGGGATCAAAGCCATCGAATGCCGCCGAGCGCTCATCGAGCTGGTCGCCGAGGATGATGACGAGATTTCGCAGCTTCGTATCGCGTTTCATAGGTTTGGAATCATGGTGGCGATACGACCGCCGAGTCGTTCCCGCTGCGTCTCGATCGAGCCGTCTTGATCGGATGCGATGCCGCTTCAAAAAATCCACTCTAGGAGGTATCCAAAGTAGGAGGGGCTGCGTATAAACTGAAGTCTCACATTCCCATCTGCCGACAGACCTTCCTGCAATGCTCAACGAATTTCTGCAAGACCAAGCCGCGCTCTACGCTGCCGGGTCAATGACGAAGCAGGAACGCGAGCAGTTTGAACTCGTCCTTGAATTTCACCACGAAGCCCGGGAACTGGTCGCCGGCCTGGTGGAGATCGGAGCTGCGGTCGTATTATCCACTCAGCCACCTGCCGGCCCGGCGCCATCGCCGGGCCTCAAGGCGCGCCTCTCCGGGCTGATCGCCGACCGCGCTCAGCATATCACGCCCGAGGGCATGGTGATGTCCGGACCGGATGGTCTAGTGCAGTGGGTGAATCCCGCCTTCAGTGCGATGTGCGGTTACACTCTCGAGGAGTTGAAGGGTAAAAACCTCGGCCCGATCCTGCAAGGTGCTGGGACCGATCGCGAGACGGCGGAGCGGATGCGTCGCGCCGTGCATGAATACCGTCCGTGTCAGGAGACAATCCTCAACTATCACAAGAACGGTACGCCCTATTGGGTCGAAATCGCGATCACACCGATTCTCGACGACGCTGGTGAGCTGCTCTGGCTGGTCGCGCGTGAACGTGAGCTCACCGACCGCATCGCGGCGTAAGCGGAGCGGACTGCTACAACTCGGGGCTGATCACGTCCTTGAGCTTCATCATCCCGCGACGGATTCGCGCCTTGATGGTGCCGAGCGGTTCGCCGAGACGCTCGGCGATCATCGTTTGCGTGAGCGAGGAAAAGAACGCGAGTTCGATGGCTTCGCGCTGGTCTTTCGAGAGCTTCTGAATCGCCTCGCGGACCAGCTTGCTCGTCTCCTCCGAGGCGACGGCATCGAAGGAACTCCGGTCGTCGAACTGCTCGAACGTCTCCGCCTCGCGCTCCACATCATCCTGCAGGCGATTACGGCGCACCGTCGAGCGCAGGCGGTCGATGGCTTTGTTGCGGGTCAGCGTCACCGCCCACGTCATCGGTTTTCCGCGGGTCGGGTCGTAGAGCGGCGCTTTTTCCCAAATCTGGATGAAGACATCCTGGAGCACGTCCTCGGCGGATTCCTGATTGTTCAGCACACGGTAAGCGGTGGAAAACAACACGCCCGAAAAGCGGTCGTAAAGCTCCTCGAAACCCCGCCGGTCGCCCTGTGCGACACGACGCAAAAGCGCGATCTCGGCTTCCAGTTGTTGGGCGGGGTCGGGGTCCATGCGCGCGGAGAATGGGGGAACCGAGGCGTGCCAACAATAAAAACCGGATTCACCCCCACCGCGGCTCGCGAGTCGTTCCGGGCGTCCGTGGGCCGAGGGATGAACGATGTGAATTTGGGGCGTCTGGTCTGCAAACGCCGACGTTTCGCGGCTGTGTCACCCGTCCCAAAACCAGATCACATTCCATGAAACCCACCCAACTCAAACATCTCCGCAACGCCTGCTTCATCCTCTCGAATCGCTTCGACCGCTCCGAGGAAATGGTGGGCTGAGCTTTTCCGCCATGACTCCTCCGCCTCTGACCCGCGTCGATGCCTTGGCTTCTTGGAATGCTTTTCTGCCGCGTGTTAACGAATACGCAGCGTGGCGGAATCACGTGGAATCGGGGCACGGCAACGTCTCGCGGCTCAGTGCGGCGCTGCGGCATCGTCTGCTCACCGAGGACGAAGTGATTCGCGACACGCTCACGGATTGCGGTTTCGCCGCGGCGGAGAAGTGGCTCCAGGAAGTGTGCTGGCGCCGCTACTGGAAAGGCTGGCTGGAGATGCGACCGCAAGTGTGGACGAACTGGCGGCAGCGCGTGCATGAGTTGCACGCGACTTTGCCGCGGGAAGTTTTGGAAAAGGCGGACGCGGTGGCTGCCGGCGAAAGTGGCGTCGCCTGCATGGACATCTTCGCCCGTGAGCTCATCGAAACCGGATACCTCCACAATCATGCGCGAATGTGGTGGGCGAGTTTTTGGATTCACGCGGAAGGTTTGCCGTGGGAACTCGGTGCGGATTTTTTCTTCCGCCATCTCCTCGACGCCGATCCTGCCAGCAACACGCTCTCGTGGCGCTGGGTGGCCGGCTTGCAGACGCCCGGCAAGACCTACCTCGTGCGACTTTCGAACCTCGAAAAATACGCACCTGCCGGTTTGCTGCGCGACCGGCGTGGCAGCGAACGCATCGCCGCTGGCGCGGTGACGCCTGCGCTTCACAAAGAGCACGCTGAAACATCCAAACGCCGATTGCCTGAATTCCCCACGGCGTTGCCCGCACGCAACGGGCGGACGGGCTTGTGGCTACACGCAGAGGATCTCGCGCCGGAGATTGGACCGCTCGCGGACCTCGCGCCCGATGCCGTGGCTGCCTTTACGAGCGAGCGCATTTACCGCGACCATTACCGTCTCGGCGAAAACCGCATCCATGCGCTGCGCACAGTTCTCGCCGACGGCATCGCGCGGGCCGCTGCTCATGACGGATGTCCCTCCACGCTCGCCGACGCCGACGACACCGCAGCGAGCATCGTCGCGTGGGCGCGCTCGCAGCAACTCGCGGAAGTCGTGGCCTTCGCGCCGACGGTCGGCCCCGTCAGCGACACCGTCCCGCGCCTTTCGAGCCAACTCGCCGAACTGGGGATTCGTCTCACCTTCATCCAGCGTGCCTCCGATGCGCACGCCTTCGCCCTCGCGAGCGCCGGTTTCTTTCCCTTCTGGGAAAAGATGAGCCGCCACCTTCGGTCTTTGGATTCTGCCACGCCGTAGAACGCGCGAGGGCCTCCGCCGGCTCAATCGGCGCGCGCCCTCCCTTTCATCATCCGGCAGCGATCGCTGCAAAACTTTACTTCGTCCCACACGCGCTCCCATTTCTTCCGCCACGCAAAAGGACGACCGCAGGTGGCGCAGGTCTTTTCGGGAAGGTGCTGTTTCTTCACGCCTTTCATGGCGGCTCGGCGGTGGGCGGTGGTTGCTCGTTCATTTTGCGGAGCGAATCGAGATAGGCGTTCTTCGGCGCGGGCTTGGCGGGACGCTCCTCGGTGCGGAGCATTTCGTCCACGCGTCCGGCGCTGCCAGCAATCAGGTCGGCAATGAGTTCTGCTTCGGGGAGATTCTTCCAATACTTCTTCGGCATCTCGGATTGCATCGCGCGCACTTTGAGCCGCGCGGGATTGAAGATGCTGCGGTAGTAGGTGCGCCACAGGTCGTCGAGCGCGTCCTCGTCCGGCGCGGCGCGGCGCGGGACGCCGGGGGTGAAATGCAGCGCGTTGCCGTCCCAGCGCGCGCATTCGTGCGGCGTGAGAATGGACCAGTCCATGCCGGCGAAGCGCTTTTCGAAAAAGCCTGCGGCCAGCCGCACGATGCGGTGCTCAGGCTCGAACCACGCGACGAATTGCTCGCGGCCCGTGGCCTCGTCCGTTGCCACGAGGCGGAAGCGGACGAAGGCATGCATCTTGTGTATGTCGCGCCCGATGGCTTTGGCCCATTGCTGGAGCTGGCGCACGTCGCGGTCCGTGGCCACGGCGAGGAGATGTCGTTCGCCGCCGATGGTGAGACGCCAGAGCACGCGGTAGAGCACCCCCCAGCGCCGCGCATCGCTGTGCGCGGCGACGCTGCGGGCCATGGCTAGAAAGGTGGGCGGCACTCTCGGCACCGCGCCGCGCGGGGAGGCATCGCGCGTCATGGCGAAAAGGCCGGGCTCTTGCACGCCGTCCGACCACAACACGTCGTCGGGCGGCACGCGGAGCGCGAGCATTTCGCGCGCACGGTCGCGCCATGACTCGAAGACTGGTTGGATGACGACGGTCTGCATGGCTACAGCTCGCCCGAGCGCACGGATTCGATGTCGCCGGTGACCGGCCGCGGTGCGTCGAAGTCCAGTTCCGCCTGCCTCGGCGGCGGCAGAAAGCGCGCCCGCAGCGCATCGTCATCCAGCCCGAGCCGTGCGGGCCTGTGGTCGGCGGCGATGATGAAGGGCAGCACTTTTTTCATCGGCACGCGCAGGCGCAGCAGGTCGGCGAGCCGCAGCCTCGTGTAACGACGCGCGCCGAGGATGCGCTCCACATTGCGCACGCCGAGTCCCGGCACGCGGAGCAGGATTTCGCGCGACGCCTTGTTGATGTCGGCAGGGAAAGCGGCGCGGTTGCGCAGCGCCCACGCAAGCTTGGGGTCGAGCTGCAGGTCGAGATTCGGCGCGGCGTCGGAGGCGATTTCGTCCACCTTGAAACCATAGAAGCGCAGCAAC
>CAYQBV010000240.1:0-6970 GCA_964415705.1 uncultured Chthoniobacter sp. | reverse complement strand
GGAAGCTTTGTCGTTGACGATGGCCTTCGCTTTCTCCAACCGGTCGAGCACTTGGAGCAACTGGCGGGTATCTGCGTGGCGGAGCAAGCCGGAAATCTCCAGAAGCTGCGCTACTCGAAACTGTCCGTCTGCGCTGGTGTGCTGGGCCAGCGTGGCGAAGAGTCCGCGCGCCAGTTGATACTCGCGCGGAGGCAGCACCTCGAGCGGCTGGAAGACACATTCGTAAAATGTTTTCCGCCCAAAACGTTGACCATCCTGCGCCTCGACATGGACCATTCGTTCGACCACGCGGTCGAGCAGGCTCGGAGTGAGGTAACGTCCGTCGGCAAACTCCGCCGCCGCGCTCCCGAGCAGCGCGAGAAACATGGGATGCCCGCCGCAGATTTGCGCCGCATATTCGCCAACCCGCGCGATGTCTTCCGCACGGCAGATTTGGTGCCGGATGTCGCGCGGGAGTAAGGTGTCGAGGATCGCGTCGCGATCCTCTGGCCAACGAAAGCGCTGCAACTCCACCTCGACGATGCTGCCATAAAGCGCGTCCTGATAGTTCTCTTTTAGCAGCCGCTGCAAACCCGAACCCGCGAGCACCAACACCACGCGGTCGCTGCGCTGAATGACTTGCCGCAGCTCCCACATGAAGCTGTCCACCTCCTCCCGCCGGTTGCCGAGCACGAGCCGCACGAAACGGTCGAACTCATCGATGAAGATGGCCAGTCGCGAGATCACGCCACCGGTAAGTTCTTCGAGCCGCTCGACCAACCGAGTGAGCGCAGCGTGGAGCGAAGTGTGCGCGTCCAACTCGCGCCCGAGTCGGCGTAAATCGACCGGATGCCGACTGTGGCGCGCGAGGCCATCGACGAAAAGCCGGTTGTCGTTTTCGCCGCGGTTGCCGAGCGCAGTCAACAGGTGTGCGAAAAACATTTCCGGCAGCGATTCACCGGGTGCGAGGTGCAGACTGCTCACGTCGCAGAAGACACCGCAAAGTCGCCCGCGCTCTGGCGGAAGGGATGTGAGGAGCGTCTGCAGGAGTGAGGTTTTTCCGATGCGTCGCTCGCCAAAAATCATCACGCTCCTTGGGCGTGGGCTGGCGCGGAGATGCCCCTCAATCTCGCGGATTTCGCGGGTGCGCCCAAAGAATCCGCCGTTCTCTTTCACCGGATCACAGGTCGCGCCGGGCCAGTAAATCTCTCGCCGATCCGGATCGAGCCTCCGTGCGGGCTGTGTCAGGAGCAGCGTCCAAACGCCATTGTGCGTCACTTTTCGATCGCGGCTGGTCACAGCCTCAAACGACCACGCGAGACGGCCCTCGCCGTCAGCGGAAAAAGTGAAATCTGCCGGGAGTCCAACGCGGAAAGTCTGCTCGCTGAAAAGCATTTCGTCGAAAAGCAGCACCGGCTTTTGATTACCGAACCGCAGGTGGAGTTGGCGCGGTGGCTCGCCGCGGTCGGGGCGGATACGCACTTCCACGGTGCGTCCCGTGCCCTCGGTTTCGATGACCAATTCCGAATCGAGTGCGATTTGCAAGGCCGCCGGCTCTGCGGTGTCGAGCGATTGCGCGAGGTGCCCGAAAAGAAGCAGCCACGGCTGGGTATTCGCCACTCCTACGGCCTGTGCCCGGAGGGCGGCCTCAAGCTGCAGCGCTGCGGGCTGCGCCTCCGGCTTGGTTTCCGCCGCTATGAAGGCTTCGAGGGTCGTCCTCACGAGTGATTGCACGCGCTCAGGGGCCGCCGTGGCCAATGCCTCGAGGGTCTTGACCTGCCGGTTGCGGAAGAGCAGGCGGAGCAGCGCTGCGCGATAGTTTTCGTTTCCGCGCAGGCCCGTGAAGCGATCCCATGCGAGGAACGCAAGCCGCGGAGCAGAGACGTCGCAGCGGCGCAGCAGGCCCGCGAGCCAGAGATACTCGCCGTCTGTGGCGGGCAGCTCGGAAGCGGCGGCGAGCGTGCGGCCAAACTGCTCGGCGAGGGTTCCGCCGCCTTGCTCGGCGGCCAGCCGAGGCAGGCCACGGAGCACAGCGCGGGGCACGAAGTCTTGCGTAAATTTTTCGCCCAGCCAGTGGCTCGGTGCCCGCCGTGAACGCGCCATAGCCACGCACGCCTCCGCCAGCCAGTCAGGCGCGGTCGGTGTGGCGACTGTCGTTTCAAAGAGCACCGCACCAAAGATTGCCAGCAAGTCCACACGCACATCCTCCTCCGGTGGCGGCTCGGCGCGCAGTGCGGCCACGGCCAGTTCGCGGGCGCGCGGCCAGTGTGCACCCCGCGTGGCGATGCGGAGTGCCGCGAAGTCGGCTTCCGTACCGTGCGGTTCGGTGGAGACAATTTTCAGAAATTCGCCCCACGACTGGCCCGTGCTCTCGGCGGGGACGACGGCTTTGCGCTGAGAATCCCCGCGTGGTGGGATTGTGGACGATGACGGAGACGGTTCGACCTGAGGCGTCGTTCCGAGTTGCGGCGAGCCTTCACCGAGGAATCTAAGGAGAGCCGCGTCACCCCAGCCTTCGTTGAGTTTTTCCGCGAGTTCGGAGACGCGGTTCAGCGCTGCGGGTTCGCCCGGCGGACGCAGCCCGGCACTGAGTTGCTCAGGCACCCATGCAGCCACCCGGCGGGTAATGACCGCGCTCGGGTCGGACTCACCTAAGCGGCTCTGCCATTTGCCGCGCAGCACGCGCGCCGTGGTGGCAAGATCCCCGGCGAGGATCTCAGATGTTTCCGCATCCGGCCACCACGCGGGCCGATCGAGCCGCTGAGCGACCTGCGCCCAAGATTCGTGCACAGGCTCAGCAGCGCGCGCATCGGCGGCCTGTGCGGTGAGTGCTGCGAGATGTTGACGGCGGGGGGTTTCCGCGCCGCGCAGTTTTTCCGCGAGCGTCTGTAACTCCGCGGCGCTGGCCTGCGGCGACTGCGTGGCACCGGCTTCGGTCAACCATTCGAGCAGCGCTTTGCGCTCTGGGTCATTGCGTTGGCGATATTCCGCGAGGCATTCCTCGAGCAGCGCGATGGCGGCTTCCACTTCGTCGAATTCCTCGCTTTCGAGCGCCAGATCGACCGCCGTACGATACTCCGCAATGTCCGCATCATAACTGCTCGCCTGATCCGCCTCCGCGAGCAATTCTGCGTGTCCAGCGCGTACGGCTTCGCGCCGCCGTGCGAGCGCCGTCTCGACAAGCGCTGCGAGATAGTCCTCGCCGCTCGCGGCCCGCCGTGCGGCCTCGTGTTCGCCAGCTAGGAGATATGCGTCCACAGCCTGACGTAGGGTCATTTTTTCCGGCAGCACGCCCTCGCGCAGCCGGTCTGCGAGTAAGTGGACAAACGGCACCACGCCTTCCGCAGCCTTCGGCCAAGAGAGGATCAGCGTCGGATCCAGAAAGGCATCGTCCAGCTCTGCGGAAACCGTCACGGTTCCGTCAGGCCCCACGCGGTCGCCAAAATCCACCGGAAGCGCCACCCCCGTCTCCGCTCCTTCGATCATCGCTAGTAAGGTTGCCGCTGGTGTGTGGTGCGGTGCTTCACGGCGGAGTGTGGCTACGCTCCGGGCGATCTCCGGAATGGCCGCCGAACTCGTTTGCGCATGGATGCGCGTCCAGCGCTCGAGTTCCTGCGAGAAATCCTCCAGATACGCGCGCGTCCGTTCGTAGTGCCGCGGCTCTGGCTTATCCTTGCGGCTGAGCTGTGCGATGCAGGCATCCACCATCGTGTCCAGATCTCCAAAGGCTCGCCATGTGGCCTCTGCCCGGGAGGCGTCCCCGCTTTCGAGGCTGCCGCGGAGCGGTTCAAAAAAAAGCGCCTGAGCGTAGATTCGCAGCAGGTGAAAATTTTTCTTCATCCCGGGAGGTTCGTCGAGGAATTTGAGGACGCGCTGGTATTGGCGTTTCGTCGCGGTCTCCGCCGCCCGCGCCTCGGTCTCCGCGCTCCCGGCGCGCAGAAGCTCGGCGGTCAGGCTTGGGAGCCGGCCGCGCCGCCAGGCGTCAAGCAAGGCACGGAAAAAATCCGACGTGATCGGGTCTAGGACATCGTCCGTGAGCAGGGGATCGAGGTACTCCAAAAAATCCGCCCGATCGCGCTGCCAGGCAGTGGTAAAAATCAACAGCGCGACAGCGGGTGCGGTGTTGGATGCGTGCTTCGCGAGCGTCTGAAGCTGGCCGAAAGTCAGCCAGTTCAGGGCCTTCGCCGTTCGCGCCAGATTGGAGATCGGTTCCCGCGTAAGCAGGAGAGAAGCGAGGCTTGTGGCTGCATAGAACAAATCCCGGTGCAATTCGTGCGCGAGGAGCAGTCCGCCGACTTCCACGCTGCCGAGAGCCGTGCGACGCACGCGAGTCGGCTCCGTGTCTAGCGCTGGGTCGAAAATGAACCGCCCGAGATCCCGGGCGGTTTCCTCATCGATCTCGGAGACAAGCTTCAGCGTGCTGGCGGGATCGCCGACAGCGAGTTCGTCGAGAAAATCGCTCGCACTCGAGATCGCCTTGCCGATTTGCTCAACCTGGTCGGCGAGCGCGGCGGTGCGTTCTTCGAGAGCTGTGGCAACGTTTTCAAGCGGCGTCGTCCCGCCCGGTAACCAGCGCTCCACCGGATGTCCGAGGCGTTCGCGCAATGCGTCGAACTGGCCGTGCGCACGCTGGATGCGTAGCAGAGTTTCGTGGATCTTCGCGAGCCGAGCCGCCTCACTTGCGGCGCTGGCTTCCGGATGTATCTCTCCCGCATAGTGGATCTGGAGCGATTCGCGCAGGCTTGGGAGCTGAGCCACATCTGCGGCGGCGGCGTGCACCGACCGTGCGGTTTCCTCCAACCGAGCTACACCAGTTGCTTCGTCCTCGACCAACTGCCGCAAACGCTGCACCGAGTCACGCCATCGCCCGACCGGCCCGTCGCGCCAAACCCTGATCGCCTCCTCCATCCGGGCAAAGTCACTGCCAGCCGCGTTTGGTGGTGGGGGCGGACCGGGACGCGCCAATACTGGCGCGCTATCTTCGTCATCAGTTTCCGGCTCCGATCGCGTGTCTTCGGTCCCCTTGTTGCCCTCGGTGTCATCTAGATCGCTAGGGGGCGGACCGTCGTCTTCGGGGTGCTCGTTCTGTTCATTCGGCACCGCCGCTTCGTCGTCCGTCAGCCACGCCAATACGCGCGGTTCATATTCCATCACGAGGGTCGAGAGACGTTGAGCCAGCGAGCGGTCTAACATCGTAAAGCCACACGCGAGGAGCGCGAGCGCCAGAACATCCGCCTCCTCAAATTGGTGCTTACTAAGCCAATCTTCGAAACGAGTGAAATCGAGTCGCCAAACGTCATTGAGCTTCTTTGCTGCGAAAGCGGCATTTTCGGGAAATAGCTCCCCGTATCGAGCCGCAACCTCATCAAGCAAGTAGGTGCCGAGCGAAGGCCGTTCACGGCGCGCTTTATCGAGTATTGCCCGACCTTTGGTCGAAGCTAAGACATCGACGCAAATTACACCAAATAGCTCATCGTCATCGGTTCGAATGACGCGGGTTCCAAATGCCTGCTTAAAGGCGCGTTTGATGGTTTTTCGAGTCGCCAGATGACAACACGAGTCACTCCAAATCTTACCATCGCGAAGGGCGCGGCTCAGCCCAGGGTTATTTGTCCAAGGATAGGGGAGTGCTTCGATCATCGTGCTTTTCCACAAGCGATCACACATTCGCCATCTGGCGCGACGGCGGAAAGCCGAAAATTGCCGGCGGTGTTACTTGACCGTTGAGAGGCATTCGATGACATCTCGCAGGCCGCGCTGTCCAGGCACCCCACCGAAGAAGCGGCACTCGGTGCGCATCGCGATTACGGGCCATCGTCTCGCAATCAAGGCTGACGGTCGCTTTGGCTGCGTGGTGCATCTGGGGTCGGCAGGAAAGGGCAGGAAAGCCGCGCGCCGCCGACTTCGCGTGTAAGATCCGACGTAACCGGGGTCGCTTCACTCCCCGAGTGCTTTTAGCAACGCCTCCCGCGCATCGCTGTAGTAGAGCACCGTGATCTTCGTGGCGAGGTCATCGGGGAGGTCGTTCAACTGCCGGCGGGCGGTGATCGGTGCGAGGACACTGCCGGCCCCTTTTTCGATTGCGAGTTCGACGACGCTCACGGCGTTGAAGACCGGCTCGATCGAGCCGCCGAGATTCAAACCGCCGATCACGACCAGACCGCCTTTGAGGCTCTTTTGCAGGAGCGCGGAACAAAGTGCCAAGAGCACGCCAACTCCCGTTGCGGAGCCGGTCTTCGATGCATCAAACGCGCGCAGTTGCACGGAAAACTCATGCGAGCGTGGGTCACGGTCTCCGACGAGTTCCTTGGCGCGCACGTAGAGATTCTGTTCGGCGCATCGCACGCTCTCTTTGAAAGGCGCAGGCGTTGGCTGGTTTAGGATGCGTACGCCGCTGCCGGGGCCTTCGGTCACGTCGATCCGGTAGAGACCGGGATTCTCTTCGCCACCGCCGGGCGAAACGACCCATGCCTGCCCGGGCGGCAAAGGATCGCTGCCGATGCTGTCCTCGCTGCACAGCTCTGGCGTCGCGACGAATTTCTCCACGCCATCCTCGCCGAGGGTGTAGCTGAAGTGCGTGTTGCGGAACTCCGCCGAGCCGATCCGTTTCTGCTGCTCCTTCACGCGACGACGGCATTCGAGCGCGAGGCGCACGGCCCACTCCAGCGCGTCGTCTGGCACCGCGCTGGCGGGATCGGGGAAGAGTAGCTTGAGGAGACCACCGACGATCTTTTGCACCGCCGTCGTGTCGCGTCCGCTGAGCGCGCCGCCGAATTGCACGCGCCCCTGCCAGACGGCCTGCCGGCTTTGTTTGCGGAGTTGGTTCCAGCACTCGGAGAGATAATCGCTCACCAAGCCGAAGTGATCCGTGAGCAGGTCGCGGTTGATTTTCGGGATGTCCCATCCGGGCAGATATGCGTGGATGCGATCCATGAACGCGGTGTCGTCGCGCATCTCCGGAGGCAGCGCGCCGAACAGATGCCCGATGCGC
>CAYQBV010000239.1:0-6975 GCA_964415705.1 uncultured Chthoniobacter sp. | reverse complement strand
TGCTGAACCTCGTGCTCGCGTACATCTACGGTCCGCAGCGGCTGCTGCGCGATGGCGTGCTCCCGCCGGCGCTGCTCCACGCAAACCCCGGTTTCCTCCGCCCGTGCCACGGCATGCAGGTGCCGCGCGGGATGTTTCTCTCGTTTCATGCGATCGATCTGACGCGCGCGCCGGACGGTCGCTGGTGGGTGCTCACGGACCGGACACAGGCGCCGAGCGGGGTGGGCTATGCGCTGGAAAATCGGAGCATCGTCTCGCGGGTGCTGCCGGAGGAATTTCGGGCGTGCCGGGTCGATCGGCTGGCGGGGTTTTTCGCGGCGCGGCGCGAGGGTTTGCAGGCGCTCGCGCCCTGGACGGAGACGCCGCACACGGTGCTGCTCACGCCCGGGCCGCTGAGCGAGACGTACTTTGAACACGCCTACCTCGCGCGGCAGTTCGGGCTGGCGCTGGTGGAGGGCGGCGATCTCACCGTGCGGGACCGGCGCGTCTTTCTCAAAACACTCGATGGGCTCCAGCCGGTGGACGTGATCGTGCGTCGCGTGGACGACACGTATTGCGATCCGCTGGAGTTGCGTGGCGATTCTATCCTCGGCGTGCCGGGGCTGGTGGAGGCCGCGCGCGCGGGTCACGTGGCGATCTCGAACGCCCTCGGGTCGGGGGCCGTGGAATCCCCGGCGATCCTCGCTTTTCTACCCAAGCTGGCGCGGCATCTCCTCGCCGAGGAACTCCGCATCCCCAACGTGGCGACATGGTGGTGCGGGCAGGACGCGGAGCGTGAGGCCACGCTCCGCGGCTTGGATACGAGAGTGATGAAACGCAGTTTCGTCGGGCACGCGGAGCCGTCCTTCGGAGCGACGCTCACGGCGGATGCGCGGCAGAAGCTGGCGGCGCGCGTGCGGGCAAATCCGGAGAATTATGTCGGCCAGGAGCGCGTGGCCCTTTCCACCACGCCACTCTGGAACGGCGTGAGCCTGGAACCGCGCCCGCTGATTTTGCGCTGCTATGTGTGCGCCACGCCGGACGGCTTTGCGGTGCTGCCGGGTGGTCTCACCCGGGTCTCGGCCACGGCGGAATCCCCGGTGGTTTCGTCGCAGCACGGCGGCGCGAGCATGGATACGTGGGTGCTTTCCGCCGGGCCGGAGGAAAGCACGACCGTGGCGGAAACCGGCACGCCGGCGGTCTTCGATCGCGGCCACGCCTCGGTGCCGAGCCGGGCGGTGGAGAATCTTTTCTGGCTCGGCCGCTACGCCGAGCGGCTGGAGGACACCACGCGGCTGCTCCGCACCGCACTCAGCCGGTTCGCCGGCGAGGGCGGCCCGGGCGATGAGCGGGAACTGGCGGCGCTGGCCCGCTGGTTCGCGGCGGGCGAGATGCTGCCGGAGCGCTTCGCGGAAAAATTCTCGCCCACCGAACTGGCTGCCGCCCTGCGCGATCTCGTCTTTGCGCGGGAGGAGCCGGGCAGCGTCCGCGCGCTGCTGGAGCGCGTGGGCTACCTCATCGCCAGCGTGCGCGACCGCCTCAGCGGCGATACTTGGCGCATCCTCAACCGGATGCAGACCGATTTCCCCGCCACGCCGCGACGCCCCACCGCGGGAACGATCCTCGCTGTCCTGCACCGGCTCATCATTCACCTCGCTGGCTTCAGCGGCATGGAGTCGGAAAATATGACGCGCGGCCACGCCTGGCGCTTCCTCGCCCTCGGGCGACGGATCGAGCGCGCGATCAATGTCACCTCGAACATTCGCGCCGTCCTCGCCACCGATCCCGCCGGTGCCTCCGCTCTCGCCCCCCTTCTCGAATACTCCGACAGCACCATGACCTACCGCCGCCGCCATTTTGCGCAGCCGGAATTGCCCGCCACACTCGACCTGCTCCTGGCCGACATCAGCAACCCGCGCTCGCTCGCCTTTCAATGCCGCGCCATCGCGCGCCACTTCGACGAACTGCCCGCCGCCCACGGCACGCGGCCCGATCCCGCGCCCTTCCGGAAGATCATCGCGCGGCTCACCGCGGCCGACATCCCCGCCCTCGCCGAGCGCGCACGCCGCGGGCGGGTCAAACCGCTCGACGCACTGCTCACGGAAATCGTCGGGGGCTGCTCCGCGCTCTCCGGCTTCCTCGGCGCGACTTACTTCAGTCACATCGCTCCGCGCCTCAGTTAAAGCGCAAGCAGCAGACACCCATGCTCTACGCCATCACCCATCGCACGACCTACACCTACTCGTCCGACGTCGCCGTTTCGCACCACATCGCGCATCTGCGCCCGCGCGCGCTCCGGTGGCAGGAGCTGCAGGAGTTCGCGCTGGAGATCGCTCCCGAGCCGGACGCGCTCTCCGAGCGAACCTCCTTCCACGAAACACCGGCCACTTTTTTCAGCCTCGAAAAACCGCACGCCGAGCTGGTGGTGACCGCCCGCAGCCGGGTACGCGTGGCCGCGACGATCCTCCCTCACCAGACTCCCGCATGGGAAACCGTGCGCGCCGCCTGCGCCGGTCACCTGCTCACCGAGGCGACCACGACCGGCGAATTCCGCTTTGATTCGCCTCACGTCGTCCGCAACGCCTCGTTTGCCGACTATGCCGCCACGTCCTTCCCCGCGGGCCAGCCTTTGCTCGACGGACTGCGCGACCTGACCGCGCGGATTTTTCGCGACTTCAAATTCGACAAACGCGCCACCACCGTGGCCACCCCGCTCCAGGATTTTTTCCAAAATCGCCGCGGCGTCTGTCAGGATTTCGCGCACTTCGGGATCGCCTGTCTGCGCTCCCTCGGGCTGCCCGCGCGTTACGTCAGCGGCTATCTCGAAACGCTCCCGCCGCCGGGCAAGAAGCGCCTCATCGGGGCCGATGCCTCCCACGCGTGGCTGGCCACCTGGTGCCCCGGCTACGGCTGGATCGACGCCGACCCGACGAATAACCTGCTCCCCAGCGACCGCCACATCACCGTCGCCTGGGGCCGCGATTTCAGCGACGTGAGCCCGCTCCGCGGCGTCGTCGTGGGTGGCGGCGAGCACGAGCTGAAGGTGTCCGTGGATGTCGCGCCGATCACGGAGTGAGGCGGCGGAAAATTCCAGCCGCCTTCCTCATTCCGCCCGCGTCCACCGGCGCGCCTTCATCTCAAAGCGCGGGAGAGTTCCGTGCGCGACGCGGATGACGGGGATGCGGAGCGAAAAGGCCTGGTTCAGCGCGCGCTCCAGGCGCGTCGCCGCGGTGTCGTCGGGCGACTCGATCTCGACCGTCAGTTCCGTCAGCGCACCGCGTTGGGAGACGGTCACGCGATATTCGCCGATCTCGGGGATCATCCGCACGAGGGCGTCGAAGGCGGCCGGATACACATTCACGCCGCGGACCACCACCATGTCGTCGGCGCGGCCGATGATGCCGCCCTCCAGCGCGATGCCGCGCGCGTCGCGCGACCATTTCACGAGGTCGCCGGTGCGGTAGCGGAGCAGCGGCCAGGAGTGGCGTCCGAGAGGCGTGAGCACCAGCTCGCCGACACCTCCTTCGGGCACGGGCGCCGTGCCGCCGGGCTCGATGATTTCGGCGAAGTACGACTCCTCGATCAGCCGCAGCACCCCAGGGCGCTCGGGGTCTTCGTAAGCCACCGGACCGACCTCCGTCATGCCGTAGTGATCCACCACGCGCGCGCCATTCCACCCAGCGCTGATCCGCTCGCGCACCGCGGGCACGCTGCCGCCGGGCTCGCCGGCGACGATGATCGTGCGGACCTCGGCGGCGCGGAGATCGATGGCTTCCTCGCGCGCCACTTCGAGCAGGCGCAGCGCGTAGGTGGGCGTGCAGCAGAGCACTTCGGCGCGGTGCTCGACCATCGCCCGCAAGCGCGCCGCGCTGCTCAATCCGCCGCCGGGCAGGCACAGGCAGCCGTGTTGCGCCGCGGCTTCAAACGCCGTCCAGAAACCGAGGAACGGCCCGAACGAGAACGCGAAATAAACGCGCGCGCCCGGCTCGACTCCGGCGGCGGTGTAGATGCGCTGCCAGTTGCCGAGCATCCACTGCCAGCTCTCGTTCGTGTCGAGGATCGCGAGCGGCCGTCCAGTCGTGCCGCTGGTCTGGCAGAAACGCGTGTAGGCGGCGCTGGGAAAGGTGAGATTCGAGCCGTAGGGCGGATGCGCGGCCTGGTCGGCGACCAACTCCAACTTGTGCGTGAAGGGCACGCGCGCGGTAAAATCCGCGAGGTCGCGCAGATCACCGAAGTCGCCCAGTCGGCGCGTGACGAAGCGGTTGCGCGGCAGAATTTCCGCGAGCAGCGCGCGCAGGCGGTCGAGCTGGCCCGGCGGTTCCATGGCGCGTCAGTGCCCGGCTTGCTGCCCGGCTGCCGCTGCTGGCTTGGCTGGTGCGCCCTGGTTCGTCGGCGCGTACTTCGCCACGAGAAATGCGCCGAACGCCGCGAGCACGATGCCCGCGAGAAAGGGCATCGGGATCGCTTTGAAGCCGCCCGCCGGCGGGTGCACGAGCATGGCAACGATCACATTCACGATGGGCGCTCCGCCGAAGACAATCGGCATGACCGCGGACGGCGCCGCCCCTTTCATCGTGACCGCCGCCGCACCCATCGCGAGGACCAGCGTGAACGCCCCGAGCGCCCCGGCGACGCCCGCGACGAAGCTCCAAGTAATGCCGGGGCCGGCGAAGTTGAAACTCGAGCCGCGCATTTTCAGCACGATGATCGGCCCGAGCACGGCGACGAAAAAGTAAGCGATGCCGACCCAGAGGAAGGCCTTGAGGCCGGCGTTGCCCGCCTCTGCACCCATCGGCATACCGCCGCGGCCGATGTGGAGAATGACTCCGTAAACGCCCCAGAAGAGGACGGTGAGATAGGCGAAGTGAATCCAGTTCATTGATTGGGGTTTGGTTGGGTTGGTGGGCATCGGAGCGAGGGACAGGGGTTTACGCCAGCAGTCCGGCCGGCGCGGGTTGGATGGCCGCGCGCACGGCCTCGGGAATCGGCACGGCGCTGAGCTTGCCGGTGGCTTTCTCCACACTCGCGCAGACGGCGACGACCTCGCCGCGCGCGACCTCGGTGCCGTCGGCGACTTTACGAAAAACGAACACGTAGCGGATCGAGCGCGTGCGCACTTCGGCGACGAGCAGATGAATCTCGACCTCGTCCTCGAAGCGCAGCGGTGCGCGGAAATCGCAACGCGCACTAACCCGCGGCCAACCGGTCGTGCTCCCGGGATCGTGGCCGTGGATGGAGAAACCGAGTGAGCGGAAGAAGGCGTGCTCGGTCACTTCCATCATGCGGTAAAAGTTCGCGAAATGGACGATGCCGGCCATGTCGGTCTCCGCGAATTCCACGCGGCGGGTGAGCTTGAAATCGAACGGCATTACTTCCGGCGTGCTGGGGTCTTCGCCAGGCTCAGGCTCGTGATCAGAAACACGTCGATGATGTCCGCCGCATCGTCGTCATCGCTGAAGACCACCAACGTCCTCCCGGCCGGCGACAGTTGCGCGTAGTCCGTATGTTTCACCGGAACACGTCGCTGTCCGGCGATCTCCACGGTGAACGGGCGAAAAGGCACAGCTTGAAGAACTTTGCGGACTTGATCTGGAGCCATGATGCGAAGGCTAGGCACAGCCCTGCCGCCGGGCAAGGGCGGAGGGCTGAAATTCCGTCGTCAACGCCACGAAGCGCTCCGCCATCCGCGCCAGCGAAAACTCGCCCTCCACCGCCGCCCGTCCGCGCGCACCCATCTCCCGTGCTTTCGCCGGATCAGCGAGCAGCTTCTCCCAGCCATCGACCAGGGCCTCCGCATTGCCCGGTTCGCACAGCATTCCCGCACCCGTCGCCCCGACCAATTCCGTGAACGCCGCACAGCGCGGCTGCACGACTGGCACGCCCGCGGCCCACGCTTCCGCAATGTAGAGACCGAAAGCTTCGCCGTAGTTCGCCGGGACACTGAGCAGCGTGCAGCGGCGGAGAAACGCGGCCTTTTCCTCGCGGCTGACGTTTGGGTGAAACTCCGCATCGGTGCCGCACCCAGCGGCGTTGAGTTTCGTTTTGAGCGACTCGGCGTAGGCGGTGTCGCCCGCGGTCATCGCGCCGGCGATGAGGAGTTTCACGGCGGGAAAACGTCCACGCTTTTTCAGCAGGATGAAGGCCTCGACGACGGTGCTGAGTCCCTTGCCGGCGACCATCCGCGCGAGATAGCCGACCGCCAGCGGCGGGGGCGCGGGCGCGGGCGTGAAGTCGCCGGGCGCGATGCCGTTGGGGATCACGCGGAGCTGTGGCGGCGCGAGTTTCATTCGCGTGCCCATGAGGTCGGCGTAGTAGCGGCTCGGAGCCACGAAGGCGTTCACGTCGCGCGCGCGCTCGGCGAGCGTTTCCCAGCAGCGCGTCCGCCACGGCTCGGCGAGCGAGTCGAGAAAGCTGTCCTCGCCCTGCAACGAGCCGAGCACGGGGATGCCCAGTTCGCTCCGGATGCGTCGCGCGAGGCCGGTGAGCAGCGCGGTGGAGAGCCCCACGGCGTCGGGCTTCCCGTGCGCTTTCATCCACGCGATCAGCTCATCGAGTTCTTTCGCCTGCCGGCCGTCTTCGCCGAGCAGCATGGAGTGCGTGAGCGCGCCAATGTCCGGTCCGCCGGTCTGGCTCGCGGCGCTGCCGGCGACGAGCTTGAGCAGCCAGCGTTGATTGAGGATGTCGTCGAGCCAGCGCGGGGTGTGGCGGAAAAGCGCGGACTTCTGCTGCAAATAGACATTGATGCCGCCGAAGAAAATCGGGGTGTCGGGGGACGCGGCAGGTTCGTCGAGCGTGAGCGGCAGATACATCGGGAGCATCACCGCCTCGTGTCCCAGGCGGATGAGTTCCTTGGCCAGCGCATTGTCGCGCAGGCAGACGCCGCAGTGGTAGCTGCCCGTGCCCGGCGTGAGCAGGAAGATTTTCATGGGCGCGCGACACCGGAACTCCGGGGAGCGCGCGCGTCCCGCGTGCTGGTTTCGGCGTCCCGCCGAAACG
>CAYQBV010000238.1:0-7001 GCA_964415705.1 uncultured Chthoniobacter sp. | reverse complement strand
CGCCGCGCTCGCGGGCCAGCGCGACCTCGGGCGCGGACACGCATTGTTTCTCCAAACGTGCGCGCTGTGTCACCGCATCGGCAGCGAAGGTCACGAAGTCGGTCCCGACTTGTTGGGCCAACTCGGCTTGGCAGAGGAATCGCTCCTCAAGGAAATCCTCATGCCGAACGAACGCATACGACCCGGCTATGAGACGACACTTGTGCAAATGGCAGATGGCAACACCGCATCTGGCATCCTAAAAGAGGACGGAGCCACCAGCCTCACCTTGGTTTTGCCGAACGGCGTCGAGCAAGTGCTCCTGCGCAAAGATGTGACCGGCGTGCGCCGCCTCGCCACCTCGCTCATGCCATCCTTCGCCGAAGGACTCACGCCCGCCGATGTCGCCAACGTCCTCGCGTGGCTGCGCAGCAACCTCGCGCCTCCGACGGAAAAGAAGTGAATCACGCACCGAGGCGCTTTTTGATTTCCTTCAAAGCCGCCGCCTCAGGCTTTGCTGTGTAAAATTTGTCGAGGGGGTAGCAACCGCTGATGAGGCCGTTTCGCGGCGCGGTGGTGCAATCGCTGAATGTGCGGCAGATGTAGCGTTTCTCCAACTCACCCTTCGACGCGGCATCAACAAGCATGTGCGGATAGCTCAATACTGCACGACCGATGCCGATGATGTCCGCCCACCCATTGCGAAGGAGATATTGCGAAACGTGCGGAAGGTATTCCTGCAAATAGCTTAGACCGGATGCCACAATGAGCATGTCCTTCGACGCCTTCGTGCGAAGTTGACGGACAACTTGCACCTGCCGCTCGATATCTATCAGAGGGTCATATGCCGGCTGATAACCATCGCTCGGCGGATACGCAGCGGGTCGCTGAATATGCGGCGTGTAGTAGGGCGAACCTGCGGTCGTGTTTAGGATTTTCACGCCGAGCTGCGCGCACAACTCGACGAATTGAAATGTCTCCGTGAGATCGATCTGCGTCGGATCATTTTGGCTCACACCGAAGCCATAGCGATACGGCAGCGCGTGCGCGTGCTCCTCGGGAATGCCGGGGCCGAGCTTGCCGGGCACGGACAGCGCGGGGTCCGGACGATGCGGCACTTTGTCGAACATGCTCAGCCGCACGCCAAACTCGATTGGGTTCCCGCTCGCACGGATGCCTGAAACGATGTCGCGCAAAATGCGCGTGCGGTTCTCGAAGCTGCCCCCGAATTTTCCAGGCCGCGTGTGCGCGCCGAGGAATTCGTGCAGCAGGTAGCCGTGGCAGTGTTTGATGTCCACGAAGTCCGCGCCGACGTCCCACGCGATTTTCGCAGCGCGGATGTAATCCTCGATGAGCCGCTCGATTTCGCCGTCGGTAAAAACCTGCGCATCACTCGTAACCTTGAATTTCGCATCGAGAATCGGATGCCGAAACGCCACGCGCGGCTCATAGGTCGTTTTGCCATTCGGTTTGCAGAAGCGCCCCGAGTGCGTGAGCTGAAAACCGACCACTAGATCGTCCGACGTGCCGTAGCGCTCCGCGTGCGCCTTTTTCAAAATGTCCATCAGTTCCGCGAGCCCCGCCTTGTTTTGCTCGATGATGATTATCTGGTTCGGATTCGCACGTCCGTCAGGTCGCACAGCCATCGCCTCCGCACCGCAGATGAGCTTCGCGCCGCTCTCGCCGAAACGCTGCCAGCGCCGCCTCATTTCCTCCGTCACACCGCCTGTCGTCGAGCCGTCCCAACCCTCCATCGGATGAATCGCAACGCGATTACTGATGCGCTTGCCATTCACCGTCACATCCGACACAGCCCGCGCGAGCGGTGAATCACCCGAGGCGATACTATCCTCACACGGCAGATCGATATCAAGCGATGCGCAGTGCGCACGAAAATCGCCCACAGTTTTCAACGAAGGAATGCGCGTGAGTTTGAATGGGTCAGGCATCGCAGGAGCTGGTGGAATCATGAGGGCAATCGCTTCAAGATATCCGCGAGGATTTCGCGATCCGAATCCGGGCGTTTCGCTGACATCGGATGCGTGTCGTCGCAGCCGATCCAGCCACGCAGTTTCAGGAACATCGCGGCGCTATGTTTGTAGGCGGGCACGGGGGGACGGAATGCGAGAAAGCCGAGATATTGGAGCTGGTCGTTGAGTTCGTAAAATGCGGGATCGCCCGCGAGCCACGCGGCGTCGCGCTTGGCGAACACATCGGGCGCGAAGGTCGAGAGGCCGAGAAGATAGTCGCTGCCATACATCACCATATCTATGGCGAGATCGTTGCCGGTGAAGACGCGGAAGTCCGGGCGCGTCGCGTCGCGGAGCGCGATGCGCTGCCATTCGAGAACGCGGCTGAGCGACGAGTGCTTCGCACCGATGCACTGTTTCACGCCCATCAGACCTCGATACACTTCGAGCGAGTAGATTTTCCCGAACGGCGCGAACATCGTTCCAAGTTCAAAGCCGACGAACCGCTCCGAGACGGTGCCGAGCCTTGCGTATGCGGCGATGATTGCGTCGTCACTCTGCCACGTGAGGCCGTAGCTTTGGAAAATCACGGGCGTGCCTCCGTGCTGCTGGATCATCTCCAACTGCCGCGCGTAGGTTTCAAAATCGAACGCCGCACCCGGCTCGTCGCCCACGAACGCACCTGCCACGTAGCTGCGCCCGGCGCATTCGGCCCGCGTAATTTCAAGCGCGCGGCGTCTCGTCGCGTCATCAATGAGATTGGCAAAGCCGGTGTCCATATTCACCGCCGGCCCCAGCCCGGCCTGCACGGTGCGGCGGACATGCGCAGCGAAGCCGGGCCAGTCCACTTCGCCGTTTGTTAGAAACGGAAGCAGGATGGCTGAAAAACCTTCGATGCGACGCCGGGGCCGGATCATGGCCGCTGGATCGAGAGAGGCTGCGAGCGGCGGAATCATCGGCGGAAGTGGCGGGAAATTCTACTTCGTCGCGGCAGGCGGGATCTCTTTGTGGCTGCTTTCCAAACCCTTGATGCCGCCGCTCAGCGCCTTTGCACGGATGTTGCGGAACTCCACTTTCATTTTCAGACCGGGATGAATCTGAAGCCCAATCGGCGCGGCTCCCGCGTATTTTGGCGACACATACTCGGAGACTTTCTGGCCGTTGAGCCAGACGGTGAAAGTGTCCCCTTTGGCCATCACGCGAAACGCATTCCAATCTCCGGGCTTGAGAAATTTGGTCAGCTCCTTTGCCTGACCGGCCTCCGGGTATTTCTCCGCGCCACCCGTGTAGAACGAACAGGTCATGTCCTTCTTGAGGCTGCGCGAAATACCGATCTGCATTTGCAATTCCGGCTTCCGCAGCATGAAGCCGCTATCAATTTCACCCGACCAGCGCGCCTCCGCCTCGAATACAAAATCGCCAAATGCCGCGTCCGTATAAAGCACGTTCCCCTTCATCGCCTCGTCGTTCTCGCCCACGAGCACACCGTCCGACACCTTCCAAAATGAATTCGGGTCCGGAGCCTTCCACCCTGTCAAATCCTTGCCATTGAAAATCAAGGGCAATTCATCCGCAGCACTCAGGAGCGGTGAGACGGCGGTCAGGAGGGCGGCTGCGATGAGAAGGAGACGACGTAATGCGGAATTGGAATCAGTGTTCATTTATCAATTGGGTGAAGGCAACGCTTGAGCAAGCAAGGGTGCCGATTACAGCGTGGTGGATACAACATTCTATTTCCGAAATTCGATCACATGACTGATGCCAGCTGTAATCGCACCCCGTCGCGACCGTGGCTGATTTTGTCCTCCAATTTGCCTCCGCCTGAAAGTTGAATCTTTGCCGTGACTCATATGCGCCCCGCACTTCTCATTTTCGCCTCGCTTGGTTTGTGCCTGACTGGTGCCACCACACCGGACCCGCTGGTGCGCGACGATTTTCAACACGGTATGAACGCATGGAGCGTCGAGCAAATGCGGGGCGGCACCGTGACGGCACGCGACGGCGTGCTCGTCATCGAGGATGCTGCAGGCAGCACGGTCTGGCTTCGCGAAAAGCTCACTGCTCCCGTCCAGATCGAATACGACATCACCGTCGTCTCCGCAGGCGGGCGGCAAGATCGCGTGTCGGACATGAACTGTTTCTGGATGGCCAGCGACTCACGCACACCCGAACCGCCGTTTGCTCCGGGCCATGCCCGCTCGGGAAAGTTCGCCGACTACGACTCGCTGCTCACCTATTACGTCGGCTACGGCGGCAACTCGAACTCAACCACCCGCTTCCGCCGCTACGATGGCACGCCAGCCCGCCCGCTCCTGCCCGGGCATGATTTGCGGGACAAGAAATTCTTACTCGTAGCCAACCACGCCTATCACATCCGACTCGTGGCGCGCGACGGCGTCGCTGAGTTCTGGCGCGATGGTGAAATGGTTTTTACGTTCCGCGACCCAGCGCCGCTGAGCAGCGGGTGGTTTGCGTTTCGCACAGTGCATAGTCACCTCGAAATTCGGAACTTTCGCGTCAACCGCCCCGCGCAGTGAGTTCGGATTTTTCCCGAAGATGGCGAAGTGCTTTGGTTAAGGCGAATCGTATGCCGCCTTGGGTTTCACGTCCGCCGCCGGTGTGTCGCCGAGCAAGTTCTTCCGCCAGGCAGCCCAATCGGATTGCAGTTGCTTCACGCGCTCTGGATGCGCTGCGGCGAGATTGTGGGCCTCGCCGATGTCGTTGCTCAGGTCGTAAAGTCCGAGCAGCGGTGTTTTCGCAGTCTTGTCCGGCATGGCGTAGGTGAGCTTCCACTGGCCCTCGCGGATGGCCCATTGCTGGCCGCATTCGCAGCAGAGCATCGCGTGCGGCGCGGTTTTCACGCCGTTGAGGAACGGAAGCATGTCCACGCCGTCAATCGCCCACTTCGCATCCGTTTTCACGCCAGCCAGAGCGAGCGCTGTCGCAGTGATGTCCATCTGAATAACCGGCTCCGTGAATGTCGCGCCTGCTTTCAGATGCCCTTTCCACTTCATGAAAAACGGCACACGGATGCCGCCCTCCCACGTCTCACCTTTGCCGCCGCGCAAAGGTGTGTTTATCGAGGCATTCGGTGCGTTGCGGGTGATGGGGCCGCCGTTATCGCTGATGAAGCAGATAAGCGTGTTATCCTCCACTCCAGCCTCGTCCACTGCTTTCAGCACGCGGCCAATGTCATCATCCATCGCGGACAACATACCGGCATAGGTGCGGCGCTTCTTGTCCGCGATGTTCGTGAAACGCGCGAGGTAATCGTCCGGTGCCTCCATGGGTGTGTGGACTGCATTGAACGCAAGATAGAGGAAGAACGGCTGCGCGCTGCCTTTCTGCCGCTCCAGAAATTCGACCGCCTCCCGAGCGAAGGCGTGCGTGGTGTATTCCTTTTCCAAGACGGACTCCGCGCCACGCACAATCTGGGTGTAGTGATTGACCTTCACACCCGCTGCCTTCGGCTGGTCGGGAAAATAGCTCCGTCCAACGCCGAGGAAACCATAGAACTCGTCGAATCCTCGCTTGAGCGGCTGAGATTCCTCCTGTTCGCCAAGGTGCCACTTACCCACGATCGCAGTCCGATAGCCGGCTTTTTTCAAATAGCCCGCGACCGTCGGCACATCAGGAATCAATCCGGGCCTTGCCCGGCGGTATCCAGTCGAAGACGCCGTCCCGATAGTGATAGCGCGATGTCATCAACGCCGCGCGCGTCGGGCTGCACACCGTGCCCGTGACATAGCCATTGGTGAAGCGCACGCCACCTGCCGCAAGCACGTCGAGATTCGGGGTCGGCACATCCTTGCAGCCATGCACGCCGCAATCGGCGTAGCCCATGTCATTAGCGACGATGAAGAGGATGTTGGGCGGAGCCGAAACCGCCGCAAACGGAACGAAGCGCGGCGCCCGCGGCGAGGGTGGATTTGAGGAAGCTGCGGCGGGATTGTTTCATGGGGATGCGGGATTGAGGGAACGGGCCGCGCCTCGCACGGAGTTCACAAAGGGTAGGAACATTCCGCACCCGATTCCCTTAGTGCCTTTGTGCCTTGGTGCGAGGCCGCAGGGCCTACTTTCCAGCCGCCGCGTAGTCGGCGAAGCGCTCGGCGATCTTGGCCTGCGCGGCGTCGCCAGCATGGAGGATGATCCGATATTGGAAGGTCACGCTCCTGCCGGCGGCGAGCTTGAAATCGCCCGTGCCGGCGGGATGCGTCTTGTCCATGTCATGTTCGCAAAAAGGATTCGCCGCGAAGAGTCTGTAGTCGCGCGAGTGCCAGCGCGTCGGGTGCCGGGGGTTCTGCGGATGATCGAAGATCGCGATGCCCACCATCTTGCCATCCACCAGTCCCGCGTAGTCCACCCACGCCGCTCTCCTGCCCCACACTTTCGCGTCCACATCGCCCGCTGAGTTCAGGATTTTTCCCGCGCCCGGCTTCTTGTCCGCACCGACCAGCCGCATGGATTCCGCGATGCGCAGCGCCATGGTGCCTTTCTTCGTATCGCCAAAAACCACGTCCTTTTCCCCGGCGGTCAGCGTCATGGCGAAGTCGATGATCCGCTCCGCGCCATCCTGCACGCGAAAGGTCTGCACACCCGTCACCGGCACACTGCCGTCCGCGGCGACCCAGCGGAGTTGATCGCGGATCACGCCCTCCTTTTCACCGCCTTTCACTTCGAGGAATTTCGCGTGCTCGATCCGTCCGTGTGCTTTCGCCTTCTGCCCCGGCGCAGCCTCAGTCCAGAAATCCACGCCATTGACCGACCCATGCGCGAACCACAGCGAGCGGTGATGCGGATGATCGTGCTCCTCGCCGGGCGTGTTCTTCATCGGCCAGTCGCGCGTCATCCGAGCGCCGCCGGGACCGATCAGCGGGTAAAAGTAAACGTGCGGCGCACCGATGAAGCAGTACTCCGTAAAAGCTCTCCGCCGATCTCGACGCGCACCTTGTCCGGCCCTTCCTTCATCTCGACTGCGGCCGATGCAGGCAGCGCGAGCGCGAGGACGAGCAGGGTGGAGTTGAGGAGAAAGGGGGTGCGCGTGGCCGGCGA
>CAYQBV010000237.1:0-7023 GCA_964415705.1 uncultured Chthoniobacter sp. | reverse complement strand
CGCAGGCATGGTTTTGACTTGCGCGAAATAGTAGTCCGCGGGCTCCGACAGGGAGTAGGCGGAGGGGTGCAGGCGGAGGATATTCGGGGCAAAAAAGGCGGGGCGACGGCTCCCGAGGAGGCGTTTGGCGATCAGCTTGAAGCCGGGGAACGGGAAGCCCTCGACGAAAGGGACGCTCGTTTTCCACAGCGCGGCATAGACATCCTTGAGCCGGTAGTCGATCCAGCGGTCGCCCCAGACGGAATTGAGGCTCCACAGCAAAAACTTCGCGCCGGTCGCGCGTGTCCAGAGGCCGGTGAGGGTGGCATTGACGAGGAGAAACGCATTCTCGAACCACGCGCGCAGCCGCCCGCCGGCCGCGGGAGAAGGGGAGGCGCTGAGCAGGCCGTGCCAGATGATGATTCCCGGAATCGTGGTGCTGAGTCTCTCGTCTGCATGGGCCGCGAGCCACTGAATGACCGGGCGGTATTTGATGAAGGGCTGGAGGTATTCCCAAAAGAGATGCTCCTGAAGCATGGCCCAAAGCGGGGTGGAGCCTTCGCGGTGGCGGGCATGGATCAGTGTGCCATCGGTGGCTTGGAGCGTGTTGATTTCCCGCAGGAGATCGAGGGCGCGTTGCGGGTCGAAGACGACGGGGAACTCGATCACGACGGCCCCCTCCCGAGTGATGCGGCAGACGGCGTCCTGCTCGGTGATCGTGACCACGGGCGGTGCTCTACGCGGAGGCGGGCAGCGTTTTCGCCCACTCGACCATGCGGGCGAGGCCGGCGTGCAGATCGGTCTGCGGCGTCCAGCCGGTGGCAGCCTGGAGGGCGGTGATGTCGGCCTGGATGCCGAAGGTGTCGCCTGGGGTGCTGGTCGTGAATTTCACCGGATATTCGCCGGGCGCGTAGCCGAAAGCGCGGAGTTCGGCGTCGATGAGCTCGCCCACGGTGGTGCGGCGGCCGGTGCCGACGTTGTAGGACTTGCCGTAGGTGGCGGGGTTGTCGAGGCAGGCGAGGTAGGCGTCGATGACGTCGTCGACGTAGATGATGTCGCGGTAACGGTCCGGGGCACCTTTGACGATGAGGTCCTGCTTTCTCAAGATGTAAGCGAGGAAGATGCTGACCATGCCTTGGCGCATGTTGGCGAGGTTTTGACCGGGCCCATAGACATTGAAGAGGCGCAGAGAAGTCGAGTGAATGCCGAACGCGCTGTAGACGTGGGTGTAGGCTTCCGAGGCGAGCTTGCCGATACCGTAGAAGGACTTGGGTGCGGGCACCGCGGTTTCCGCCACGGGCTGGACGGCTTGGTCGCCGTAGATGGACATGGAACTGGTGTAAAGGAAGCGTGTCGTGCCATTTGCCTGGCACCAGCCGAGCAAGAGGACAGTGCTCTGGCAGTTGGTCCGCAGGTCGTAGGAGGGATCGTCGAAGGAAATCTCGCCCGAGGACTGGGCCGCGAGATGAAAAACGGCGTCGTAGCGTTTCGCGGGAAGGTGCGCGGGCAGATCGTCGCGCGAGACATCAATGTGCAGGAAGGTCGCGTGGTCCGGGACGTTCTCGCGGTATCCGGTCGAGAGATTGTCCACGACATCGACGCTCCAGCCGTCGCCAAGCAGCCGCCGGGTAAGATGGGAGCCAATGAAGCCGGCACCACCGGTGACGAGGGCGGATTTTTGAGGGGTGGTTATGGGCATGGGGGTGATTTTTGACCACGGATTTCGCGGATGACACAAATTTTAGGAAGCCAAATCCGTGTCATCTGCGAAATCCGTGGTTGGTCTCCGGCTCCGGGCATTTGTTCAACGGAATGAGAGAAGAGCCTGCCGCCACGGCATCGGGTAGGCCTTTTGCGCAGCAGAAATGCAACCGAGGGTGGAGGCGGCAAAGGCGATGAAGGCGGCTTGGGCGGCACCGAGCGGGCCGTTCCAGTGAATCAGAAGTGGGCACGCAGCGAGCATGACCAAGCCGCCGACGAAATCCGCACGCCACGCCATGAGGGAGGTCTTTTTGGAATACACGACGAAATTTCCAAAGATGAAATAGATGCCCTGCATGGCGTAGGTCATGGCCATCCAAAAGACGTAATCCGTCGCGCCGTAAAACCCCTCGCTGACAATCCATGGAAGGACCCAGCGGACGCCGAAGGCGCACAGGATAGCGAGGATAGGCAGGGCGCAGGCGACCGCGACCAAGATCCGGCACAGGCGGACTTTGTCGCATCCCTCCTTGCTGCTCAGATATTGATACAGCACGGGGACATAGGCATTGTTGGCGGCCCCAAGAAGCAGAGCCAGTGGGGAAGTCAGATTAAAAGCGACACTGTAGAGGCCGGTGTCGGCGATGGTGGTCATGTTGTTGAGGTAAAGCCGGGCGGCCATGATCATCACCCAGCCGCCGATCGCGTGCGGAATCAATGGCACGCCGAACGCCATGAGCTGCCGGTAGGCGCTCCGGAAGAAACGCGGGCGCAGGAGCCCGAGCCGGAAGACGAGGCCGCGCAGGCAGATCAGCGCGACGATGCCCTGCGCAGCCACGAGGGCCCACATCCGACCGTGCCAGTCCATACCGAATCCCACGACAAACCAGAGGGCCAACCCGAGATTCAGCAGGCCGCCGATCGTCTGAATCGAGATGTAGCGCAGCGGCTCGCTCCTGGCTTGGACGAGGGAGAGATAGTTCGTCTGGATGACTGTGGCGAAGCCGATGAAGATGACCGCCGGCAGCCAGGCGGCGGGAAACTCTGTCAGCCGCGCGATGGGCTGCCCAAGGAGGAGGACGAGGAGGAGGGCGAGGCCGGTCACCACGGCGCTGATGCCCATGCCCGTGCTGAGCAGATTCCGCAAGTTGTCCGGGTCATCGTCAAAGTGGCTGCGCGCGACCAGCCCGTAGGCGTTGAGCCCGATGAAGACGGAGAGGATCTGTGTCAGGACCGTGGCCGTAGCCACCAAGCCGAAATCCGTGGGCGTGAGGTACCGGGTGAGCACCGGCAGGACAAGCAGGGGCAGCGCCGAGTTGAGGATGCTCCCGCTCAGGTAGATAAAGGAGTCCTTAAAAAAGGATGACTGGAGCAGTTTGGCCAAGTATTTCCGGAGTGACTGCATCACGGGGTGGGGGCGGTGATGGCACGGGAGGGGAAAGTGCATTCCTCATGCCTAGGTCGCCCGGCCTGCTGCACCCCCACGTTGATCAAAGCTGCGAAGGGCGTCCGGCACCCACCGCAGGAGGTGCAGCGATGTTGGCGAAAGCCGGACGGAGACGGGTGCGGCCATCGTTCGGCACGAGCGCAACCGGCGGAAGCGCCAAACGCTGGCGGTTGCTCAGGACTAAGGCGACCAAGAGTCCGTACATCCACCAGCGTTGGAACGCATCATTGGCCGAGTGGCCTCCGGTATGGGCGAATGCAATATCTCGAATGGTGAACAGAAAAATATAAAGCGCGAGGGCCTTGCCGAGCGAATTGGGAGCCGACTGCTTGAACGTTTTCCATGACCGATGGAGCACCGTGAGCAGGATGATGCCCACAAGAACCGAGGCCGGGATGCCGAAATCTGCCGCATAACCCAACCAAGTATTGTGCCACGACGAGGAGAGGGCAAAAGGAGTCACTTGTTCGTCGATATTCGTGGCCTGCTGGAGCGATAGGCCCTGCAACATGCGCAAATCGATTTTGTATCCGGTCCCAATCCAAGGGTCGCGCTGGATTTTCTTCCGGGCCATCCGGCGCAGGGCTTCGCGGAATTCATCCTGACCACCCGCGAGGGAAGTGAGCTCCACATCCCATTGCGCCGGCAGGAACGACAGCGTTCGCTGGGCGGTGAGGGACAGATGAAATAGCTCGCCTTGGCCGACGATGACGAAGCCGCAGGCCATGATCGCGCCGACGATCCAGAGGAGCAAGAATCCGAATTCCCGCCGCACGGTGGCGGCGGCTACGGCCACTAAAGGCACTGTGGCTGCCGCAGCCCGTTTTCCGCTGGCGACGATCAACGCAGCACAGGCGATGAAAGTGCCTAGCGACCAGAGGCGATGGATGCTGAAAATCTCCCGGGACGGATAGCGGCTGAACAACAGGATGATCACCGTGAGGGGAACTGTGGCCAGCGATTGGTGCCAAGTATAGAAAGCCTCGGAGTCAATCTCGAGAGCGTACTGATCGCGCCCTCCGATCGGGAAAAAGAATAAAAAGATATCCTGAGCCGCCGACAGGATTGAGCCGAACAGAATTAAGATAATAATCCATTTACAGCCACGTTCATCGATTTTTTGGTTCGCCATGATGAGAAAGGCGACCAGCGCGAGACCGATTTTTCCGTAAAAGCGCATTCCACCTGCCTCGGCTCCCATGTCGCTCAATCCGACCGGATTGTTGATGAAAATTATCAATGCCCACCCCGCATAGAGCATGACGGCTGCGTGCTCCTTGCGGAAAAGGGTGAATTTTTGCTGTTTCAAAGCATAGCGGATGAGCAGGAAGGCTCCGCACACCACGGCCATGATCTCTGGAAATTCCACCAATCGTCCTTGGACCGGGATCGCAGGGAGCTGACAGACGAAAGCGAAAGGGATGACCAGCCAGTAGTAAGTCCCCAGCATGGTCATGATCGCGACCATCGAAATTAGGAAGAGGCCGATCCAGACGAAGATGAAGTCTCCCTCCCCGGCGGAGAGTGCGAAGACAACCGAAGCCACCAGCGCGACCAGCATCGCGACCAGCAGATGGAGGCGGGCGGTGAAGCGGTGCCAGAGGGGATGGTCTTGAAGCATAAAGGGCTGGGAAGCGGCCACTCTATCGGGGGTTTCAGAAAAATAAACCGCATTTCGCGATGCTGGAGCCGCCAAGGATTCGACAACAACGGGGAGGGGCTGTGGAAACATTCGGCGGTGTTTTTGAGCGATCGATTCGCGCACGCGTGAAGGGCAGGGGGAACGAAAGAAATGTTTTTCTCGGGCGCAAAACATTTGCAGCGAAACTACTTTGGATATACAGGGTTCATCTAGAATTGCTTGCCGCCATGAACAATCCCGATCATCTGCACCGCCTTTCGGACCGCAGCGCTTTTTGTGTCCCGCCCCTTTGCAGGACGGGGCCGTTTTTCGAAAAATCCCGATCAGCGTTCAGCTTGATCGAGGTCGTTTTGGCCATTGGGGTCCTCTCGTTTTCCTTTCTGGTGCTCTTCAATATGATCCCGGTCGGACTCGGCATGATGTCGAGTTCCATCGACTCGACGGTCGGGATGCAAATTGTTCAGCGGGTGACGACGCTTGCGCGACAGGCAAAATTTTCCGAACTCGCGAAGCTGGATAAGAATGCTGGCACGGACGCCCGAGGGGAGAAGTCGGACTTTTTTTTCGATGACCAAGGCAATGAAGTGGATGCTCAAGCCGTAACGGAGAAACGCTACGTGTATTCCGCCGCTGTCGTCCTCCTCAAGGTCAAGGATGAAACCCAAAAGGAGGTAGTTGGCAGCACGGTGCCCGGCAGAACGGGGCCGCAGTCTCCGAATCCCGACCTTTTGAGTGTAAAGCAACTCCCCAACACCAACATCGCCACCATCTATATCATCATCAAGAAAAACGAGGGCGCGGAAGTGGTCCGGACAGTGAACGTCTTGATCGCCAACAACGGCTTATGAAATCCTCCTTGCGCGGGCTTCGCCCAAAAAAACCGACTGGCGTGCGCCGCGGTTTCACGCTGGTCGAAATGATGGTGGCCATCTCGCTGCTGATGCTGCTGATGCTCGTGACGGTCTATATCCTCAGTGCCGTGACCACGATCGACACCCGGACCCGGGCAAAAGTGGATACTTTCCGCGAGGCGCGGGCAGGGTTCGAGGTAATGACTCGTCGTGTGAGTCAGGCGATGCTGAATACCTATTGGGACTACGAGTTTCCAATGACCGGTGGGAAGCCGGACACCAGCAAACCTCCGACAAGATATGTCCGCCAATCCGAACTTCACTGCATATCCGGTCCGATGAGGGCAGGCGGTGCCTCGGCCCTCTTGCCGACGACTTCCGGAATGCAGAGTGTCACCCACGGGATTTTCTTCCAGTCCCCGCAGGGTCTTTCCACCGCAGCCTCGACGACCGTCAGTGCAAACCTGCCGAATACGCTTAACGCCTCGGGCTACTTCATCGAATATACATCCGATATGGCGGAGAAGAAGGAGCGCGGCTATACGGACCGGCCGGATTTTTTGGGGAAGGACACACCTCTTCCGGCCGAGCGGTGGAGATTTCGACTGACGGAATTCAACCAAGGTAGCGAATACCTGCAGGTGTATCGGGCGACCGCGAAGATTCCAACGATCAAACCTTTGGACTGGTTTCAAGTGCCGCTGAAACGGCCCTTTTTGGCGTCGAACACCGGAAATCCTCCCGAGCCCATCAATACCCGGGTCCTGGCAGAGAACGTCATCGCCTTGATCATACTGCCCCACCGCTCCCCGAACGATCCGGTGCCTCCCGGGGCCAAGACCCAGCTTGCTCCTAACTATCTCTATAACTCGCGTGGCTATGTTTCCGCGACGGATGATTATGCGGCGTTGTCTCGGAATCAACTTCCGCCTATGGTTCAGGTGACGATGGTCGTGCTTGATGAGCGTTCGGCCGAGCGGCTCCAAGCGGCCCTGTCGGCGCCGGACAAGATGACCAACGCAACCGACAAGCTGGGACTCACTGGAGGGACAAACGTCCCATTCTCCAAGCCTTCAACGATTGCGAACCCCCCGGCCAAGGATGAAAAGGATAAGTATCTTTCCGACCTTCAGGAACTCGAAAAAAAACTCGTAGGTCTCAATCTAAACTACCGCATTTTCTCCACCGACGTCAGCATCCTGCAGGCTAGGTGGAGCGAATAGCGCTTCCCATGAAACAGCCCCAGAATTTCCGCGACGGCACGTCCGCCACCGGTGCGGCGCTGGTGCTGACACTGGGGATGCTGGTGCTCTTGTCCGGGGTGGTCCTGGCGTTTTTGCTGACGGTAAAGACGGAGTATGGGGCGTCGAAAGGGTATGAGGGAGGGACGAATGCGCGGCTGC
>CAYQBV010000236.1:0-7032 GCA_964415705.1 uncultured Chthoniobacter sp. | reverse complement strand
GATCTGCCGGCCGGTGCAACTCACAAATAGCCATGCGCAGGATGCGCCGCGCAGCAATTGGGGACGGATGGCGTTGACGTAGTTTTCGAGGCAGCGGACGGCAATGGTGCCGAGGGGGACAACGCGATCGGTCCCGCCTTTGCCGTCGTTGACGCGGAGCAGGCCCTGCCCGTGGTCGATGTCGCCGGGCTTCAAGTGGCGAAGTTCGTTGCGGCGCAGGCCGGTCGCGTAGAGCACCTCCAAAATGGCGCGGTCGCGGCAGCCCAGTGGTGTGGTGGACTCGGCGGCTTCGATGATCCGTTTGGCCTCGGGGGGTGTGAGGATGTGGCGCGGGAGGCGGCGCGGTTCCCGGGCGTATTCGAGCCCGGCGGCGGGATCGCGGAGGACGCAGCCCTCGCGGTGGAGGTAGCGAAAAAAGCTGCGCACGGCGGCGAGCACGGCGTTCTGGTTGCAGACGCCGCGCGCCTTTCCGTGGCGGGTGGGCTGGTAGTAGAGCCAGCGCTGGAAGCCGGTCAGATGCGCGGCGGTGACCGCGTCCACGGCGGCGACGGTGCGCTGCTCGAGGAACGTGGCGAGGCTGCGCAGGCTGTAGCCGTAGTCGCTGACGGTGCGCGCAGCGTAGTTGCGCAGCATGAGGTGGTCGGCGAAAGCCGCCAGATGTTCGCGGAGTGTGGTCATTTCCCGCGGACGCGGCTGCGTGGATGGGCGTGCCGGTGCATGGCCACAAGATCGGGGACGGCGACGCGCGTATAGATTTGGGTGGTCCGCAGGCTGCGGTGTCCGAGCTGGAGCTGGACCGCCGCGAGGCTGGCCCCATGGGCCACGAGGTGTGTCGCGCACGTATGCCGCCAGACGTGCGGGGTGAGGTGCTTCCCTATGCCGCTGGCGCGACCGTATTTTTTCACCATGACCTCGATCATTTGCGACTGGAGCGGACCGTGCGGTGCCCGGCTGATCAGCCACAGCGCGGGTTCATCCCTTTTCGACTGAGCCGCCTGGAGCCACTGGGCGCGGACTCGCGCGAAATATGCCCGGATGCAGGAGCAGGCCACCGCGCCTATGGGCACGACGCGGTCATGGCCGCCCTTGCCCCGGTTCACGCGGACGAAACCGCTGCCGTGGTCCATGTCGGAGACGGTCAAGCGGGCGAGTTCCGCGAGGCGCAGGCCGGTCGAGTAAAAGGTTTCGAGAATGGCTTTGTCGCGCAGGCCCACCGCTGTCCGCACGTCGGGCGCAGCCAGCACGCGGCGCGCCTCGTCGGGCGTGAGCACCACGCGCGGCAGGCGCCGCGGGAGGCGCGGAACCACGAGCTCCGCGCAAGGATTGAGGAGAATCGCGTCGACCTGCTCCAGGTGCGCGAAGAACACGCGCAGCGCCCCGAGGTGCGCGGACCGGGTGTGGTCGCTGAAGCGGCGCGCGGCCAGCCAGCGCTGGAACCCGGCGATGTGCCCGCGGGTGACGTCGCGCAGGTCGCCGACGCCGGTCCCGGCGAGGAACGCGATGAGCATGCCGAGGCTCTGGCGCCGGGCGGCGAGGGTCGCCGGTGCGCAGCCCCGTATGCGCAGCGTTTCGAGGAACGCGCCGCGCAGCGCCTCCATGGCGGGCGCAGCGGCGGTGGTCGCGGTGGCGCTCACAGAGGCATCTCCGCTGATACGATTATGCGCGCGGCGTTGGCGCGCTCCGCACCATCATGCTTCCCGCCGGAGCCTGCGAGGTTTGGCCGGTGGTGGCCGTTGGCCCTGTATTCATGCGGGCTGGCGGGCGGCTCAACCTCGCAACCCTGGGCTTGCGAGTTGCCTGCGAGGTTGGGGTTTACGCTTGCGAGACTGGCCCCAAGACCTGCGAGGTTCGCCTCCCGGTGAAGCTGTTCCACAGCTTTGAGCACGAAGTTCCGCCGGCCATTTCCGGCGATCTGTCCGGGCTCGATGAGCAGTTGGTAACGGAACCGGCTGCCGCAACGGCCCGCCAGCGGCGCGACGTATTCGAGCCGCACCAGCTCGGCGAGATGCAGCCGCAAGCGCGACTCGGTCCAATGGATGGCCTCGCGCAATTGGCGTCGCGTCCACTCGACCGCCTGCGGCTGCTTTTCATCTTCCGCCCCGGCCCGTTGGGTGACGTATCCGCCGAGGAGGCGAAGCAGTTCACGGCTGGGGGAGGCCAGCTCATCAAGCGACTGGCCGAAGAGGTCCGCCGCCAGTTCGTTGGCCACGGCGATGTCATCGAGCGTGGTTTCGATATACTCTCCGAGTTCGGCATCGGTCTTCACCGCGCGCTGGTGCTGGTGGAGGAACGTCACCGCCAAAATGAGGTTGAGGTATTTCGGGTGGTCGCGCCGGAAGGGCAGTGTCCCGTTTATGGTGCCGTCTCCGCAGGCCAGCAGGGGCTCGAATGGATTGACCACGACGAGCGGACGTAACATCCGCTGGAACGCATGCTGGCGGGCGAGGATCGCCCCGCGCCGGTGCCGCCGTCTGCGCCCGTCGAGGGTGTGGCTGTGCCGTTGCGCCTCCAGAATCGCGCGGGTTTGCTCTGGCGATTCATCCACCGAAAGCAGCACGTAGCGCGACCGGGTTTCTGCGTCGGTGTCGGGATCGGTGGTCGTTTCAAAAACAGCCGCCGGCCCATGGACCGTGTTCACCCGGGCTTCCAGCCGGCCCGTGAGCGGGTTCCTGATCGTCGATTTGATGACGAGCCGGCGATCACTGATCAGGTTGCGCAGCGCGTAGCGCGCCCCTTCCGCGCCCGCCACTTCGGCGAGGGCGATGGCCTTGTGCCGCAGGCTATCCCCGCCCTCGTAGAAAAGCGCCCGGTCGGTCAGCGAGGTCAGTTCGATCAGATCCTCGTTCGGGCAGAGCGAGAGCACCGCCGTCTGCAGATGGCTTTTGCCCGCGCCGCTGCTGGCCACGATCCGTACCGCCAGCGGCTCCTCCATTTTGCGGCTGGTCATGGCGAGATAAAGCAGGAGCCGGTTGGTGCGCTCGCCAACGATTCCGAGCTGGCCGAGATCGCGCTGGATCTCCCCGATGAGATCGGGCGAGTGCGCCAGTCGTGCGCCCGCGATGCGCTCCGCGTCACTGACCTCCGCGACGGGCACCGCCCCGGCGGCGCGCCGGGCGACAAAGTTTTCTGCGGCCTGCGTCAGCCGGTTCACGTCCGCCTCGATGACTTCGACCGGTTCGCCAAACAACCGCGCCGCCTCCGCGATAAAGCTGCGTTTGGACCGCATCGCGTAAAAGTCGAGGGTGTCGATGACGAAGCGGTGATCGTGCGGGCTTGCGGCCAGGGCGCGGATGGTCGCCCTGAGCCGCGAGGGCGAAGGCTGGTCGAGCGCGCAGAGTTCATAGCGCCGGCCCGCGTAGCGCGCCGCAAAGCCATCGGGCCGCCGCTCGACCGGGCCGGCCGCGGACGGATCGTCCTGCGGATCGGCACCGCGCAGCAACGCCTCGAAGTCGGCTGCGGAGCGCGTGGCCAGGAAGTCCCGGGCATTTTTCACGCCCTCGGGCCAGGCCACCCGGTGCGCGGCGATGCCGGGCTCGGGCACGCCGGTGCCAGTCTGCCCAACCAGATAGAGGGTGGTGACGCGCTGTGCACGCAGGAACGCCCGGCAGGCTTCCGTCCAGACACCCGCGTTGGCGTAAGCGATGGTGTTGCGAAATCCCGCGCTCCAGAGCGCGAGGACGTCCAAGATCGGCTCGACGACGATCAGGCGGGGATGCGTCTTTGCGGCCTGACCGTTAAACAGGCGGTTGGCGGTCTCCGGCACGTAAATGTCCCGCGGCTCCGCTGCACCGGCCCGCCGCCCGTAAAGCCCGATGATGTTGCCGGCGGCGTCGCAGATCGGCACGACCACGCAACCCAAGAGCACCTCGTCGTGACGCTCGTCGAGGATGCCCAGCGTCCGCAACTGCCCGAGGACTTCGCCGGCGTGCGGCAGAAGAGCACGCAACGACCCGTTGCAATAGCCGACGGAGAACGTCTCCAGCAGCGCCGGATCATCGAGCCTCAAATATTCGAGCCCTGCGCGGTCCCCGGCCAGCGTCCTGGCGTAGAAGTTCGCCACCCGCGCCAGCAGCCTGCTCTCCGGTATGCCTGGCGGCAGGTTCGCGGGAAGGAGGTCCGACATGCGGACACATACGCATTAGACTGTAAGATATGCAAACGGTCCCTCTATCGTTGAGAGCGGCGCGGTCACGCCCTGCGGGCTGAGGCCCGAGGTCTCGCCGCGACCAGCCAATAAGCCGTGGCAACGAGGAAGAAGACATCGCGCAGCAGGGCCACTTTCGGCGTGGAGCCGCCGAACGCCGCCCCGAAGCATCCGCAATTGACCGGCAGACCGCGCAGCATGGCCGTGCCGAGAACCAGGGCAAAAAGCAGGCAGAGCCCGAGGATGATGACGGCCGAACTGACGGCCGCCCGGTTCAGAACCCACAGCGCGCCGGCCATCAATTCCAGAGCCGGGAGAACAATCGCCACCGGGCTGACCCAGGCGTTCGGCAGCATGTGAAACGAAGTGATGGCCGCGGCGAACGCCCAAGGGTCCGTCATCTTCAGCACGCCCGCGTAAATGAATATCCCGCCGATGACCACGCGGATGGCGGTGTTCACAAACGAGGCTGAAATCACGGCACGCATACGGCGAGGTCAGCCCTGCTCCTCCGGCAGTCCGGCCTCCTGCCACTGCTTCCATCCGCCCTTGAAAACATGCACCTGCTGCAAACCGGCGCGGATAAGGTCGCGGGCGACCAGCAGGGCGTCCTCACAATCCTCATCGGAGCAATACACCACCAGCCTCTGCGTTGTTCCCTTCCGCAAGGTCGCCGTCTCGCGGGCAAAATCGCGGGCAAACTCCTTCCGGCTCACGTTGATCGCCCTCGGGATATGACCCGCTTTGAAAAACAGCGGTGTCCGCGCATCGATGATGACCACGCTCTCCTTCGGGGCATCGCGGAGTTCCTGCAAGGAAATGAAGCCCGGCTCGGCGACCGTCACGCCCGGCGCAACCGCCGGTTTCGCCCCCGGCTTCTCGTAGCGCATGGGAAGTGGATGCGACCGGACCGCATTGACGCCAAGGCCCAGGGCGATGGCGGCAAGAAGCAACAACAGCACTTCTTTGATGGTTTGCATCGGCCCTTGGTTTACCTGCTATGCTGCCGTCATGCAGCAGATTTTCGCCTGGCTTTTCGTCCTCGTGCTCGCTCAAGCCGCCGCCGCCGAACCGGCGAAAGGTGTGGTGTTTGAGAAGCCGGAGTTCACTTTTACCACCGGCCTTTCCGAAGCGGTCGAAGAGTTCGATCTCCCCTTTACCAACCACACCGAGAAGGCAGTCAAGGTGCTCTCGGTGGAAACGTCCTGCTCCTGCATGAAAGTATCGGCGGTGGAGAAACAGGTGGAGCCCGGCGCGACCGGCCGCGTGCATTGCGTAGTCCGCATCCCGAACTCCACCGGACCAATCCAGAAACTGATCATCCTGAACACCGACGCCCCCGGAGGCGGCATGCACGTCACCCGGGTGAACATCGAGGTGCCCGGTATCCTCACGCTGACACCCGAACGTCTCGCCTGGCCCATCGGCGCTGCCGCCGACGAGAAGGTGTTGCGCATCCAGGTGGCCGAAGACACCGCGCCCGTGAACATCACCAAGGTCGAATGTCCCGGGGATCTCTTCGAGTGGACCCTCAAGACGATTCGCGAAGGCCGTGAATTCGAGCTGCGAGTGCGCCCCAAGACCACCGAAAAGCTCGCCCTCAGTATTTTCCAGATGCAGACCGACTCCCCCGTCGAACGCCACAAAAGGCACGGCTTCCATGCTGTGATCGAGCCGGCCGCGGTGCCCCGCGCCCCACTTCAAGATTCAGAGGTGGTGAAGCGTCATTCCGCTCCGTGATGCGAGAGTGACGGCCAACTTTTTCAGCAAATGAATGTCGCATCCCTTGTGGGTGCGGCTTTTGTGGACATTAGAACGAAGGGCTCGCACCCACCAGCTACTCCACGGCCAAAAAGGGCGCGACCGTCACCGACGCCAAGGTCTCCTACATGAGACCCGCTCCCTCCCTCCGGTAGAGTCGAGAGAAAAATTTTCCGGGTGATTTTTCGATCTCGTCGGTCAGCACAGCGGCGATCAACGCCAGTCGCGACACTCGTCGCGACGTTCACACGGCCAATGTCGCCGGTGCCTGAAACCCGATCGCATTGATGCGACATTCCTTTTTTGCTGTCTTCACAGCCTCAGCTCGGGGTGGTTTTGCAACCTCTCAATGTCCCACGCAGAAAGAGATTCCTTCGACCATGGTGGTTGGATTTTTGGGCGTGCCCACCTTGCCTACCATGTTTCCATACCAGTTCCGCGTAGCGCGCACAGGTTGGAAGGTACAGGAATATGGTAGGCAAGGTGGGCACGCGGCTCCAAATCACCGCCATTTCCAGAGTAGATCGCTCGCCGAAATCTGCCCACCTTCCAAACCAGAGCCGCAAAAGCACGCGAAAGCGCGCCATCTCTCCAGAGTAACGCCTTGCTCTTTCGCCCCAAGAAAGTGCGAAAGAGCGCACCCCTCACACAGAGTGGGCACACCGCTAAAAACGGGGAATCCCGTTTTTAAGCCACAGCAACAGCAGCAGCTTCTTTACGCAAAGTCACGCCCTTGAGCCAATACACTCGTTCCTCCCCTGCCTTCCGACGATCAACCTCCACATGCGGGTTGCGCTCATAGAATCTGCGGAACAAGGCATCCTTCGTCTTCACCGCGAAGCCGTGCCCCCCCATGAACTCACTGAAAGCGATATAGATGGCTTCCTTTGTCTCCTCCTCCTCCGGCCCGAACACGCAGCACTGATCGCAGAACGCACCCACCGGGTCATTGGCCAGGGCAAAGCGCGTCTTGATCTCGTTGCTGTCCTTGCCCCCCAGCGGGCACACCATGCCCCCCAGAATGGCCTGCAATGCCTCGATCATCCACGAGAGGACGCCGTGCCGCTCTTCCACGAGCTTCGCCTTGAGCCCGCGATCCTTGTCCTGCTCCGCGACCTTCTGGCTGA
>CAYQBV010000235.1:0-7124 GCA_964415705.1 uncultured Chthoniobacter sp. | reverse complement strand
CTGGCTTTGTTTGCTGGAAATGATGACCTTCTTGCCGGGCCACGGATTCTGGAGGACGCACGGCCGCCCCTTTTCACTTTCGATCACGATGGGTTGAACGACTCCGTTGTTGATGGCGCCTGAGACTAGGAACGCCCCGAAGGTCCGCAGTCGGTAGAACGAGGCCTTCTGCCCGGCCGGGAATACGGGAAAGACGCGGATCACGCCGCCGTGGCTTTGCAGCATCATTTCGTTGATCATGCCGGGGATCCCGCTGCAAGTCTCGATCCCGCCGCCGCCTGAGAAGATCCACAGGTTGGGCGGCGAGCGCTTGGCGATTACCTGCCTCGCCTTGGCCAGAAGGATATTCGGATCGTAGCCCACGCGGGCGGCCCCGAGGAAAACCGTCGGGAACGAGCCGCCGTGGTCGATCCACACGTCGTCGTCCCACGCGTTCATTTCGTCGCGAACCATTCTGAGTTGTTCGGGATCGGAGCCCAGGCCGATGTTCGTCGCCGGGTAAATCAGCCCCTGCACCATGACATAGTCCAGGCCGATCGCATCGCGGCTGGAGCCGATGCCGCCCTCGCAGGCACGGAACCGCCGCCGGCCGTCCCGCTTGCCCTGCGCGGGGTCGACGGGCTCAGCCGTCGGGAACTCGCTGAGCCGCGAGACGATATCTGCCCACTTAGCCCGCCGATCGCCGTCGCGGCCGAGGTCCCGGGCGATCTCGATCAGGTCGCCGAAAAACACCCGCAGCATGCCCAGCGAGAGGAGCGGGTTGAAATCGCCGTAGCCCTTGTGCCAGCCCCTACCGTTAAACGGTCCGACTTCCTGGAAACTATCGTCATGAATGACGTATCTGCCATTTTCGAGTTTGAGGTAGTCTTCCCAGAAATCGGCGACGGCGATCAGGTACGGGTAGACCTTGCGGGCGTAGTCCCCGTCGCAGGTGTAGCGGTACCGCAGCAGCATGTTGATAGCCCCGAAGACCGAGTTGCTCTTTTGGCCATGAAACATCGGCGTGCCCGCGAGTTGCTGGTAGGGGCTGCCGGGCACCAGCTTGCCGTACAGCCGATCCATGCCCGCCGCATCGGGGAACCCGCACGAGAGGCCTTTTGGCCCGATGGCGACGTCGGCATAGGCGCCTCGGCAGTTGAGATACTTCTTGGCGTTCTGTTTGAATCGTTCAAGGCTCTCAAGCAGCGGGGTGTCGTAGGAATCCGTCAGGTCCAGCCGGTTCGAGCTGTAGAGCCCCCAAAACGGCGCCTGGTGATTGTAGTTCAAGTGAATGTCGCCCGACCAAGCGAGCCTGTCCATGGTGATCCAGTTGCCGAAAAGCCCCGGCGGAAAGGCGGTGTTTCTGCTGCAGCAGGCCATGACGTAGAGCGCGGCGTAGTAGTGCTTCTCGATGAGCTTGTCCTCGATCTCGACGAAGGACTTCGCCCAGAACTGCCGCCACCATTTGTCGTGATCTGACCGCAGCGCGGCGAGCTTCGCGTCGTCAAGGTCGGCCACCATTCGCCGGGCGCGGTCCGCGAAGTCGGGTGACTCGTGATTGGTGGCCACGGCGGCCACAAGAGTCACCGGCTTGCCCGGCTCGAGCGTGAACTTGGCCGTTCCCGCGGGGGCCTGGGGGAAGCTGCGCATGGCAACGACGGCATGTGTCGGATAGAGCAGGTCCTTGGCGTCGAACCCGCGGCTGACCCAGCGGATATCTCCCCGGCTCCCGCTGCCGTTGATCGAGCCGTAGCCAGCCTGGGCCCAGAGATCGAGCTCGACCTCGACGGCCCGGCCCTCGGCGCGAATTTCCAGCACGATAAGATTTGCCCCCGCCAGCACGCGGGCGGCGATGGTGACGGCAGCGCCACCGGCGGGCGCGACGAAGCGGGATGCGAGGACCGGCTCGTAGAGCACCTGCTCGACGCGATAGGACGCGCCGTCGAGGGCGGCCATACGCAGGTCGATGCCGCCGATGAGGCTCGGCCCGGCCTGCTTGAAGTCAGGCCCGGCCTTCCAGAAGTCGTTCTTGGATATCCAGTACCTCTGCGACTGCGGCGGGCCGCTCATTGTCAGCCCAATGTCGCCGTTGCCGGTGATCGGACTGTCGACAGCGTGGAACGCCGGCAGACGCTTCGACGGTCCGCTAAAGACAGCTTTGTATTGTGACACGATGCGTCCCGACTCGGAGAACGCATCGGCAGCCGGGCACGCGCGCGCAAGAACGAAGATCAAGATAGCCAAAGACCAGAACGGCAAGGAACTTCCCGTTGCGCCCGCTATCTCTGCAGCAACCAGACGACTCCTCGCCGGCGACACAGCGCGCTGTGATGTAACGGTGGTTTGCATTCAGTTTTTTTCAAAAACGTTTACTTTGCGGCTGCGGCTGGAGGCTGGAAGTCGTTCAGCTTTGGTGGCAGCACCTTGTTTCCGTTTCCGGAAAGCTCGAGCATCGTGTCGGCAAAAGCCTTGCCGAGCAGGATGAAGAAGCGGCCTTCGCCGAAGTAGTGGAAACCTTTGTTGGAAGTGGCGCGCCCGAGCATTGCGCGCTCCTCGGGGGTGATGGGGTTGGCCTTCTCGTCACGGTCCTTGTTCAGCCAACCCATGGTCATGAGATCCACGACTTCCTTGCTCAATAACGGCGCGCTTTCGATGGCCCTCGCGTTGCCTTTGAATTCCGGCACGGTGTTGATGAAACGCTGCCCCCCGCGCACGCCCTCCTGTTTGCCGCCTTCGTTTTTCACGCCGTTGACGCCCATCACGCCAACAACGGCTTTCATATCCGGGGCCTTGAACTCGGTACGCAGGTCTTTGATGAGGGCGACCAGGGCCTTTGCGTAATCTTCTTTTTTGCAGCCGAGGTCGTTGTAACCCTGAAACCACACGAAGCCGGCGATTTCGTAGCCGTCCTGTTCATTGTAAGCGGAGAAGTGCTTTTTGAGGTTGGCGAGCGTTTCGTGGACGTAGCGGACGAGAACGCGATACTGGCAGCCGATGACCTTTCCACCGTGACCGCCGAACCACTTGTCCACCGTGGCTTGATCGAGTTCCGCTGCATCGGCCTTGGGGTCGCCGGTCGGGCCTGCGCCTGGCGGACGCCATGAGGAAAGCAGGCTCGTGCCGCCGGGGCCGTACTTGATCAGGAGCACCTGCTCGTCGAGCGCTTCGCCCATGTAGTAGCCGAAGGCGTATTCCGGTCCGATACAGGTGCCGAGTTTGCTGTAGTCCCTGCGACCGCCGAATCCTGTCCGGAGTTTTTCGTAGATGCTGCCGCTGGCCACCCAGACATCGTCGCGGGTAACGAAAGTTTTGCCGTCCGGCTTGAAAGTTTTCAGCAAAGCGGCACGCGCCGGGTCCTTGTCTTCGCCGAGAAAATCAATGGTTCGGATGTCCGCCTGCCCGTCCATGTTGGATTGACCGGCGAGGATGAAAACTTTGAGCGGCTTGGCCTCCGCGTGAAAAGCAAAGGTGGCTAGCAGGAGGGCGGTGCGCAGGAGGGTGGGGATTTTGCGTGGGATGGTCACGGGTTTGGTTTGGTTTTCTGTCAGGTAATTGCTTTCGCACCCGCCGCGTCGGAAACGATCAGGACTGGGAAGGGGGTCGGGGAGTGAGGCGATATGTTCCATGATGTTTATCCATCGGTTGTTTCGCCCTTTCTTGGAGATTCACCAAGGGTCTGTTCTGAATGGAGAAGCAGGGAGACCTTCCTTGTTGGCCAGATTTGGCTCAGGCACCTCGCGCCAGGCAAAGCGGACTGCAACCGGTTGCGGAATGTCAGGACTATGCACCTCAACGGCGCTCCCCTGGATCTCCGCCCTGGCGGGCACGAATTTTCTGTCCTCACCGGCAATCATGAATTCAGCGAGATCCTTTCCATCGCTGCTCGTCAGGCCGCCGCCGATGTGGTCGAACGCCAGGATAATCTTGCCCGCGTCGATTTTCATCGACTGATAGAGCGGACCGGAATGGACAAGGCCCTGCCTCCCGTAGTCGTGGGCCAGCGCCCAGAGCGCCAGGCGTCGCCCGACATCGCGTTTGTTGGGCGGATGAAGGGAGTCGCCGCCTTTGAAAATATCCGTGATGACCACCATGCCGGATTTCGGAATGCTCTTCAGACAGGCCCTCTGCGCATCCCAGAAGCGCGGAAGTGTTTCCGGGGTCCGACTCTTCCTCATCCAACCCTTTTCCGTATAAGTCATCGGGCCGATCTGAACGAAGTAGAACGGCAAATCCTCCTGGCCGAACGCCTTGCGCCATCCGCTGATCAAGGCATCGCTCTTGTCCGTGTAGATGGCAGCGTCCCCCTTGAAACAATTCCATTCGCCCTGATACCAGATGATGCCGCGCAGCGCGAAGGGCACCAGCGGATGAATCATCCCGTTGTAAAGCGCGGAGGGAGTCCCCGGGTCCACCCTCGACTCAGCGGTCAAGGCCCGCACCTTCTCCTGGTAATTCTTAAGTGAATCCATTTTTTCAAACCCGCCCAAAGGCGTCCATGGCTCGATACTCACGCCATCCAGTGCGGATTGGATCAGGCCGATCGGAACTTTGAGTTCGCGGTGAAGCGCCTCCCCAAAATGATAGGCTACGCCGGAAAATCCCTGAACCGTCTCCTGCGAGCATCCGACCCAGTCATCCCCCCCGTGGGTCTGCGGCTGCGCCGCCGCCATCTTGCCCATCTGCCAGAGCCGGATCGCGGGATGGTCAGCCTTGGGAATTTCCTCATCCTTATGCATCGTGGCCCTCATCGGGAATTTCATGTTCGACTGGCCGCTGCACAGCCAGACTTCCCCCACGAGGATGTCGGTGAGAACGATCTCATTCTTGCCGGAAATTTTCAGTTCCCGCGGATCGCTGCAGGCCTTCTGAGGCTCCAACTGGACGCGCCATTTGCCATCCTTGTCCGCCGTAACCCTCGCATGGGTGGCGCCGAACCTGACGACCACTGTTTCATCCGGATCGGCTGAGCCCCATAGGTTGATCGGTTTTCCCTGCTGCAACACCATGTGGCTGCCGATGATTTTCGGCAAGGTGACATCGGCAAAGGCGATGGCTGAGGCCAAAAAATACGAAGCCGCAAGTATTGTCAGCCTCATGAGCATTCGTCGCTCATCCCCCAACCTCAACGCCCATGCCCGCACGCCCGTGATCTTCCGCTCTTTGCCCACGAGCTTATGAAAGCCCGCCAGTTCGAAGCCGAGAGGCGGGGTGAGATCAGCGGTTTCGGGGGATCGCAGGCCATGGTTGTTTGAAGGGTCCACCGGTGCGGGGCCTAAGTAAGGATGTCGGTCATGACATTCCCGGAAACATCCGTGAGCCGGAAGTCGCGGCCAGCGTGGCGATACGTAAGTCGTTCGTGATCAAAGCCGAGCAGATGGAGCATGGTGGCGTGGAGATCGTGGACGCTGGAGCGCTTCTCCACCGCCTTGAAGCCAAACTCATCGGTCGCACCCAGAACGGTGCCGCCTTTCACGCCGCCGCCCGCCAGCCACACGCTGAAACCGTAATGATTGTGATCGCGTCCGAGCTTGGATTTGCCCGCATCTCCGAGCTCCACGGTCGGGGTGCGTCCAAACTCTCCGCCCCACAAAATCAGCGTGTCCTCAAACATCCCGCGTTGCTTCAAGTCGGCGATCAGCGCGGCGATCGGACCATCGATTTCGCCGGAGTGCTTGCGGATGTTTGCATCGATATTGTCGTGATGATCCCAAGGCTGACCCGCTCCGTGCCAGAGCTGAACCACGCGGACGCCGCGCTCCAGTAAGCGCCTCGCCATCAAGGTCTGGCGGCCATGGACGTGGTCGCCATACATCGCGCGGATCCTTTCGGGTTCCCGCGAAATATCGAAGGCATCGCTCGCCTCCATCTGCATCCGGAAGGCCAGTTCAAAAGACTGGATGCGCGCTTCGAACTGCGGATCGTCACCGCGCGCGCGGCGATGCTCGGCGTTCAATTCACGGAGCAAGCCGAGCTGCCGGCGCTGGATCTCCGCGGACGCGTGCGGGCTCCGGATGTTCTCGATGAGCTTCTCCACCTCGCGATTCTGCGGATCGACAAACGTCCCCTGGAACGCCCCCGGCAAAAATCCCGCCTGCCAGTTCTCGGAATCCTTCACCGGCATTCCGCCCGGGCACATGGCCACAAAGCCCGGCAGATTCTGGTTCTCCGACCCCAGCCCGTAGAGCGTCCATGCCCCGAAACTCGGACGCGCCTGCACGCTGTCCCCGCAGTTCATCAGCATCAGCGAAGGCTCATGATTCGGCACCTGCGCATACATCGAACGGACCACCGCGATGTCATCGGCATGCGCCGCGGTCTTCGCAAAAAGCTCGCTGATTTCGAGACCGCTCCGGCCATATTTTTCAAAACGAAACGGCGAGGGAAAGGCCGCCCCGGTCTTCCGCTCAGTGCGGAGATACTCGCCGGGAAGCGACTTGCCCGCATACTTTGCGAGCAGCGGCTTCGGGTCAAATGTATCCAAGTGGGAGGGTCCGCCGTTCAGGAAGAAGTGAACAATCCGCTTCACTTTCGGCGCGAAATGTGGCACCCGCGCCGCCAGCGGCGATGCAGTCTGCGCTTCCGCGAACCCGCCCATGGAGAGCGCGCCCAGCCCCATTCCTGCGCGAAGCAGGAAGTCCCGGCGGCTGATCAGCGATGGATGCTGGGGCGTCATATCAGTCGAGAAAGGCAAACTCGTTTGACAGGAGCAAGACCTGCGCAAGTTGCTCCCAAGGCGCAAGCAATGAATCCTTCGGCCGCGACCCACCGAAGTCCGCTTTTGCATCCCACACGGTCTCGCGCATCCTGATGGCGGGTGCCCACACGAACTGATCACTATTCAGCGTGCCGCCGATATCGACGATGAAGTCGATCGTGTCCCCCGCCTTCACTTCCATCGACGCCACATCCATCGCGACCTTTGCATTGTGGGCCTGGACGGACTTCAGTTCTCCGAGTCGGCTCGACGAAATCACCGCGTGGACGCCGTCGCCAGTCTTCGCCTCATGGACAAGCGAACCGGAGATCCCGATCACCCCATCTACGGGGGCAATCCATCGCCGCACGCCAGCCTGCTGAAGTGTATTGCCGGGATGCCCGCCATCCGCGGTGAGCTGGGCCCAGCCCGTCGCGCCGCCCGGCCATTG
>CAYQBV010000234.1:0-7134 GCA_964415705.1 uncultured Chthoniobacter sp. | reverse complement strand
CGGCGTGGGCCGTGGCGAGGAGTTGGAAAGCGGCGTCAGTGGTGAGGGCCATACGGGGTGGGTTTTGAGGGTCTGGATGCTACGCTCCCGCGGCCGCCCGCAGCGCCGCCTTGACCTCCCGCGCATACCCCGCGATGTCCGCCGCCCCGAGCATCTCCGAAACGATGACCACCCGCCGCGCGCCCGCCGCGAGGACTGCTTCGAGATTCGCCCGCTTGATCCCGCCAATGCAGAAAACCGGAATCCGCACCGCCGCCTGCACGCGCCGGAGGTCGGCGAGCCCGATCGCCGGGCGGCCTGGCTTCGTCGGCGTGGCAAAGAGCGGGCCGAAGCCGATGTAGTCCGCGCCTTCCGCCTCCGCCGCGACCGCCTGCTCGAAGCTGTGCGTGGACTTGCCGATGATCGGCGGCGCGACCTCGCCCGCCAGCGCCCGCCCCGCCCGCCAGCGCGCATCGGCCACGGAAAAATCCTCCTGTCCCACATGCGCGCCCTGCGCCCCGACCGCCGGCACGAGCTGCGGAAAATCATTCACGATCAGCGGCACGCCCGCGCTCTCCGTCAAAGGCACGAGCCGATGCGCCAGCGCCTCGATCGCGGCTTCGTCCGCACCTTTCGCCCGCACCTGCAGCACATCCACGCCGCCGGCGAGCATTTGCTCCACCGCGCGCTCCGCCTCCGCCGCGGCGGTGTAGCCGAGGTCGAGGATGCCGTAGAGCAGCGCGTCGGAGAGAGCGTTCATCGCGCGCAATCGAGCACGCGCCCGGCGCTGCTGGCAAGGCGCTTTGTCGCCCCCTCGGCCACAGGATGACGCGCTCGGGAAAAGCTCACTCCGCGGGTGGCGGCTCGCCGAGCAGGCGGCATTTCCGGCGGAGGGTGACGCGGTTCATTTTCGTTTCACGGGCGAGGACGGTGGGCTTGCCGCCGAAGTGCGCGAGGAGGTGGCGCAGGGCGAGGGCTTCGAGTTCGTCGTGCATCTCGCGGTAGCTGGCGCCGGCGGCGAGCTTGTGCTGGAGCCACGGGCCGAGCGCGGCTTCGAGGGGCTGGCCGGCGGGCGCGGCGCTTTCGGCGAGATCGCGAAAGGCGCGGGGAAGGTGCTGCGGGAGAATGACGCCGCCATTCGAGACGGCGATGGCGTGTTCGAGGACGTTGCGGAGTTCGCGGACGTTGCCGGGCCAGGTGTGGCGCTGGAGCAGTTCCGCGGCGGCGGGGGAAAGCTGCGCGTGGCGGTCGGGCGCGAGCGTGGCGAGGAAGGAGGCGGCGAGCGCGGGCACATCGGCGGCGCGTTCGTGGAGGGAGGGCAGGGCGATTTCGAGGACGTGCAGGCGGTAGTAGAGATCCTCCCGGAAACGTCCGGCGCGGACTTCGTCGCGGAGGTTTTTGTTGGTCGCGGTGATGAGCCGGAGATCGACGCGCAGATCCTCGCGTCCGCCGATGCGGGTGAAGGTGCGCTCCTCGACGAAGCGCAAAAGCTTTGCCTGAATCGCGGGTGAAATGTCGGCGATTTCGTCGAGGAAAAGCGTCCCGCCCTGGGCGCGCTCGATGTGCCCCGCACGGGCCGCACCCGCGCCGGTGAACGAGTTTTTTTCGTGCCCGAACAGCTCGCTCTCGAGCAGCGTCTCCGGCAGCGCGCTGCAATGCAGGGTGACGAACGGCGCGGCGCGGCGGGCACCATTCGCATGGATGACGCGGGCGGTGAGCGTCTTGCCGGTGCCGGTGGGGCCGGTGATGAGCACAGGCGCGTCGGTGGCGCAGGCGTGGGCGATTTCCACAAAGCTGCGCTGCATGGCGGGCGCGGCACCGACGAGCTGCGCGAGCGAGTCGCGCGGCGGAGCGGGCGCGGGCGGCGCGGCGCTGAGGAGCTGGCGGAGCGTCTCCTGCACTTCGTGCAAATCGAGCGGCTTCACGAGGTAGGCGGACGCGCCGAGCTGCTTGGCGGCGACGGCGTTTTCGAGATTGGCGTGGGCGGTGATGATGAGCGCGGGGAGCTGCGGCGCGCGGAAGCGCATTTGCTCGAGCACGGCGAGGCCGCTCATGTCGGGCAGGCCGATGTCGAGCACGGCGAGGGCGAACTCGCCGCGGGCGAGTTCATCCAGCGCGCGCTGGCCGGAGGAGCAGAGCAGCGCCTCGCAACCGAGCCGGCGGCAGATGGCGGCGAGGGCGGCGGCGAGGGCGTGTTCGTCTTCGATGATGAGGATGGGCTTCATGGGAAAATTCGAAATCCGAATATCGAAATCCGAAACAAATCCGAAAGGTGTGAAATAGGGAGAAAGGAACCTGCCGGAGAAAGCGTGCGCCAGAAGTTTTCCGACTTACTCATTTTTGGAATTTGTTTCGGATTTCGATATTCGGATTTCGGATTTTTCCAATAGCAGCGGCAACTGCACCGTCACGACCGCCCCACCCTCCGGCGCATTCGCGACTACGAGCGCGCCGCGGTGGGCTTTGAGGATTTCGGCGGTGACGCTGAGGCCGATGCCCATGCCGCCTTCTTTTTCGGAAAAGAAAAGCTCGGTGTGCTGCGCGAGCGCGGCGGGCGAGAAGCCGGGGCCGGTGTCGCGGAAAACGAGGCGCATGCTGTCGCCGCGCCAGCCGGTGATGCTCAGCGTGCCGCCGGCGGGCATGGCCTGGATGGCGTTGATGGCGATGTTGCCGACGGCTTGCGCGATGCGGCGGGCATCCACGCTGGCGCGGAGGCCGGGCGGGAGGTCGTGGGTGATCTGGACGCGGGCGTGCGCGGCCTGCGGGGCGAGGGCGCGGACGACGCGGGCGACGATTTCGGCAAGGTCGGCGGGCGCGGTTTGCGGCGGGGCCGGACGGGCGAGGAACATCCACTGATTGACGAGTCCCTCGATCTTGGCGGTCTCGCCGAGCAGGACGGGGAGCGACTCGCGGAGCACGGCAGGCTGCTCGGCGGCGGGGGCGGAGTCGATGAGCTGCGCGTGCATGCGGATGGCGGAAAGCGGATTGTGGATTTCGTGAGCGAGGCCGGTGGCCATGCGGCCGAGGAGCGCGAGGCGCTCGCTGCGTTCGCGGCGGGCGCGCTCCGCGCCGAGCTGGGCGCGCGTGTCGAGATAGGCGCGGGCGACCTGGCCGATCTCGTCGTTGCGTTCCGCGCCGGGCAGCGAGGCTTCGGCGTCGTCCTGGATGTGCGGCAGGCGCTGCGCGAGCAGGCGCAGCGGACGCACCAACCCGCGCGCCAGCGCCCAGGCGAGGCCGACGGAGAAAACCCAGAAGACCGCCAGCACGAGGAGCGTCTCCGGTTTGAAAAGGAAGCCCACCACGGGCTCGACGCGCCGGACGAAAATCATGCTCACATCCTTTTCCATCGGCACGGCGATGGCCTCGAAGTCCGCGCCCGCGTTCACGATCCCTTCCGCGGGCGTGAGCGCGCCCAGCACGCCGGCGTGCGGGGCGAGCGCAGCGCTCGGTGCGGGGACGAATTCACGACCGGCCTCCCGGAGAAAAAGCACCTCCATGTTTTGCACGCGCCCGATGGACTCGGCCACGCGCTCGTTGGCCGGGAGTTTGGCGTTGCGGATGAAGTCGGCGCTGGTCCGCGCGAGCGTGGCGAAGACGGTCTGCGACTCCCGCCGCGCCGCAGCGTGCAGCCAGAGCGCGATGCCGGTGGAACCCGCCACGACGAACAGAAACAGCGGCGCGGCAAGGCGGAACCAGAGGGTGGAAGAGCGCGGTCGGGACATGCGGAGCGGGGGATAGAATGTGTCCGCGCGGGCGGTTGACGAGGTTAAGTTTTGTCCACGCCGGCCGCTCCTCCGCGACGCCCGGCGCGAGCGGTAGGGCGACGGCGCAAAAAACTTCGGGGCGCGGGAAGTTCGATGGACAAAGGGTTCGCGGGCGATGGAAGTTCTGCGGTGCCGGAAAATGCCAGGCACTTCGTGCGGGTCGGCACACCGGCTGCTAAAGGGGCGCGCGTCAATTCCACCTCAACCCAAAAACTCCCATTCCATGACCCATCCCCGACTCTCCATCGCCTGCTGGGCCGCGCTGCTCACGGCCCGCGCACTCGCCCAAACTCCCGCCGCGCCGGCGACGCTCCTCGACACCGTGGTCGTGACGGCAACGAGCCGCGAGGCGGAGATTTTCGACGTGCCCTACGCCGCCCATGTCATCGGGCGCGAGCGCTTTCTCCTCCAGCGTCAGGCGCGGACGGTGGTGGACGCGCTGGCCGAGACGCCGGGCGTGATGATCCAGCGGACGAGCTCCGGTCAGGCGTCGCCGTTCCTGCGTGGCTTCACGGGCTTCCGCACGCTCACGCTGATCGATGGCATCCGGCTGAACAACGCGGTCTTTCGCGAAGGACCGAACCAGTATTTCGCCACGATCGATCCGCTGACCATCGACCGGCTCGATGTGGTGCTCGGACCCAGCTCGGTGCTGTATGGCAGCGACGCCATCGGCGGCACGGTGAACGCGATCACGCGCGGCCCGGAGATGCTCCCGTGGCCGGAGCCGTCGGGCGGTGGAAAAGGGTCGGTCGCACTGGCTCCGGCGGCGAATACGGCGGTGCATGGCGGCGGCTATTACCGCTACGGAACGGCGGACAAATCCCACACGATGCGCGGCGAATTCGGGCTCGCGGTGTCGCCCCACGTGGGGATTTTCGGCGGCGTGACGTGGAAGGATTTCAACGACGTCCGCGGCGGCGACCTCATCGGGCAGCAGCCCAACACCGGCTACACCGACGTGGACGGCGACATCAAAGTGGTCGTGCGTCCGAACAAGAACGTGGACATCACCGCAGCCTTTCAGCGGGTGGAGCAAAACAATGTGCCGCGCACGCACTCGACGATTTACGCGAAGAGCTTCGACGGCACGCTGGTCGGCACGGACTTGCGGCGCGACTTTGACCAGCTCCGCGAGCTGGCCTATCTCCAGGTCGAAATCCGCGAACTCGCACCGTGGATCGAGCGCGCGAAGCTCAGCCTCTCGTGGCAGAATCAGGAGGAGACGCAGGACCGCATCCGCAGCGACGCGCGGCGCAGCCTCACGGGCTTTCAGGACCAGACGTTCGGCGCGCTGCTGAATTTCGTCAGCCCGAGCCCGGTCGGAACGCTGAGCTACGGCGTGGAGTTTTACCACGACGCGGTGACGTCCTTCGGGCGCAACTACAACGCCGACGGCTCGCTCCGTTCCATCGACTCCCGCGGCCCGGTGGCGGACGATGCGAGTTACGATCTGCTCGGGATCTACCTGCAGGATGAATTCAAGATCGCCGAGCCGCTGACCGTGATCGCCGGCGTGCGCTACAGCCACGCGCAGGCGCAGGCGGACAAGGTCGATCCGAACCCGACGGACGACGTGGTTTTTGGCCGGCTGGACAAAGCGTTCGACGCTTTCAGCGCCAGCCTGCGCGTGCGGCTGGACGTGAGCCGCTCGTGGAATTTCTACGGCGGCGTCTCGCAGGGTTTCCGCGCGCCGAACCTCGCGGACTTCACCTCTTTCGAGCTGGCGCGCTCCGGCGAACTGGAAACGCCCGCGCCGAATCTCGACCCGGAGTATTACACGTCGTTCGAGATCGGCACGAAGGCGCAGATCGAGCCGTGGCACCTGTCGCTCTTCGCCGCCTATTACTACACGCTGATCGACGACCAGATCGTGCGCTACCCCACCGGGCGGGTGATCGACGGCGCGAATGAAGTGACCAGGGCGAACGTCGGCGACGGCTCCACGCAAGGCGTCGAACTCGGCGCGGAGTGGAAGTTTTACCCCGGCTTCACGCTCTTCGGAAACCTCGCGTGGACGGAGGGTGAACTGGACACGTTCGTCGGCTCCGAGCTGCAGACACGCCCCGGCTCGCGCATCGCGCCGCTCACCGGGCTGATCGGTCTGCGGTGGAATTCGGCGGATGGCAAATGGTGGCTCGAAGGCTCCGCCGCGCTCGCCCGGCATCAGGACCGGCTCTCACCCGGCGACACCGCCGACACGCAGCGCATCCCGCCCGGCGGCACGCGCGGCTACCAGGTTTTCACGGTGCGCGGCGGGTGGAATCCCTGCAAACACCTGAAGCTCTTCGCCGCCTGCGAAAACATCAGCGACGAGGACTACCGCACGCTCGGCTCCGGCACGAACGAACCCGGCACGAACTTGGTCCTCGGCGGGCAGTGGCAGTTTTAGCCCCGGCTACTCGCTCTCGTTTTCGTAAAGCCAATGCGGCTGCGCGCACCGCCAGCGCAGGATGCGCGGGCCGGTCACGGTAGTCTTCCATCCATCGGGATACTTCGTGAGCAGCGAATGGGGCGGGCCGCTCTGCCGCTCGACAGCCGTGATGCGGTAGCCTTGCTCGACGCGCCGGACCGGACCACGCGCCACCCATTCGGCAAGGAACGCCCCGCGGTGATCGGTCACGTGAAGTTTCGTGAAACGGCGCGCGCCCGAGTCCGCTGCACAGCCCACGGTGAAACAAAGCGCGGCGAGCAGCAGGAGAATGCGGGTAGGCGTCATGGCCGGCACCTTGGCCGCCGCCCCGGGGGACCTCAAGCGCAGAACCGCCGTAAAAATGAAAACGCCTCTCCGGTTAAGGCCGGAGAGGCGCTTTCTCGCCTGGGGTGAACTGCCGGGAGGAAAGCCGAGGGGCGTGGGAACGGCAAGGAAAAAATTTTCCTCCGAAGAAAAATCCACCGGCCTTCCTCCCAACGCCCAAACCACCCGCACCCGCACGGACTGAGTCACACGCTTCCCGATCAGCACGTGCTTTTAGATTCACCGCGCCCGGGCACCGATTTAGCGTGTGGTCCCGATGAGCCCATTTTCCACGCCCGATCTCGCGCCGCCGGTGCCGGGCCTTTTCTCCAGCTACCGCCCACCCGCGGGCGTCTATGACGAAATGCTCGGTGAGGCTGGCGATTTGCGTCCGCACTGGGCGGAGCTGGCGCGGCGGATCGAGCGGATGGGTGCGGACGGCCTGCGCGAGCGGCGGGAAAGCGTGCGCGCACTGCTGCGCGAGCACGGGGTGACCTACAATGTTTTCGCCGAAGGACGCAGCGCGGAGCGGCGCTGGGAGCTGGGCACGCTGCCGCTGGTCATCGGCGCGGAAGAATGGAGGGCGCTGGTGCCGGGGCTGATCCAGCGGACGCGCCTGCTGAACCTCGTGCTCGCGGACATCTACGGTCCGCA
>CAYQBV010000233.1:0-7135 GCA_964415705.1 uncultured Chthoniobacter sp. | reverse complement strand
GCAGACCTGTCTCGCGGCAGAGCCCGTTCGGTCCGGAAGCAAAGTCCAGAAGAGCATCGTGATGATCATCGGCGAGAACGAATACTCCACCTGGGAAACGTTGCCGGAGTTCGCCCGGGTCGAACTTGTGCCGCGCAGTTATCAGGTGTCGCCGGTTCTCGCGTCTCCCAAGGAGGGCGATTCGAACTTCCAGAACTTCGAGGCGATTCGCGATGCGGATCTCGTGGTCGTGAGCGTCCGCCGGCGCACGCCGCCCAAGGCCATAATGGAACTGCTGCGTGCGCATGTGGCCGCAGGAAAACCGATCGTTGGGATTCGCACGGCCAGTCATGCGTTTGAGGCAACACCCGCCAGCCCGGAGTTCGCGGCGTGGAACGGTTTTGATCTGGAGGTTCTGGGCGGCCACTACGAAGGCCATTACAACAACAAGCCGCCGGCCGCCCCACATAGCCTTATCGAAACCGTTCGGTCCAACGCCTCCCACGCCGTGCTCACTGGGGTGGCTTCGACCCCGTTTCGCGTGACTTCGCACCTCTACAAGAACCGTCGTCTCGCCCCGACCGTGGTCCCGCTTCTACAAGGACAGGTGGAAGGGCTGGGGATCGTGGAACCCGTGGCGTGGGTGAATACCGCGCAGGATCGTCGCGTGTTCTACACTTCATTGGGAAACGTGGATGACTTCAAACTGCCCGCCTTCCGCCGCCTCCTGCTCAACGGCATTCTCTGGTGCCTCCGCGATCCCGTGCCACCGGTCACGGATCCCGCCGCGACTCCGGCGACAAAAGCGCGACGTCGCGTGGTCGAGGGCGAGGCTGGTGCTGCTCTACCAGAATTTCGGAAGTAGAGTCCGGGTCAATCCACGGCAGATGGCGTTATCGCGGCTTGAAAGCTTTAACAAAGGCGCTCAACAATCAGTCTTTCACCCGAAGGATTGTCACTTCAGGTGGTAATCAATGTCAGCACCTCGGCCCATAAAGTCCGTGCCTGCCTCGATCACGACCGGGGCGTGGGCGGTTGTGTTCATGTCGCTCATGCTCGCCGTGACAAACTTGGGTGCAAAGGATGACACCTTCACATCGGAGCAGATCGAATTCTTCGAGAACAAAGTCCGGCCGGTGCTGGTCACGCACTGCTACTCGTGCCACTCGGCGGAAGCGACCAAGCTCAAGGCCGGGCTGCGTCTCGACAGCCGCGCGCGGATCTTGAAAGGCGGCGACAGCGGGCCGGCCATTGTCCCAGGAAATCCCGCGAAGAGCCTGCTGAGCCAGGCCGTGAACTACGGCGATCCCGACACCGCAATGCCGCCGAAGCAGAAGCTTGCCGACGCCGACATCGCCGCGCTGACGAAGTGGGTGGAGATGGGCGCTCCGTGGCCGGGTTCGGACGCGGACGCGGGCAGGCCAGAGAAATCCACCAAGGCGGAGGCTTACGACTGGGAAAAGTTCCGGCGCGAACACTGGTCTTTCCGCCCCATCGTCGCAGCGAAACCACCCAAGGTCAGGCGTGCCAGTTGGGTGAAGGGAGACATTGACCGTTTCGTGCTCGCGCGGCTCGAGGCGGCGGGCATGACGCCGAATCCAATTGCCGAGAAGCGCACGCTGATCCGCCGGGCTTATCTGGACCTGATTGGTCTGCCGCCCACGCCCGAGCAGGTCGCGGCGTTCCTGAACGATCGACGTCCGGACGCCTTCGCGAAAGTCGTAGACTCGCTCCTGGCCTCTGAACACTACGGCGAACGCTGGGCGCGCCACTGGCTGGACGTGGCCCGCTACAGCGAGGCTGATGGCGGCTTTGGTGACCAGCCACTGCCCAACACGTGGCGCTATCGCGACTGGGTGGTGCGCTCCTTCAATGCTGACCTTCCCTACGACAGATTTCTCACCGAGCAGATCGCCGGGGATCTTCTGGCAGAAAAGCCTGACCCTGCCGGCACGGGATTTTTCGCCGTCGGTCCGACCTACGTGGGCGATGGCGGTGATCCCGAGGCTCAGGCCCAAGCCGAGGCCGAGACGCTCGCCGATCGCGTCGACACGTTTTCCCGAGGTCTCCTGGGACTCACCGTCGCCTGTGCGCGCTGCCACGATCACAAGTTCGACCCCATTACGACCAAGGACTACTACGCCATCGCCGGCGTATTCCGGAACACCAGGAGGGAGAATTTTCCGGTCGTTCCACCGGCTGAAGTCGATGCGTTCAAAGCCGGCCAGCAGGCGATCAAGGATCAGGAGAAGCAGATCGACGAGTGGCTCCACGCGGCAACGAAACGGCTGAACCTCAAGAGGCCGGAAGTGGAGAAATCGCTCGATGAAGAGGCGAAGAAGTCTCTGGCCGAACTGCGCGGCGAACTCGAGCGGCGCAAGAAGTCCGCACCGCCGATGTATGCGACCCTGCATGGGCTGAAGGACTCCGGCAGCGTCGACATGCCGGTCGCGCTGCGCGGCGATCTCCGCAAACCGGGCGAAATGGCGCCGCGCCGGTTTCTGGAAATCGTCGCCGGCAAAGAAGCGGCGCCCTACACGAAGGGCAGCGGCCGGTTGGAACTTGCGCGCTCGGTCGTCGCTTCCGACAACCCGCTCACTGCTCGTGTCATCGTCAATCGCGTTTGGGGCTGGCACTTCGGCGAAGCGCTGGTGCGGACGCCGAGCAACTTCGGCGTGCTCGGCGAAAAGCCCACGCACCCGGAACTGCTGGACTGGCTCGCGGCGGACTTCATCCAGCATGGCTGGTCGATGAAGCGCCTTCACCGCCAGATCCTGCTCTCGTCCACCTGGCAGATGAGCAGCCATTTTGATAAGGCGAAGTTCACCCGCGACGGCGACAACCGGCTGCTCTGGCGGATGAACCCGCGAAAGCTCGAAGTCGAAGTCTGGCGCGACTCGCTGCTGGCGGTCACCGGTGAACTGGATCGAACCATCGGCGGCCCTTCCGCCAATCAGATCTGGGAGAGCAAACGCCGGACGGTCTATGCCAGCACCAGTCGCACCGGAGATATTTATCAAGCCGACCGCTTCCTGCGCCTGTTCGATGCGCCCGCCGCCGTCTCTTCCGCCGAGAAGCGCGTCACCAGCACCGTGCCGCAGCAATACCTTTTCATGATGAACAGCCCGTTCATGACCGGCCGGGCCCAGGTGTTGGGCGACTGGATGCGCGGCTTGTCAGGACCCCTTGCGCATCACCTTCGCGACACCTACGAGCGTCTCTACTCCCGTCCTCCCGAGCCCGCCGAGCTTCAGCTCGCCAGCGAATGGCTGGGCAAAAACCCGGCACCGGAACGTTGGCACCGTTACGCCCAAATGCTCCTCAGTGCCCACGAACTCATCCAAATCCAGTAATGAAATTCCTTCAGCACGAACTCGACTATCGCCGCGCCATGCAGCGGCAGTTCACCCGCCGCGAGGCGCTCTACAGGATGGGTGCGGGCATCGGAGCCATCGGTCTTGCGGCGATGTTTGGCGACAAGGCCAGTGCCGCCGGCGTTGGCTCGCCGCTCGCGCCGAAAATGCCGCACTTTGCTCCGCGGGCCAAGCGGCTCATCCAGCTTTTCATGCCGGGTGGTCCGTCCCAGGTCGATACGTTCGACTACAAGCCCATGCTGGCCAAACACGCCGGCGAACGCCCGGCCAGTGTGGATAAAAAATCCCTGCGGAACACTAAGATGGGCCTCATGCCGTCGCCGTTTGGATTCAAGCAATATGGCCAGTGCGGCAAATGGGTGAGCGACATTTTCCCCCAAGTCGCCCAATGCGTGCACGACATCAGTTTCATCCACTCCATGCACACCGACATCCCGGAGCACGCGGGCGGCATCCTCATGACCAATCTCGGCGCGCTCCAGCCGAACCGCCCAAGCTTGGGCTCATGGCTCACCTACGGACTCGGAGCGGAAACGCAAAATCTGCCGGGCTTCGTGGCCATGTCCCCGCGTGCGGAACCGCGTGGCAAGGGGGCCAACTGGGGTAACGCCTTCCTGCCCGGTGCCTACGCCGGTGCCTACGTCAACATTCAGCACATGAAGCCCGACGCGGTGATCGGCAATCTGAAAAGTGCCGGACTCTCCCGCCAGCAGCAGCGGGAGCAGCTCGATCTACTCGCGAAGATCAACCAGATGCAGCTCGCGCGCCTCGAACAGGATCAAGACCTCGAGGCCGGCATTCAGGCGATGGAAATGGCCTTCCGCATGCAGTTCTCCGTGCCCGAGGTGTTCGATGTTTCCAAGGAATCTGAGGAGACCCGAAAGCTTTACGGCGACAGTGAATTCGCCAAAGGCTGCCTCATCTCCCGCCGCCTGATCGAAGAAGGTGTGCGCGTCGTGCAGCTCTCCCTTTCCATCGACGGTTACGACATCGCATGGGACACCGGCCATGAAAACATCGTGAACGGCCACGCCGCGCTCGCCAAAGCCTGCGACCAAGGCATCGCCGCTCTCCTCACCGATCTCAAAGGCCGTGGCCTGCTCGACGAAACCCTCGTGGTCTGGGGTGGAGAATTCGGCCGCGCCCCCACGTCCGAAGGCGCCAAAGGCCGCGACCACGACCACTACGGCTACACCGTCTGGATGGCCGGTGGCGGGGTGAAGAAGGGATTCAGCTACGGAGCCACCGATGAGTTCGGCCTCTCCGCCGTCGAGAACCGCGTCCACGTCCACGACATGAACGCGACCATCCTGCACCTCATGGGACTGGATCACGAGAAGCTCACGTATCGCTTTTCCGGAAGGGATTACCGGCTCACGGACGTGTTCGGTCATGTCGTCCACGAGGTCATCGCCTAACCATCTCAATTCGCTCTTATGAACCTCCCACTCTCCATCGTTATGACCGGAACGCTTATCACCGCCACCACAGTGGCCTCAGGTGCGGATGCCGCAAAGCTGCGCACCATGCACTCGCAGCCCAGCTACGTCGTCGCCACCAAACAAGTGGAAGTCGCGGTGACCCAACTCGGCGGTCACATGGCCCCGGTCACGTTCTTCCGCGACAGCGCCCAGCCCGTGCGGCCTTATCACATCACTCCGTGGCAGGACGAAAAGCCGTCGAAGATGCCCGCGCCAGTGCTGGTCACGCTGCGGGGAGATTTCTTCTGCCTGCCCTTCGGCGGAAATTCCGAAGCCGTCTCGGGCGAGAAGCATCCGCCGCACGGAGAGATCGTCGGCGATGCGTGGAAGTTTGTCGGGACCAAGAAAGCTGGCGACGTGACGACGCTCACCACGGCCATCGACACGAAGGTCCGCAAAGGGCGCGTGACGAAGGAGCTCTCGCTGATCGACGGACAGAACGTGGTCTATTCGCGGCACACCATCGAGGGCTTCGCCGGACGCGTCCCGCTCGGGCATCACGCCACGCTGGCGATGCCGGAGAAGGAGGGCGCGGTGCGCATCGCGACGAGCGCGTTCCGTTTCGGCATGACGTGTCCGTCGTTGTTCAGCGATCCGAAGCAGCGGGAGTATCAAGCGTTGCTGCCCGGCGCGAAGTGGACCGATCTGACGAAAGTTCCCTCCTCCTGGAAAGGCGCGGCCGATGCCGACCTCACGCGTCTGCCCGGACGCTACGGCTATGCGGATCTCATCCAGCTCGCCAACGAGCCGTGGGAGAAGACCGGCGGCCCGGCCTGGACGACCGCGACATTCGCGGAGGCCGGTTACCTCTGGTTCGCGCTGAAAGATCCCGCCGTGCTGAACAGCACGGTGTTCTGGATGGAAAATCACGGGCGCCACGGCCATCCGTGGAATGGCCGCAACAACTGTCTCGGGCTGGAGGATGTCACTGCGTATTTTGCGGACGGTCTCGCCGCTTCGACCCGCGAGAACTTGCTCACCAAGGAAGGCGTGGCCACCGCCGTCGAGTTAACCGCCAACAAGCCAGCCGCGGTGAACTACATCCAGGGCGTGGCGAAGATTCCGGCCGGCTTCGAGAATGTGCGGACGCTCGAATTCACACCGGGCCAGGTCACGTTCGTCTCCACCACGGGCCAGCGCGTCACCGCGCCGGTGCGCCACGAGTTTTTGAAGACCGGGAAACTGTAAAACCGACCATCCACCACGCTTCGACAAACCTGTTATGAAACCAACTCTACTCGCCCTCCTCGTCAGCACGCTCGCGCTCCTGACCGGGTGCGGCGACAAACCTGCGACCACGGCAACTTCACAGCCGACTGCCGCCAAGGCGCAAGGCACCATCGGCGTGTCCCTCCTCACGCTCGACAACCCGTTCTTCAAAGTGATCGGCGACAACATTACCGCAGAAGGCCGGAAGCGCGGCTACGAGGCGATTGTGGTCAGCGGTGACAAGGACGTCGCGAAGCAGGGAAACCAGATCAAGGACTTCATCGTCAAGAAGGTGAGCGCGATCGTCCTGAGTCCGTGCGATTCCAAGTCGATCATCCCGGTGATTCAGGAGGCGAATGCAGCCGGCATCCCCGTCTTCACCGTGGACATTCCGTGCAACGAACCCGGGGTGAAGATCGTGACCCAGATTGCCACCGACAATTTTGGCGGCGGCAAGGAAGCGGGGCGCGCGATGATCGAGGCGCTCGGTGAGGCGGGCGGCAAGATTGCCGTGCTCCACTTCAAGCAGGCCGAGTCGTGCCAGCTTCGCGTGAAGGGCTTCACCGAAGTCATCAACGCGCACAACGCGGGCGGCAAGGCGAAGATCTCCATCGTCACAGAGCTGGAGAGCGGCGGCGCGAAGGACATGGGCTACAAGGCCGCCGAGGATGCGTTGCAGGCGCACTCGGATCTGCGCGGCATCTTCGCCATCAACGATCCCGCGGCACTCGGCGCGCGGGCTGCGCTCGAAAAGGCCGGCAGGACGCAGGTGTTGATCATCGGATTCGACGGCCAGCCCGAGGGCAAGCAGGCGATCAAGGACGGCAAGATTTACGCCGACCCGATTCAATTCCCCGACAAGATGGGCGTCCAGATTGTCGACGCCATCATCCGCCACTCCAAGGGCGAAACATTGCCGCCGCAGATGCTCATCCCAACGAGCCTCTACCGCAGGGCCGACGCGATGAAGGACCCCGAGCTGAAGTAACCTATGAGCGCAGGAAACTTTCTCCACGAACTCGTCGGCTCCATGTCTCAAGGCGCGGCGGGCAATCCCACCGTGGCCATGATCGAGGCCGCCTTTGCGCACCA
>CAYQBV010000232.1:0-7150 GCA_964415705.1 uncultured Chthoniobacter sp. | reverse complement strand
CAACTCCGGCATCGGCCAGGCCGTGGCCCGGGCCCTGGCTCGTGCGGGTGCCGACGTGGTCGTGAATTATGTCTCGCGTCCGGATGCCGCCGAGGCCGTCGTTCGCGCCCGAATTGGTGGCGTCCAAGATGCCCCCATTCACCCGAATGGTGGTGGCGCCCGCGACGAAGGTGTTCGCCGTGTTATTGATGGAAACCGTGCCCGCTCCGCCAAACCTCAAGGTCTTAGGCGCTCCACCGTCATTATAGTTCGCCACCGAAAACGCTCCGTTGGTGGACAGACCGCCGTCCGCCCCGGTGAGCGTGATGCCGGATGAGGTGATCGGACCGCTGCCGACAAAGGTGCCGCCGTTATGGATGGTCAGCGCACCGAGATTGACCGGAACGACCGCCGTCACCCCACCCGTGGCCGCGGCGACCACTGTGGTGCCGCCGAAGATGAAACCGCCGGGCGAACCTTGGACCGTGACCACCCCGCTATTGATCGTCAAAGCGCCGAGGGTGACAGAGCCATCTGTCACCACTTCGAGCGTGCTGTTCGCCATGACCGCCACGGGCGTGGTGGACATATTGATGCTGCCGCTATTAACAACAGAGTTACTAATGCCAGTGTAACCACCATAGGCGGCGTAGGAAGAGGCGATGCCGTATTTGGCAGACAAATAACCACCCACCAAGTCTGCATCCCCGCCACTCAATACGTGATCGAAGGTGACGTATTCAGCGAGATCGAAGTTGCCGCGAAAGCCACCCTGCATGTTCAGTCCATACTGATGCGGGTTGGTGTTGTTGCCGTTCACGTCCAGTCGCATGATCATGTATTGATCAATATTCGGACCCAGGTTGAAATTGTTCAGGGTTCCATTCTTCCAGACATCCTGGGGATTCTGGTTGCCGTGGAAGCCGCCTTGGCTGTTATTCTCGAAGAGATAGCTGGATTCACGCTGGTCGCCCTGGGCATTGCCATAGACGGTGTAATAATTCGACCAGTTGGCTGTCTCCGAGCGGAACACCGCCCAGTGCTCTTTAGCAAACAAATTGCCAGTGGCCGGCATGAAGTCATCGTTGTTGCGAAATTGCACCACCGGCAGGCCGTTCGGCCCCGTGGCTGCGCTGAAGGTCGGTTGATTGCTTGCAGTTCCCTGCGCAGCATTATGCCCGCCACCAGAAAGATCATTCCATGTGGCAACCGCAGCCCCATTGCCCAAACCCAGAGACTGGGCAGCGAACCACGTATTCACGCCGGCAATGGTTGGAATGAGCGCCTGAGTAAAGCCGGCTCTGCTGAAAGTCAGCGTGCCGCCGTTCAGATTGATGGCTGTGGTGGTCCCGAGAGGAGTGGTGCCGCCACTGCCGGTGAGAGTGAGCGCGCCCGCACCGCCCTTGGTCAAAGCTGACGGAGCCGTGACGGTGTAGGTGGGCACGGTCAAGGTTTGACCAGCCCCGGTGACGTTGATCGTGGCGTTGCCGCCGACGCTCATGGAATGAATGGAACCGCTCGCCGCGGAGAGGGTCGAATTGGCGGCCATGGTCACGCCGGAACCCGAGGATACCTGCGCCACGGAAATCGCACCGTTGACGGTCAGGGAATTGCCGCCGCTGATGAGCAACTTGCCTTGATTGAGGGCCGTGAACTGCTGGGTCGTGCGCGCGCCATCCACGGTCACGGTGTAGGCCGTGTCCACCTGGGTCTTGGTCGTGTTGTCCGGTGTGGTCGGATTGACCGGATTCCAGATCCCGGTGCTCCAGTCGCCGTCCGCTCCGTTCGCCCAGATCTGGGTCGGCGCGCCGCTGGAGAGGAAGCCGGGGACGCTCAGGTTGTCCATGGCGTTCCAACCCCAGCCACCGTCGTAATAGTCGATGTAATCAATGGTATAAGCCCGCCCGTTGTTGGCATAAGTGGACAACGCCGCCTGGTTAAATGTCACCGTATTCCAGTCGCCACCTTCACCGGGTCGGTTGCCACTCAGGACAATAGCCCCGGTAAGCACATCGACGAGAGCCACGCCCCGCTGACCACCACCACTCGAATTACCGACCGGAATTTGGGAAACATTGGTGATGTTCAACAAGCCCTGATTATTTCCTCCTCCATGAATCTGGAAAGTCAGATCCCCGGAGCCGTCCAATTCAAAAGTTGGCGAGCGGAAATCCACGGCCACATGCTGGTTGTCGTGGGCAAAATTGAGGTTGCCGGGACTGAAGGCCGCCGAGATGCCGGTCTGGCCACCGCCATTGTACGCCATGACCGCGCCTTGGACAGCCGTCCAGTCGCCGGGCACGACGTTGAAGTCCCAAGTGAGCGTCGCCGCGCGGGCGGAAGTGCCGACGGCCGCGACGGTGAGCAGGGCGGCGACGGAACCGGAAAGGATGCGGGCGGATTTGCGAATGGCAGCGGGGGCGGATTTGGTTTTGCGGGTGACTTTCATAGCGTTGGTTTGGGTGTTTTGAGTGGTTTGCGAGGGGAACGAGGTGGTAGGCTTCATAAAGGTTTCAAGGGGAAAAACGGGGTGGGAAAAGGAATAATTGGGTGACAACTTGCATAAATAAATCGCATAAAGGATGAGCCGCAGCAACGGAAATTTCACGGATTCTCGAAGTTTATTGTTTAGACATCTCGGTGGCGGTTTCGGAGTGGATTGCAGCGAAGCCACGCGGTTGCCGCCCGTTTGAATTTATTTGCATCTAAGTTTCCAAGTGCCCGGACCGCGAAGGCGGCTCAAGGCCCTGAGCGGAGGAGATGACGCGAATTCAGCTTGGGGAACCGCTGATTAAAGCCCTCGAAAAACGCGAAAGGTCGCGAAATTGATCCCGCTCCTCTGAAATTCGTTTTGTTTTTCGCGCTCTTGCGCGTCTTTCGCGGGCCCTTCTCGATTCATTCAGCAGTTCCCTAGCTTAATCACACCCGGCTGCGTCGGGTGGGCAGAAAGGGACTTGCGGAACGAGCCGGTTTCGGCTGAAAAGGATGGCGGTTCACCCCCAAAAAAATCGTCATGAAAGCGTCGCGCGCTCCCCTTCAGCCCCGGCCCGTCCGGGTTTCCCTCGTCGGGCAAACGGCGGAATGTCTCCGACAGGGTTTGGCTGATGGGCGCTGGCCGGGAGCGCTGCCGGCGGAAGCCGAATTGGGCCGCGAGCTGGGCGTCTCCCGCGGGACGCTGCGCGCGGCTCTGACCATGCTTTTTCAAGAGGGACTGCTGCAGCCGGGCGGGCGGGGTGGACGGCATGTGGCCAATCTGCAAGCGCTCCGGAAGAAACCGGATCTGAAAGCGCTGAAGGGGAATCTGGTGCGGGTTCTCAGCCCGCAGCCCCGCTCGATCATCGGCGGAGATACCCAGATCGTTTTTCAAACGATGGCCGAGACGCTGGGCCGCGCGGGGCTGCACTACGAGTTTGTCTATCGTCCCGGTCTCTGGACGCTGCGCCACCCCGGTGCAGCCCTGCGCCGGCTCACCGCCCGGCCGAATACCGCCGGCTGGGTGCTTTACCGCACGTCGCGCGTGGTCCAGCAATGGTTCGCCCATGCGAACATCCCCACGGTGGTCCTCGGCAGCATCTTTCCGGAAGTCGCGCTGTCGCACGTCGAGTTTGACCTGTCGGCGGCGAGCCGGCATGCCGCGGGTGTTTTCGCGAAGCGCGGGCATCGGCGGATGGTCTTTCTCTCGGTGGAAAAGGCCACGGCGGGTGATGTGGCGAATGGCGCGGCATTTTGCGCCGCCGCCGCCGCCGCCGGGGTCCACGGGGAGGTCGCGCTCTACGACGACACCGTGCCCGGTCTCTGCCACCAGCTCGACGCGCTGCTGAAAAGCCATCCGCTCCCGACGGCGTTTCTCGTGGCGGTGCCGAACCATGTGCAGGCGACGATCGGCCACCTGACGCGCCGGGGTTTTCCCGTGCCCAAGGCGGCCGCCGTGATTTCCCGGCTGAACGCGCGACTGCTGGCGGAGTGCATCCCGAGCGTGGCCCGCTACGCGATGAACGCGGAACTGCTGGGCCGCAATGCCGCCCGCCTGATGATCAAGGCGCTCCAGGCCCGCACCGCGAGGACCACCGGGCACTGTGTGATCATCCCGGAGTATGTGGATGGGGAAACGGCGGGGGTGGGGAATGGCGAATAGCGAATGACGTCCGTCTGCGGAGCGGCAAGGGGAGATCTCGCGCCCTCCCGTGCGGTTTCCGGCGGAATCGCCGGAAACCGTGCCGCCACGCGGAAGCCTGCGGACCGCTCCCTTTCTTTTTGGCTTTCAACCTTCCCTTCGCCCTTCGTCCTTCGGCATTTCCCCTCCCACCACCTCCGCCCACGAAAAGTTAGAGGTCCTTCGACTCCGCTCCGCAAAGCCTCCGCTCCGCTCAGGATGACGGCATTTTTTTTGCGCTCCGCGCCGCCCCCCACCATTCACCATTCACCATTCACCTTTCACCTTTCACCTCACCCGCCCCACTGCCACTGCGGCGAGCGGATCATCGCGAGGGTCTGGGCGACGGTCAGGCCTTGGGCGGCCGGGTCTGGAAGCCGGCGAGTATTTGCTGCCAAGCGGCGCGCTCGGCAGGGGCTGGTTCGTAGCGGGTCTCGTGCGGGGTCCGGTTGCCGGCGAGCATGACGAGGTAGCCGGCGAGGCCGTTGGTGTTGCCGTCCTTCGGGACCAGCGGACGCGCGGCGAGGCTGGGGCCATTTTCCTGGTAGAAATCGAGTAGCGGGCCGAGCGCGCCGAGGTCGGTGTCGGCGCGGCAGTGCCGCCAGAAATCGTTGTCCAGCCGGGTATTCAGCCGGTAGTGGAGCGCGAGAAAATCGCGGATCACGTCGAAGGCCTCGCCGGTCAGCCGGTTGTAGAGATCGCGCAGGGACGGCGTGGGCCGCAGGGCGACTTGGGCGAGCAGGCCGATGAGCGTTTCGCACTGCTGCGTGACCATCATCAGCGCGGTGGCCTCCAGCGGCTCCACGAACCCCGCGGCATTGCCGATGGCGACCACGTTTTCCACCCAGACGCGCCGGTAGCGCCCGGAGCGGAACCGCACCACGCGCGGGCTCTGCGGGGCTTGCGGGTTCTTGCGCAGAAACTCCGCGCACGCGGCCTCGTCGGAAAGGGCCTGCGAGCAATAGACGTAGCCGCGATTGATGTGGTGCTCGTGCTCGATCTGCCACGCCCACCCGGCGTCCATGGTCTCGGCGATGGTGTAGGGCAGGATCGGCTCGGTCGTCCGCTCCCAGCCGCCGATCACCGCGCGGGCGCAAAACAGCGCGCCCCCGTAATCGGCAAACGGCTCCTCCAGCGCGCGCCCGAGCAGCTCGCTGCGGAAGCCGCTGCTGTCCACAAACAGGTCCGCCGCCAGCCGCCGGCCATCGTCGAGCAGCACTGCCGCGAGCCCCGCCGGGCCGCGCTCCGCGCCGCTCACCTTGCCCTCCACGAAAGCGACGCCGAGTTCCTGCGCGAGCGCCTCCAGCGTGGCCACGAGCTTCAGATTCTCGATGTGGAAACCATAGGGCACGTCCATCTGCGGCCCGCCGCCCGCCTGCGGACTGCGGGTGAACACTTTCCCCGCCTCCATGAGCGCGCTGCCGATGCTCACACCGCGGAAATCCTCGTCGGTGTAAAAGCCGTTGGGCCGCGGGAGATTGTTCCATTTCCCGTCGAGCTGATGCTCAAAGGTGTAGTCGAAATGCGGGCGCGGACCCCAGAGGAAGCGGATGCCCAGCTTCCACGTCGGCTCGGCCTGCCGGTAAAAGCGCGCCTGATTCAACCCGAGGTAGCCGAAGAGATGCTTCGGCAGCGCCGGCGTGGTCCCCTCGCCCACGCCGATCACGCCGATGTCGCTGCTCCGCACGACCGTTACCGTCAGCGCCGGCAGCTTGCGCTTGATGGCGATGGCCGCGAGCAACCCGGCGCTGCCCGCGCCGAGGATGAGGACGTTTTGGATCATGGCGGGGAGAGGCGATAGCGCGGGGCCGGGCGGGATTCAATGCGGGAGTGGGTGGCAGCGGAAGGGCAACGGTGCCCCGCGCTGCCGGTCCAGCACGCCCGGCATCCTCGCGCGGTTTCAGGGAAACGGGACGAGGTCTTGGGCGTTGAGGAAAATCAGCCGCTCGCGCTCGCTCGGCCCCAGTTGGATGAGCAGTCGGCCGCCATCGGGCGCCAGGTCCATGCGCTGCACAGCTTCGGTGAAGCGGCGCGAATGAGTAATCGTCAGGTCTGCGAAGTCCATCTTCACCACGTAGAAATCGTGGTGGTTTTGCTGGAGAAACGCCGTGTTGTCGAAAAGCACGTAGCCGCCCGATGCGTCCGTGAGCACCTGGGCGATTGCCACCCCGGAAGAGTGACTCCCCTGCATCGCGCCCGTCGCCGCATCGAGCAGAAACAGACTCCGGTCCGAGCCCCACGAGAGCAGCCATTTCCCATCCCGCGAAGCCGCCACCGACGGCCCTTCGATCTCGTCGTGCTGGCGGATCGCGTAGCCCTTGAGCCCTGGCAATGCGCGCACGCGCCCCTCCCCGCGACCGGGCCGAATGAGCAGCCGATCCGTGGCCCCGAGAAAGCGCCCCTCCATCCCGTTGACCGCAGTGAGCGGCTTACCGAGCGCCTGGCCTTTCGCATCCCAGATTTGCAGATGCCGCTTTGGCCCGTTCTCGCCGGGGCCGTCGAAAGTCGTCACCCATCGTCCGTCCGCGCTCAGCGCGAAACCATAGTTGTAGGCCTGCGGTGCCGCCGGATGGCGGAGCTTGGGCCCGGCGGGTTTCCAGGTCCGGGCATCGTAGCGCGCCACCCAGCCGGCGCGATCCATGAGCAAACACTGCGCGCCAACCGCGGTGAAGCGCAGCGCCGGGGTGGACGGCGGCTCGTCGTCAACCTCCGGCAGAGCGAGCGGAATCCTGGCCAGCCGCTCTCCACTTTCCACCTCGCGCACAACCGCCGCCGCCGTATCCAGCAGGACCACCCGCTGCCCATCGGGAGAGAAAGCCGCCCGCGTCTTGTCGCGCAGCGGAACATCGAAGACTGGCGAAAGCGCGGCGCCCGTGTCCGCGGCAAAAACGCGCGATCCACCCGCTTTGAAGCCGACCAGCACGCGCCGGGAGTCGGCGCTCCAAACCCACACTTCGCTCTCGGCCTTGGTCCCCAGATCGCCCGGCACCGGCGCTCCCGTCGCCACATTCCACAACC
>CAYQBV010000231.1:0-7168 GCA_964415705.1 uncultured Chthoniobacter sp. | reverse complement strand
ATCGGCTACGCCGCGCTGTGGGCGGAGTTTGGCGCAAAGGACGAGATGGAATTGCGCGAGACGCTCGATCAGCGCTTCCGGCTCGCGCCGCGGATTCTTTCCGAAATGATCCTCGTGCGCCGCGCCGGGGAGTTTGTCGCGGTGCGGGATCACACGGCGATCGTCGCCGGCGGAGGCGTGGTGGTGCATCTCTCGCACAATCTCATTGCGCCGAACGCCCGGCGCACGGGGCTGGCAGGGTGGTTGCGGGCGTGGCCGATTCAAACGGCGCGGGAGTGTCTCGCGACGAACGGCGCGGCGGACGATGCGCCCGTGACGCTGATCGCGGAGATGGAATACGAAACGGCGGATGACGCGGCGCGCGAGATCCGCTTGCGGGCTTACGAGCGCGGTGGCTTTCGGAAGATCGACCCGGCCGTGGTGAGGTATTTCCAGCCGGATTTCCGTGCGTTCGAGGAGATCGACGCCACCGGCGGCGCGCGGCCGCTCGCGTTTCAGCTCGTGGTGCGGCGCGTCGGGAGGGAAGGGGAGGAGACCATTTCGGGGCGGGAAGTGCGCGGACTGGTGCGCGCGCTCTACGCCATTTTCGCGCCGCCGTTTCGCGCCGCCGACCTCGCGCATCCGCTGCTCGCGCTCGACCGACTGCCGCCGGACGATGCCGTCATCGCGCTGCTCCTGCCGACGCAATGCTGACCGCCTTCTACCATCCCGGCTACGCCGCGCCGCTCGGGCCGCACGTCATGCCGATTCGTAAATTCGCGCTCGTGGCGGAAGGGCTGCGCGAGTTTCCGGACGTGCGGCTCGCCGCGCCCGCGCCGGTGACGGAGGCGGACTTGCGCCGCGTGCATACGGCGGAATATCTCACGGCGATTCGGACCGGCGAGCCGCGGGCGCTGGCGGAGTCGCAGAAGTTTCCGTGGTCGCCGGAGTTGTATCCGTCGGTGTGCCTGACGGGTGGCGGCTGTCTGGCGGCGGCGCGGCAGGCTTTGCGCGATGGTGTGTCGGCGGCGGTGGTCAGCGGGTTTCATCACGCGTGCGCGGATCACGGCGAAGGTTTCTGCACCTTCAACGGGCTGATCGTTGCGCTCGATGCGCTGGTCGCGTCGGGCGAGATTCGCACCGCTGCGGTGCTCGACATGGACCTCCATTACGGCAACGGCACCGCGCAGCTCGCCGCCGCGCGCCCGCACGTTTTCGCGCTGTCGCTTTACGGCAACGACTACTGGAACAACGAATGTTTCCGCGACGTGACTGCGCGCCACCACGAGGACGGCGCGAATCACCGCTCCTTCGCGCTCCCCGCCGGCTGCGATCGCGCGACGTTGCTGCGCAGCATGGACGACGCGCTTCCGCTCATCGCCGCGCGCCGCCCCGACCTGCTGCTCTACCAAGCGGGGGCCGATCCGTATTTCGAAGACCCGTACTCCCCGCTCGCGCTCGATCACGACGACCTGCTGGCGCGGGACCGGCGGGTCTTTGAGTTTGCGAAAGCGCACGCGATTCCCGTGGCTTGGGTGCTCGCCGGCGGCTACACGAACGACGTGAGTAAAGTCGTCCGCGTGCATCTGAATACCTTCCGCGCTTGGCGCGAAATTTATGGCGAGTGAGCCACGGCGCAGTCCCGGCGATTTGTCGGTCATCCTGCCGGAGGTCGCGCCCACCGATGTCGCCGCGGCGGTGGATGCGGCCGTCGCGGCAGCGGGCGGGTGGGCGCGCACGCCTTTGCCGGAGCGGATCGCGCGGCTGCGCGTGGTTCAGCAGGCGCTCGCAGCGGCGAAGGAGGAGCTCGCGCGCGGGATCGCGCTGGAAACCGGCAAGCCCATCACCGAAGCGCTCGGCGAAGTCGGCGCGGTGGTGGCGAAGATCGACCTGACGATCGCCGATGCGGAGCGCTGGCTGGCGGAGGAGACGGATCTCGGCGGACCGCATCCCGCTTTGATTCGGCGGCGGTCGCGCGGGCCGGCGGCGGTCGTTGGGCCGTTCAATTTCCCGCTGCACCTCGGGCACGGCGCAAACGTGGCGCACCTGCTCGCGGGCAACCCGGTGCTCTTCAAGCCCTCGCCGCTCGCGGCGGGCGTCGCCGCGCGTTATGGCGAGCTGATGTCGCCCGCGTTTCCGCCCGGCGTTTTCCAAGTCGTGCAGGGTGGGGGAGCGGAAGGCGAGCAGCTCTGCCTCGATCCGCGGGTGCGGTCGGTCTGCTTCACCGGTTCCGTCGCGGTCGGGCAAATCCTCGCGAAGAATCTGGCGCACGATTTTTCCAAGGACCTCGCGCTCGAACTCGGCGGCAGCAATGCGCTCTTCGTCTGCGCGGATGCCGATCTCGACAAAGCCGCGACCGCCGCCGCGGAAGGCGCGTGCCTCACCGCCGGCCAGCGCTGCAACGCCACCAGCCGCGTCATCGTCGAGCGCCCGGTCGCCGCGGAATTCCAGCACCGCTTCCTCGCCGCGCTCACCGCCTTCCAACCCGCCGACCCACTGCTCGCGACGACGAAGCTCGGCCCGGTGATCAGCGCTGCCGCCGCCGCCCGCTTCGCGCGTCTGCTCGCCGAGACGCCCGGAGAGTGGCTGCTGCGCGGCGCGGTCGTCCCCGAGGTCGCAGGCCAGCGCGGTCACTATGTCTGCCCCGCTGTCGTCCTCCGCGAGGCCGACGGCGCGGCTGATGAGGAGTGCTTCGTTCCGCTCGTCAGCCTCTTCATCGCCGACGACCTCGACCACGCCGTGCGCCTGCAAAGCGCCACGTCCTTCGGCCTCACCGCGTCCGTCTTCACCCGCTCCAAGGCCACCTTCCGCGCCCTCGCCGAACGCCTTGAAGTCGGCAACCTCTATGCCAACCTGCCCACCACATTTTCCCCATCCACGCTGCCCTTCGGCGGCCTCCGCGCCTCGGGCAATGGCCGACCCGGCGGTCGCGGCTTCATCCGCTTTACGACCGATGAGCAGGCCGTGCAGTGGGCGGAGTGGTGATCTCGCGAAATAGTTGAGCGTCGGCGGCGCAGAGTTGAAAGTCGCGCTCCGGGCCGGCGGTGTGGCAGCCTTCGGCCTCGTCCAGTTTTCCCAAATCCATGATTCAAATTTTTCTCAAAGGCGGTCCCGTGATGTGGCCGCTGCTCGCTGTTTCGCTGGTGGCGCTGACCGTGGTGCTGGAGCGGCTGTGGTTTACGCTGTGCGAAAAAGTGCGCCGCCAGCCGGATGCGGTCGGCGAGATTTTCGCGGCGGTGGAGCGCGGCGATCTGGCGGGGGCGCAGAAGGTCGGCGGGGACTCGGAAGATTACGTGGCGCGCGTGCTGACCTACGCGCTGGAGCACCGCGACGTGTCGTTTGCCAATGCGCTGCTCCAGGCGGCCGGGGTGGAGTTGCAGCGCTTCAACCGCGGCATCTCCACGCTCGATACGATCATTACGCTCGCACCGTTGCTTGGACTCTTCGGTACGGTGGTGGGGATGATTCATGCCTTTGATCTGCTCGGCGCGAGTGAGCTGAGCGCGCCCACGGCGATCACGGGCGGCATCGCCGAGGCGCTCATCGCCACGGCCTTTGGGCTGCTCATCGCCATGGTCTCGCTGCTGCCTTTCAACTACCTGAACAGTCAGCTCGAAAGTGCGCGGCTGGAGCTGGAAAACTCCGCAGCCCATCTGGAACTGCTGCTCCTGAAATCCGCCAAACAGCCGGATTCCGCGCCGCGCGCCTGATGCCATGACCCCGATCCCTTCGCCCCGCAGCCGGCGCCGCGCGCGCATCGAGATCATTCCGCTGATCGACATCATCTTTTTTCTGCTCGCGACCTTCGTGATGGTCTCACTCTCGATGGTGAAAAGTCGCGCGCTCCCCGTGAATCTGCCCGCGGCCGCGAGCGGCTCGCCGCAGGATCGCGCGGACTTCGCGGCAATCACGATCACGGAGACGGGTGGCGTGTTTTTTAACAAGGAAGCGGTGACGCCGGAGCAGCTCGATGCGGCGCTGCGCGGGCTGCTTGCGGAGCGGCCCGATCCGAAGGTGTTCATCAATGGCGACACCAAGGCGGAGTTTGGCCGGGCGATCGCGGTGCTCGATCAGGTGCGGCGGCTGGGCATCACGAAGATCGCCATCGAGACGCAGCCGAAAGCGGGGACGCCGTGAACCGCGAGGCGCTGATCAGCGGAGTGGTGGCGCTCGGCTGCCATGCGCTCCTGCTCTTTGGCCTGCGCTCGGGAAATGGAGCGCGTCCGCTGCCGGTCGCGGATAGCGAGGTGGAGGTGAGTTTGGTGGAGGCGGCCCCGGCGGCTCCGGCTGCACCTGCCGCGGAAGTGGCGCTGCCGCCCGCAGCGGAGCCGGCAATCGAGCCGCCCGCGGAAGTCCCGCCGGAGCCCGCGCCGGAGCCGCGCCCCAGCGTGACCCGCCCGACCGCGCCGCGTCCTTTTGCACTGCTCCCGCCCGCGCCGACGGTCCCGAAGCCCGCCTCGCCTGGGTCGCGCGGCGCAGCAATCAGCGGCGCTGGCAACCCGACCGTTTCCGCCAACACCGGCCTGGGCAACGCCATGCCGCGCTACCGCTCGAATCCGCGCCCCGATTATCCCGCCGAGGCGCGACGCCTCCGGCAGCAGGGCCGCGTGCTGCTCGATGTCGCCGTCAGCGCTGGGGGGCGGCCGACGAGCGTTTCCGTGAAGCAAAGCTCGGGCGTCGCCGCGCTCGACGCCGCCGCGCTGGCCGCGGTGCGGCGCTGGACTTTCGAGCCCGCGCGCACGGCCGGCATCCCCGTGGCGGCACGGGTGGAGGTGCCGGTGCGCTTCGACCTCGCGCGTTAGCCGCGTCGCCGCGCCCGCCAATTCTTTTGACCCCGCGCGCGGCCCCGCTACGGTTTCGTCCGCAACTTACAACCCACAACCAACACCGCAAGGAACACCGCAATCACTATGGGACTCATGGACTTCATTAAAGGCGAACTCATCGAGATCATCGACTGGACCGACGATTCGCGCGACACGCTCAGCTACCGCTGGCCGGACGAGGACAAGGAAATCAAGAACGGCGCGCAGCTCATCGTGCGCGAGTCGCAGGTCGCGCAGTTCGTGTATCTGGGCCAGTTTGGCGACACCTTCGGGCCGGGCAAGCACACGCTGACCACGGACAACATCCCGGTGCTCGCGACGATCAAGGGTTGGAAATACGGCTTCAACACGCCGTTCAAAGCCGACGTGTATTACGTCACGACGCGGCTTTTCACCGGCAACAAATGGGGCACCTCGAACCCGGTGATGATGCGCGACAACGACTTCGGCATCGTTCGCGCGCGGGCCTTCGGCACGTATGATTTCCGCATCACCGACCCGAAGCTCTTTTTGAAAGAGGTCGCGGGCAGCGACCACCATTTCCGGCTCGATGAATTTGCCGACACCATGCGCTCGCGGATCGTGTCGCTTTTCAGCGAAGCGCTGGCGCAGGCGAAAATCCCGGTGCTCGACGTGGCCACGCAGTATAGCGAACTCGGCGGCGCGCTGCTCCCGCTGATCAATCCGGTGACCACGGCGAAATACGGCATCGAGTTTGCGACTTTCGTGGTGGAAAACGTGAGCCTGCCGCCGGAGGTCGAGGCGGCGATCGACAAGCGCTCGTCCATGGCGGCGGTCGGTAATCTCAACGACTACGTGAAATTCCAAATGGCTCAGGGCATGGGCAGCGGGCAGGGCGGGGGAGCCGGCGGCATGGCCACGGAAATGGCCGTGGGCATGGCGATGGCGCAGCAGATGATGCAGCAAAGCGGCGGCATCGGTGCGCAAAGCACGCCGCCCGCGGCACCGCCTCCGCTGCCCAGCGCAGCGGCGGCAGCGATCCCGGAACTCCTCAGCACCGCGGACGCCGCGAAGGCGCTCGGCGTGAGCGAGGCGGACGTGCTGGCGACGCTCGAAGCCGGCGATCTCAAAGGAAAGAAGATCGGCTCGACGTGGCGCATCACGCGCCCGGCGCTGGATGAGTTTTTGAAGAGCTAGCGCACGGTCAGCACACGCGCGTCCCAACCGGGCGCGCACCCTATTTCATGTTCTCGCAAAATACACCCACCAGCCGCTTCCGCGCACCGCGCCGGAGAGCATTCACCTTCCTCGAAGTCCTCCTCGTCCTCGGGATCATCGGGTTGTTCATCGTTTGCTTCATCGGCTACTTCGCTTCGCGCGGAGTCGAGCCGCTGAAACCACCGCCGCGCAAACCGGCGGTGGAGAAAACGACCCCGCTCCCGGCCACGCCTGAGCCAGTGCAAGCGCCGCCCGCGGCGCCTGCACCCGCGAATCCGGCTCCCGCCGCGCCCGCCGAGCCTGCGCCGTAACGGGCTCCGGCAGTTTCCGCGCGACCCTCGCCCCGCCATGTCCGAGATCACCGCCAAGTCGAAATTTGCCTGCCCCGCGTGCGGTGGCGAAGCGCAATGGAACCCGGCAAAGAAGGCGCTGGTTTGCCCCTTCTGCGGCACGATCGCGCCGATGGAACCGCCGAAGGAAGGCGAGGGCGCGGTCCCCGAGCACGACCTCGTGACTGCCCTGCGCAGCATCCCCGACGAGCTGCGCGGCTGGGTGGCGGAGAAGAAATCCGTGAAGTGCCAGAGCTGCCAGGCGATCACCGTTTTCGACCCCACGCGCGTCGCGCAGCGGTGCGATTTTTGCGGCTCGTCGTCGCTCATTCCGTTCGAGGAAATCAAAGCGCCGATCCGGCCGGAGAGCGTGCTGGAGTTCCGCCTTTCCAACACCGACGTGCGCGACAAAGTCCGCCTCTGGTACGGCAACCGGTGGTTCGCGCCGAACGCCCTCAAGGCCCGCGCACTCACCGACACCTTGCACGGCGTCTATCTCCCCTACTGGACTTTCGACGCGCAGGTTCACGCCCAGTGGGAGGCGGAAAGCGGCTACCACTATTACGAAACGGAGAGCTCCACCGACTCGAATGGCCGCTCACAAACCCGCCAGGTCCAGCGCACCCGCTGGGAGTACAGCAGCGGCGAATTTGACCACTTTTTCGACGATGAACTCGTGCCCGCGTCGCGCGGTGTGCCCGCGGAATTGCTGCGCAAAATCGAGCCCTTTCCCACCACCACCGACCTCAAGCCCTACGACCCCGGCTACCTCAGCGGCTGGGTCGTGGAGCAGTACCAGATCGACCTCGTGGCTGCCGCGCAAAACTCCCGCGCCATCATGGACGCCAAGCTCCA
>CAYQBV010000230.1:0-7204 GCA_964415705.1 uncultured Chthoniobacter sp. | reverse complement strand
TGAATGATCCCGACATGCTCTTCATCAACGGCGCGAGCGCCGCTCTGATGGTCAGCGACATCCCGTTCGCGGGCCCCGTCGCCGCCGTGCGCGTCGGTCGCGTCGATGGCCAGTTCGTCGCCAACCCGACCCACGAGGAAATGGGCCGGAGCGACCTCGACCTCGTCTATGTCGGCACCAAGGACGACGTCATCATGATCGAAGGCGCCGCCGACCAACTCCCCGAGGAGGAGTTCGTGAAAGCGCTCCATTTCGCCCACAGCGAAGCCGCCAAGCTCATCGCCGCGCAGATCGACCTCGCCGCCCGCGTGGGCAAGGCCAAGCGCCAGGTCACGCTCTTCACCGTGAAGGACGAACTCATGGAAGTCGCCTATGCCGTCGCCGGCGACCGCATCGAGGCCGCGATCTACAACAAGAGCAAAGTCGTCCGGCAGAAAGCCATCGCCGCGCTCAAGGAAGAAGTCACCGCCGCGATCACCGCGAAGTTCCCGGAAGCCTCGAAGTTCGAAGTCAGCCAGGCCTTCGACTACCTCCAGAAAAAGGCGTTCCGCGTCTCCATTCTCGACAAGGGCTCCCGCTGCGACGGACGCAGCGCCGACCAGATCCGCGACCTCAGCGCCGAAGTCGGCCTGCTCCCGCGCTCGCACGGATCCGCGCTCTTCCAGCGTGGTGAAACCCAGGCCGTCGCCCTGGTCACGCTCGCGCCCGCCGACGAGGCCCAGGAACTCGACGGCTACACCGGCGGCGAGAAATCCAAGCGCTTCATCCTGCATTACAACTTCCCGCCGTTCTCCGTCGGTGAAACCGGCCGCACCGGTTCGCCCGGACGCCGCGAGATCGGCCACGGCGCTCTCGCCGAGCGCTCGGTCGCGCCCGTCCTCCCGAGCGTGCAGGACTTCCCATACGCCGTCCGCGTTTCCTCCGAAGTTATGGAGTCCAACGGCTCCACCTCGATGGCGTCCGTCTGCTCCGGCGTCCTCGCGCTGCTCGATGCCGGCGTGCCGTTGAAAAAATCCGTCGCCGGCATTTCCTGCGGCCTCGTCACCGAGTTCAGCGCCGACGGCCAGCTCGCGCGCTACACCATGCTCACCGACATCATCGGCAGCGAAGATCACTTCGGCGACATGGACTTCAAACTCTGCGGCACCGACACCGGCGTCACCGGCTTCCAGCTCGACCTCAAGCTCCCCGGCATCTCGCTGAAGCTCATGGAGGAAGCCGTCTATCGCACCCGCGACGCCCGCATGCGCGTCCTCGACGTGATGAACCAGGCGCTCGCCGCCCCGCGCGCCGAGATGAGCCAGTATGCCCCGCGCATCGAAACCATCCGCATCCCCGTGGACAAAATCGGCCTCATCATCGGCCCCGGCGGCAAGACCATCAAAGGCATCGTCGCCGAGACCGGCGCCGAGATTAACATCGAGGACGACGGCAGCATCCACATCTACTCGTCCAGCGCCGACGCGCTCTCACGCGCCAAGCAGATCATCGAAGGCATGACCAAGGACATCGAGATCGGCAGCGTCTATCAGGGCCGCATCGTCACGATCAAAGAGTTCGGCTGCTTCGTCGAAGTGCTGCCCGGCAAGGACGGCATGGTCCACATCAGCGAACTCGCCGACTTCCGCGTGAACCGCGTCGAGGACATCCTCAAAGTGGGCGACCTCATCTGGGTCAAGTGCATCGGCGTGGATGAAAAAGGCCGCGTCAAACTCAGCCGTCGCGCCGCCATGCAGGAGCGTGGCGAAAGCATGGGCAGCGCGCCCGCCGCCAGCATGGAGCGTGGCGACGGCGACGGCGAACGCCGCGAATACCGTGGCGGCGGCGACCGCGGAGATCGTGGAGATCGCGGCCCGCGCCGTGACGACCGCGGCCCCCGCCGCGAGGACCGTGGCCCGCGCCGCGACGACCGCCCCGCGCCCCGCGCCGACGAAGCCAGCAGCGAGCCCCAAGCGCCCCGCCCGGCCTACCCGGAATACCGCCCCGGCGACAACGCCCCGCAGCCGTAACCCGGGATTAACACCCGCAATTCCCAAACCAACCGCCGCACCGCAAAGTGCGGCGGTTTTGTTTTGTGCGCGAAGCACAATCCCGGAAGGGGGATGGCGCTGGCACTTGTCATCTGGGGGCGCTGCGCGGATAACCGGAGCTTTCCGCGCATGAAACCGCTCCCCGTCTTTTTTCTCGTCCTTCTGACCGCCGCTCGTGCCGTTCATGCGGCGAATGTCTTCGATGAAATGGTGCGCTCGACGCCGTGGCTGAGCCCGGCGGAGGAGTTGAAATCGTTTGTCGTGCCCGAGGGTTTCGCGATCCAGTTGGTGGCGGCGGAGCCGGAAATCGGCAAGCCGATCTCGATGAGTTTCGACGCGGCGGGGCGGCTGTGGGTGGCCGAGACGAATGCCTATCCGATCGAGACCGCCGCCGACAAAACGCCGCGTGATCTGGTGCGCATCCTCTCCGATTTCCAGCCCGACGGGCGCGCCGGAAAGAACGCGGTTTTCGCCGACGGCCTCTCCATGCCGGATGCGGTCGCGCCGTACAAGAATGGAGCGGTCGTCTTCACGATTCCGAATATCGTGCGGCTGCAGGACACGGATGGCGATGGCCGGGCGGACCAGCGCGACGTGGTGCTGGGGCCGTTCGCGACGAACGACACGCACAACATGGCGAACAATTTCCGCCGCGGCTTCGATGGCTGGATGTATGGCGGGCAGGGCGTGGCGAATAAGACCGCGGTGAAAGGCGGCGATGGCCGGGAGTTTCGGATGAGTGGCGGGACGTTTCGCTTTCTACCCGACGGGCGGAGCATCCAGAAGTATGGCGACGGGCAGGCGAATGTCTTCGGGCTGTGCTTCGATCCGCTGGGCAATCTTTTCACCTCGGACTGCCACTCGATGCCGATCTACCAAAACATCTACGGCGGCTTCTATCCGGTCTTCGGCAAGCCGCACGACGGGCTCGGCTACGCGCCGCAAATGCTCACGCACAATCACGGCTCGACCGCGATCTCCGGGCTGATCACCTGCGAGGAGCCGCTCTGGCCGGCGGAGTTTCAGGGAAATTTCCTGCTCGGAAATGTGGTCACGAGCCGCGTGAACCGCGACCGCATCGAGGAGCACGGCTCGACGAAGCTGGCGAAGGAAATGCCGGACCTCGTGCAGTCGCGCGATCCGTGGTTCCGCCCGGTGGATGTGCAGTTCGGGCCGGACGGCGCGCTCTACATCGCGGACTTTTACAACCGCATCATCGCGCATGTGGAGGTGCCGCTGAATCATCCGGGCCGGGATCGCAAAAGCGGGCGCATCTGGCGCGTGGTGCGGCTCGGCGCGGACGGGAAGCCGGTGCTGCGGACGCGTCCGGATTTTACGAAGCTGAGTCTGGCGGAGAAAGTCGCGCAACTCGGCGATCCGAGTCTCGCGCAGCGGCTGGCGGTGTTGAATTTCCTCGCGGATCAAGGCGGCGACGAGGTGATCGGCGCGGTGCGCCAAGCTGTGCCGGGCGCGAAGGCGGACCTGCACTTGCGAGCGGGCGCGCTGTGGCTGCTGGAGCGGCTCGGCGTGCTCACCGACGCGGAACTCGCCGCGGCGGCGAAAGACCCGGACCGCCTCCTGCGCGCCCACGCCGCAAAGATTCTCGTCGAGCGCGCGAGTTGGAAACCCGCGGAACTGGCTCTGGTGCTGGCCGCGTTGCAAGACGCAGATGGCTTCGTGGCGCGCGCCGCCGCCGATGGCTTGGCGCGGCATCCCGCGCCGGAGCATATCCTCCCGCTGCTCGCGCTGCGGCAGCGCGCTCCGGCAGCCGACACGCATCTCGTTTATCAAGCCCGCAAGGCGCTGCGCGATCAGTTGCTCCTGCCGGAGAGTTTCGCCTGGGTCGCGAAACAGAAACTCACCGGCGCGGACACGCGCGCGATCGTCGATGTCGCGCTCGCGCTGCCCTCCGCCGGGGCGGCGGCGTTCCTGGCGGATGGCCTCGCGAAATTTTCCTCCAGCGAAAAGCCCAACCCGGACTGGGTGCGGCACATCGCGCGCTACGGCGACGCCTCCGGCATGGACGCGCTGGCCACCGCGCTGGCCACCGCGCTCACGGCCAACACCACGTACGATCCCGACACCCAGCTCGGCCTTTTCCACGCGATGCGGCAGGGGATGGAGCAGCGCGGCTTGAAGCTCAGCGAGGCGATGAAGACATGGGGTGGGGGACTCGCGCGGCGGCTCCTGGAGCCGACGGCGCCGGCCCATCCCGCCCGGCTCAAAGCCGGCGCGGAACTGGCGGCGAAACTTCAACTGACCGACCTCGAAAAGCCGCTCAGCGCGCTCGCGGCGGCGGGTGATCCCGACGCGCGGTCCGCCGGTCTGCGCGCCTTGCTCGCGCTGAACGCCGCGGGGCATTGGCGGGAGGCGGAGACGTTTCTGAATGACGCCGCGCTGCCCGTGGAGCGCCGCGCGGAAGTCGCCCAGACGCTCGCCAAGCTGAACTCGGCGGAGAGCCGCAAGCTGCTCACGCAAAGTCTGCGGCAGGCTCCCGAGCGCTTCGCCATCGTCCTCGCCACCGCGCTCGGCAGCACCGGCGAGGGTGTGGATGCGCTCGTGCAGGCGGTCGCCGATGGTCACGCGCCCGCCACGCTCCTCGCGCCGCGGGCGCTGAAGGACAAGCTGCTCGCCGTGCGGCCCGCGCTGGCCGCGCAGATCACCAGCCTCACCGCGAAGATCGGCGCAAACTCCGAGCGCCTGCAAAAGCTCGCGAAGGAACGCGCCGCGGCTTTCCCGAAGAGCGGAGCCAGCGCGGCGGAAGGCGCGAAGGTTTTCCAAACGCAATGTGCCGCCTGCCACAGTCTCGCGGGCCAAGGCGGACGCGTCGGCCCGGAGCTGGACGGCATCGGGCACCGCGGCGTCGAGCGGCTGTGCGAGGACGTGCTCGATCCGAACCGCAACGTGGACCGCGTCTTTCGTTACAGCGTCGTCACGCTCAAGAATGGCAGTGTCGTCACCGGCTTGTTTCGGCGGGAAGAGGGCGCGCTCGTCGTGTTTGTGGATGCCGCCGGCAAGGAGCTGACCGTCGAGAAAAGCGAGATCGCCCAGCGCACCGAAGCGGACACCTCGCTCATGCCCGAAGCCTTCGCCGACCTCCTCCCGCCCGCCGATTTCCACAACCTCCTCGCCTTTCTCCTCGCGCAATCCACCCCGGCGAAGTGACCGCTACGCCAGCCGCAGGTCGCAGGTGATGAGGCGGGCGTGGAGGCTTTTGCAGGGGCTCGGGTTCGGTGCGGGTGTGGGCTTCGCGGCGGCCGGGGTGAAAATAAATTGGAATAAATCGTGACACCCGGCGGGCGCTCCCTACTTTGCGCCCCGTTCTGTTCCTCTTGTCGGGCGTGAAGCCGCTTCCGGGCTTCGTTGAATTGCCTCCTGGGTCGCGCAGCGCCATTCGGTGCCAGTCGCTGCTTCCATCCATCCCGACCTCTCCATGAAACCTCTTCGCAACCGCTCCCCGTGGGCGGATTCGCCCGATGCCAGTCCGGCCTCGCCGCAGGCGCTGACCGCCCACTGCGCGCCTGGAGCGTCGGAGCGTCTATTCAAGCGGTAGCGGCGCGGGGAAAAGCGAGGCGAAATTCCGGGAGCGTGGGGAGGCTGGGTGTGATTGAAAGCCGCTCCAAAAGTCAGGCCAACGGCCTGAAGCAAGCCAGCCCAAGGCAAGCGAGGGACGAGCGCCGCCCTGGGTGGAATGGTCAGGAAGATGAAAAGCCCCAACGGGGCACGACCATCTCCCGCCGTTGTTCCGCCCCGTTGGGGCTGGGTTCGATTTTCGCGTTTTACCCAGGGCGGCGCTCGCGGCTCGCTTGCCCTGGGCTGGCTTGTCGCCGGGCCTTTGGTCCTGTGCGGAGCACGCCACACCAGCGTGCATGGCAGTCTCAAGTTCCTGGCACCAGCGATTGCATCTCGTGCCCAAGCTCCAGCTTGGGCACGCCCTTGTCCCCGAAGCTCCAGCTTCGCGAGAGGGCACTTGGCAGAGGCACGCCGCCGAGTTTCTCACCGTTCACGAAGCGGAGCTTCGCCGACATGGGCGTTACCAAGCTGGAGCTTGGTAACGAGGAGCCACCCGACCGCGCACCTGAGCCTGTGAGCCGCCGCTGACCACGCGATTTTCCACACACTTTCCCAAGCCGTAGCGATGGCGGCGCGGGGATCGAAACCAACAAGCACCGCCTTCGAGGCCGCAGTTCAACAACTGAAAAAACAAAGTTATGAAATCAACGAACAAAACTAACAAAACCAAACACGCTCTTTGCGGGCTCATCTCGGGCCTGCTCTTGCTGGCAGCCGGAACCTCCACTGTCCACGCAGGGCTAATCTACTCGGACAGCTTCACTCGCAGCGGGAACCTCAATGGCACTGCGCCCGACGTGACAAACGTGCCCGGTCAAACGTGGATTGCAGTAAACGACGCGACCGCAGCGACCGTCGGTTCCCAAGTCGCTCTTCAAGCAGAAAGGTTGGCATTCCTCCCAGTCAGCATTACCGCAAACAATGTCTATACTCTGCAGGCCGATCTGGAAACCACAGGCAGTGCTAACTGGATGGCCTTGGGTTTCAGCCTCAACACTCCAACCACTGTCCCATGGCACGGATCTGGCCATCTTGCTGTGGCATGGGCGTTGGATGAAGCCGATGACGGCTTTCAAGACGCTGTTTTTGGCGGAGTGGGTTCTGCAAATGGCCAGTCTGTGGGAGTCAGTGGCACAGGCTTTCACGCCTACACAATCATCCTCAATACCATGGCTCCACAATGGACCGTCAGTTGGTATCGAGATAGCGTGCAGACTGGATCGACCTTCACCTACACGTCGAACCCGACCACGATTTCCCATGTCGGATTCGGTACGTACGTGGATACTGCGGGAACCGTGGACAACTTCAGCTTCACCGAGGCCGTCCCCGAACCCACCTCCGCCCTGCTGCTGCTCGGCTCGGGAGCGATGCTCCTGCTGCGCCGCCGCCGCACGGCGGTCTAAGCCCCAGCGCCTTTCGTCCCCGCCACCCGCCTCCCCAGCCTCGCGCCGGGGAGGCGGTTTGGCGTGGTGCGCCCTCGCCCGCGGCGGGGAGTGACGCGCGGCGCGGAAAAAATACCTCCGTCATCCTGAGCGGAGCGGAGGCTTTGCGCAGCGCAGTCGAGCCGAGGCTTTGCGAGACAGCCGAGTGGGCGGAGG
>CAYQBV010000229.1:0-7215 GCA_964415705.1 uncultured Chthoniobacter sp. | reverse complement strand
GATGATGGCTTCGCCGCGGTTGAGCACGGCTTGCAGGCGGTCGCGGACTTCTTGCCGCGTGTAGGGATTACCTTTTCCGGTCCAGGGGTTGGGCATGGGGAAATTTAGGATTTAAGATTTAGGATTTAGGATTTGTGGAGGCGCGCGATGGCGCGGCGGCGGATGAAAGCAGCGGGGCGGGCGCGGGGTAAAGGATTTCCGTGGGGTGCGGAGCGGATGGGAAAACATTCCGTCATCCTGAGTGCAGCGGAGGCTTGGCGGAGCGCAGTCGAAGGACATCTAACTTTTCGCTGGCGGAGGCGGGGAGGGGAAATGACGGATGACGAATGACGAATTTGCTCCAGCTCGGCGCGTCTTTCGTCATTCCACATTCGTCGTTCGTCATTTTCCACCCCAGCCACCACCTTCGCCCCCGCCGGGAGTTTGAGGTCCTTCGCCTGCGTTTCGCCTGCCACCTTCGCCCGTAGCGGAACTCCGCTCAGGATGACGGATGCGGGAAGCGCGACTGGCGCATTTACTCGCGGCGGCGGGTGCGGGTAGTTTTTGCGCCATGTCGCACCAGAAATCCGATGGAATGAATTACGCGCCCGAGGGGCGGCCGGCTCCGGTGGTGGAGAAGGGGGAGTTTGTCTTTGCGGCGGCGGCGCTGGATCACGGGCACATCTACGGGCAGTGCAAGGGGCTGATCGAGGCGGGTGGGGAGCTGCGCTACGTGCACGATCCTGATGCGGAGAAGGTCGCAAAATTTTGCGCGACGTTTCCCGGCGTGCAGCCGGTGGCGAGTCTCGCAGCGATCCTGGAGCGCGCGGAGGTGCGACTGGTCGCGAGTGCGGCGGTGCCGAGCGAGCGCGGGCCGCTGGGGCTGCGGGTGATGGACGCGGGCAAGGATTATTTCACGGACAAGACGCCTTTTACCACGCTCGACCAGCTCGCCGCCGCGCGCGCCAAGGCGCAGGCCACGGGGCGGAAATACATGGTCTATTACAGCGAGCGCCTGCACGTGGAGTGCGCGGTGCGCGCGGGGCAACTCATCGAGCAGGGCGCGATCGGGCGCGTGGTGCAGGTGCTGGGGCTCGGGCCGCACCGCAGCTCGCCGGCGTCGCGCCCGGCGTGGTTTTGGTCGCGGGAAAAGACGGGTGGGATTCTGTGCGACATCGGCTCGCATCAGTTCGAGCAGTTTCTCCACTACGCTGGCGCGAAAAGCGCGCGGATCGTGAACGCGCAGGTCGCGAATTATCATCACAAGGATCGTCCCGAGTTTGAGGATTGGGGCGAGGCCAACCTCGTGGCGGACAACGGCGCGACGAATTACATCCGCGTGGACTGGCTGAACCCGGACGGCCTGCGGACGTGGGGCGACGGGCGCACGTTCATCCTCGGCACCGAGGGCTACATCGAGCTGCGGAAGTATCTCGACGTGGCGCGCGACGCGGAGGGCGACCAGCTCTATCTCGTGGACCGCACGGGCGAGCATCACCTCCGCTGCCACGGCAAAGTGGGTTACCCGTTCTTTGGCCAGCTCATCCTCGACTGCCTGCACCGCACCGAGCACGCGATGACGCAGGAGCACGCCTTTCTCGCCGCCGAGCTGTGCCTCCAGGCCCAGGCGCAGGCGCGCAAGATCGAGGGCTGAGCTTTTTTCCGCGCGCCCCCGCTTGCCCTCCGCGCCACCCGCTGCCACTTTCCCCGCGCCCATGTCCCTCCGTCTCTTTTTCCCGGCTCTCGCTGCCAGCCTGCTGCTCGCGGGCTGCGCGAATTTTTCCAAAACGGAACTCGCCGAAGTCCGGCAGCACAACGTCCCGCCCGACATCATGGGCAAGATGGAGCACGGCCACGTCCTGACGCTGGCGGAGGTGCTCGAAGTCACGCGGCGGGGCGTGCCGGAGCGGCTGATCATTCGGCAAATCGACAACACCGGGCTCGACTACACGCTGGCCAAGGACGACGTCGCGCGGCTGACGAAAGCGAAGGTCGCGCCGGCCGTGATCGACGCGCTGCTGGTCGAGTCCGAGCGGTTCGCGCGCAATTACGTCGCGGGTTTCGGGCCGCATTACGTGAGTCCGTACGACGACGTGATCTACGGCTCCGATCCGTATCGGTTCACCGGCGACGCGGCGGTCGGGGTCGGCTTTTCCAGCTACCACGGCCCGCGGACGTATGATCCGTACGTTTGGCGGCGGTAGGCGGAGCGGTTGACTTGGCTGGGGCGGCTCCCTACTTCCTCGCGGGGTGAATTCGGGCGCTGCTCCTGCCGGTGGAAAAACGATCTCGCTGGTGACGGCGATGTGCATCGTCGTGGCGGATATGATCGGGACGGGGATCTTCACGAGCTTGGGATTCCAGGTGGGCGGGCTGCCGAGCGGGTTTGCCATCATGATGCTGTGGGCGGTCGGCGGGCTGTGCGCGCTGTGCGGGGCGCTGTCGTATGCGGAACTGGGCGCGGCGCTGCCGCGGTCGGGCGGGGAGTATCATTTTCTGAGCACGATCTATCATCCGGCGGTGGGATTTCTCGCGGGGTGGATTTCCGCGACGGTGGGTTTCGCCGCGCCGGTGGCGTTGGCGGCGATGGCTTTTGGCCAATACTTCGCGGGGGTGGTGCCGGGGGCGGATCCGCTGGTGCTGTCGCTCGCGGCGGTGTGGCTGACCACGCTGGTGCTGCTGCGCGATGTGCGGCTGCGCAGCGGGTTTCAAAATGCCGCGACGCTGCTCAAGGTCGCGCTGGTGCTGGTGATCATCGCCGCGGGTTTTTGCGTGACCGATGCCGAGCCGGTTTCGTTTCTCCCGGCATCGGGAGATGGACGACTGATCGGCAGCGCGCCGTTTGCGATCAGTCTCGTCTACGTGATGTACGCTTACTCGGGGTGGAATGCCTCGACTTACATCGTCGGTGAAATGCGCAATCCCGGGCGGGACATTCCGCGCTCGGTCGGGCTCGGGACGCTGCTCGTGGTGCTGCTTTATCTCGGGGTGAACGCGGCCTTTCTCCGCAGCACGCCGCTGGCGGAGATGGCGGGCAAGGAGCAGGTGGCCCTGGTCGCGGGCGGGCATCTTTTCGGCGGCGCGGGAACGAAGGTGATGGCGGGGTTGATTTGCGCGGGGCTGGTCTCGACGATTAGCGCGATGATGTGGATCGGCCCGCGCGTGACGATGGCGATGGGCGAGGATCTGCGCCCGCTGCGCTGGCTGGCGGGCAAGTCGGCGGCGGGGCTTCCGGTGCGGGCGATGCTCGTGCAGTTCGCCATCGTGAACGTGCTGCTGCTGACCGCGACCTTCGAGAAGGTGGTGACGTATGTGCAGTTCAGTTTGCAGGTGTGCTCGTTCCTCACGGTGCTCGGGGTGATCGTGCTCCGGATCAAACAGCCGGAGTTGGCGCGGCCCTACCGGACGTGGGGCTATCCGGTGACGCCGCTCGTTTTCCTGGCGATCAGCGCGTGGATGCTCGTCTATATTTGGCGCGAGAAACCGCAGGAATCGCTCTGGGGGCTGGCGACGATGGCGCTCGGGCTGGGCATTTACTTTCTTGCGCCGCGGCCCGCGGTTTCCGTGAAATGACCCGCATGATGACACCCAAGGTTCTGCTGCTGCTGGTCGCCCTCTTTTTTGCCGCCCACGGCCCCGCGCGGGCGGCGGCACCGCCGGATGAAGCCGCGCGCTTTCTCGCGGGGATGCCGGTGCGCGATGCCGGGCTGGCGGCGCTCGCCGCCCAGCCGGCGGGGGTCGCGCACGCGGAGGATTTGGAAAAGGCGTGGACGCGGATGGAGCAGCGCCAGCTCGTGAAAGTGCGCGCCTGGGCAGCGGCGCATCTCGCCTCGGCGAACCGGAGCACCGCGCCGGTTTTCTACTTTTTTAGCGGCCCGGATTTTCTCTACGCGCACACCCTTTTCCCCAACTCGGCGAACTACATCCTCTGCGGCACCGAGCCGGTCGGGACGGTGCCCGATCTGGCGCAAATGCCGCCCGCCGCGCTGGAGGCCGATCTCGCCAATCTGCGCCGCGCGCTCGGGACGATGCTGACGACGCATTACTTCATCACGAAAGACATGCGCGGCGATCTCACGCGCGGGCAGGTCGTCGGGACGCTGCCGCTGCTCTACGCGTTTCTCGCGCGCACGGGCTGCACGATCCACGGCGTGAGCACGGGTGGGGATCACGCGCAGATCGAATTCACCGGCCCGAGCGGGCGGCGGCAGATGCTGCACTATTTCAAAACCGATCTATCCAATGGTGGCCGCAACGGGGCGTTTCTTGGCTTTTGCAAAAAGCTCGGTCCCGGCATGAGCCTCGTGAAATCCGCGAGTTACCTGATGCACGGCGAAGGGTTTTCCACCGCGCGCGACTTCCTCCTCACCCACAGCAGCGTGATCGTGCAGGACGACTCCGGCATCCCGCTTCGCGCGTTTGATCCACGCCGCTGGACGCTGCGTTTTTGGGGCAACTACGAGGGGCCGATCGACCTCTTCAAACAGCACCAGCAACCCGATCTCGCCGCCGCCTACCAACGCAGCAATCCTGCGCCGCTCGGGTTCGCATTCGGCTACGCCTGGCAGCCGGCGAAGGGCGCGCTCGTCGTGGGCACGGCGAAGTAATTGCGGACGTGATTCGCCGTGGTGCGTGACGATCCGGTAAAATAGTGATTTACGGGATAAAAAAGTTTGATCTTCGGTGAAATCTCGCTTTGCTCGCGGTGCCCGCGAGACCTACCCCGCTTGAGAAAACTCTCAAATACCTGTCTGCACCCCTTTTCGAGGAAGTTCGCGCCTTGTCTGGCGCTCACGCTCCTCTCCGTCGCAAGCCCGCGCTCGCATGCGTTGGAGGACGGAGCCACGCAGGTGGTCGCGATTAAGGGCGGCTCGATGACCGGCCTCGGCGGGAGCGTTTTTAATTCGTTTTTGGATCCCGTGTTAAACGGGAGCGGGACGGTGGCATTTGTCGGGAAATCGGCGTCGAGCGTCGCCGTCTCTGGGGTTTACAAAACGAGCGCTGATGGGCTCGTTTCCGTGGCGCTCACCGGCGACGCAGCCGGGCTGATCGGGGGAAACTTCACGACCTTTTCCTCTACGCTGATCAACGAGAGCGGGCTCGTGGGTTTTACCGGAACGAATGGCCTGTCCATCACGACGCCGAGCCTGCCGAACCTGAAAAAAACCGGCGTCTATACCGGAACGGGGGGGGGAGTGAGAACGTTGACGACGATCGCGGCCACCGGCCAGACCGGCCCGAGTTTGACCGGCGCAATCACGGAATTTATCGGCAGCCCGGCGATGAGCGACAGTGGAGCTGTCGTGTTTAAGGCGAGCATCTCCGACTCCAACGATCTCACGCTAACGGACCCGACCGGGATTTATACGGGCACCGGCGGGGGCACCGCCACGACCATGAGCGCGACGACCATCGCCTCGACGACGACGACGGCTCCGATCGGCGGGCTCTTTACCTCGTTCACCGGGGCGGTGGTCCAAAACAACGTCGGGATGTCCGCTTTCAGTGGGGCCAGCAGCGGCGGCGACGCGATTTACACGAAACTCGGCAGCACGACAGTCATGGTTGCCGCCACGCTCCAGTCAGCCCCGGTGATCGGCGGGAGTTTCAGCAGCTTTGCGGCCCCGGCCCTCAATGATCAGGGCACGGTGGCGTTCACCGGCTTTAGCGACAACGGAGCACGCGCGATCTATTTAGGTGCGGGCGGGACGGTGTCGGTTTTGGCGAGTTCGTTGCAAGCAGCACCCGGTCTGACTGGAAATTTCACCAGCTTTGGGGACACCGTGCTCAGCAACACCGGTCTCGTCGCCTTCCGCGGTTCGGCCACTGGCGGGCAGGGGATCTACATTGCGCCCGGTGGCGTCGTGCAAGCCGTGGTCACCACGGGACAAACGGCCCCGAACATTGGCGGAACGTTTGCGTCATTAACGACCCCGAAACTGGCGCTGAACGACCTCGGGATTGTCGGTTTCATCGGCACGAGCACGAACGGAGCGCGCGGCATTTATCTGGGCGACGGTCAGGAAATCATCACCGCCGCCTACGTCGGCCAGCCCGTCAGTGGCAGCACGATAAGTTCAGTCACTTTCGCCGGTGGGGCGGATCGCGGCAGCAGCAGCCAGATGAACAACAACGGCCAGATCGCCTACTCCGCCGTACTCGCCAACGGCAATACCAGCGTGCTCCTTTTCACGCCGAAGCTGCATTTCCGCAACGTCGCCGGCGGTACCTGGGCCACGCGCAACAACTGGACCATCGGCATTCTCCCCGCGTCAGTCCACGATGTGGCGATTGATCCGGCGGGTGCGCTCACTGTCACCGGGCCACTGCTTCCGACCACCATCAAGAGCCTCGCCGTGGGTACCGGGGCGGGCCTTGCTGAACTTTCCCTGCAATCCAGCGGCATTATCACGGCCCCCGGTGGCGTGAGCATCGGCAATACCGGCAAGGTCCGCGGCAACGGTCGCCTCGTCGGCAACCTGACCAGCACCGGCACCATCGCGCCGGGGCTCCCGGCGGCAGCGGGGGGCATCACCATCACCGGAAATGTCACATTGCAGCCGACATCGCACCTCGCCCTCGATCTCGGCGGACTCACGCGGAAGACGGCATACGACTGCTTCACGGTCAGCGGTGCTTTCACGCTGGGCGGCAGCCTCGACGTCAGCCTGCTGAATGGTTTCAGCCCGCTGCTCGGCCACACTTTCGATCTGTTCGACTCCGCCAGCACCAGCGGCACCTTTGCCGCGCTCAACCTCCCGAGCCTCACCGCCGGCCTCGGTTGGAATACCTCGCTGCTCACGACGGCCGGCGTCATCAGCGTCATGAGCACCGGTCCCGTCAGCTCCGCTTGGAACCTGCCGGGCAGCGGATCGTGGTCAAACTCGCTGGCCTCCAACTGGAACCCCGCCGTCCCCAACGCGAACGGTGCCGTGGCGACCTTCGGCGCGGCCATTGCCGCGCCGGCGACCATCACCGTGGACACCGCCAAGACGGTCGGAGAAATCGTCTTCAACAACGCCAACAGCTACACGGTGACCGGCGGCGCCCCGGACATCATCACGCTCGCCGACGGTTCCGGCACTCCGGAAATCAGCGTCACTCTCGGCAGCCACACCGTCTCGGCTCCCGTTGTCCTTTCGCAAAATGCCAACGTCAGCGCCACCGTCGGCACCACCCTCACGATCTCCGGCGGGATCACCGGCGGCGCGAACAGCCTCACGGAAACCGGCGCGG
>CAYQBV010000228.1:0-7242 GCA_964415705.1 uncultured Chthoniobacter sp. | reverse complement strand
TCACGCCGAAAGCAGTCACCCCCAAACCCACCACGACACCCAAGGCCAAGGTGACGCCACCCGCCACGGCAACACCGAAATCCAAAGGTGCGATCACCACGCCGAAGCCCAAGGCCGCATCAGCGAAAAAGCCCGACGGTGCCGCCTCCGCGACCGCCGCCAAAACGGGCACTGGGAAGCCCGACGGCGCGACCGCGGCCACCGCCGGTAAAGCCGGAACCGGCAAACCCGAAAGCAGTGGTTCCGGCGAAGGCGGAGGCCAGGGCCCCGGCAAGGGCGGCGGAGGCAAGGGCAAGTCGGATTTCGGCTGGTACAACTCCATGCTCGGCGATGTCTTCAAGAACCGCTGGTCCCAGCCCACTTCCGTCGTCCGCAGCGGCACGGATTTCGTCACCACCCTGAAAATCCGCATCGCCAAGGACGGCACCATCAGCCAGCGCGAAATCGTCAACTCGTCGGGTAATCCCGTGATGGACGAATCCGTCCTCGCCGCCGCGGCGAAAGTCGCCGGCGTGGACCCGCTCCCCGCCGGAATCGCCAGCGGCGAATTCTACGAGATCACGATCAATTTCAAACTCGATCAGGGCAATTGAGCCGGGGTTGTGGCTCAGTTCGAAAACCAACCGTCATCATGAGCCGGAACGATGCAGTTGAGACAAGGGGAGCGCGGCCATCCTGGCCGCCGCAGCCGGCATCCTGCCGGCTGCGGATGGCGCGTGGCAGCATCACCAGTCCGTGAATACCAACACGCGTGCGGGTCGCCGGCAGGATGCCGGCTCCAACGGGCTGGAAGCCCGCGCTCCCCTTCTTCCAACTGAATGGATGCAGCTGAGGAACCGAATACGCGCGCGTGATTTTTGGAACGGGATGAACCATCCAAAAGCGGTGTCATCCTGAGCGGAACGGAGGCGGAAAGGTGGGCGGAGTGCAGTCGAAGGACCCCGTGGAGTCCCCAGCGACGTCGCTCGTAATTCCACGGGGTCCTACGACTCCGTTCAGAATGACCGTGTTTTTCGAATCGAGCCACTACCCCACGAACCACGTCACCGCCCCAGCCGTCGGGCGCACCCGCCCGGCGGGATGCGCGCTCCCGCCCGCGACGATCTCGTCCACGAGCGGATGCTTTCCCGCGCCGGTGACGAGAAACGCCACGTGCCGCGCCGCGTTGAGCAGCGGGAAAGTCATCGTGATACGCTGCGGCGGCGGCTTCGGGCCGATCGTCGGGAGGACGTTGCGCGCCGTTTCCTCGAGCGCCGGCGAGCCGGGAAAAAGCGACGCCGTGTGGCCATCCTCGCCGAGGCCGAGCAGCACGAGATCATGCACGTAGCGCGGCTCGCCGAGGCGGCTGGCAAAAGCGGCGAGCTGATCCTCGTACTCGCGCGCCGCATCGGCGGGCGCGATTTCGCCGCGGATGCGGAAAACATTCCCCGCCGGGATGTCCACCGCATCGAGCAGCGATTCTTTCGCCATGCGGAAATTGCTGTCCGCGTGCTTCGGCGGCACGCAGCGTTCGTCGCCAAAGGTGATCTGCACACGATTCCACGGCAGGTCCGCGCCGAGCGCGAAGAGCTGCGCATGGACGATCCGCGGCGTATTTCCACCGCTCAGCGCGAGGCGGAAAAGGCCGCGCGCGGCGATGGCGGCGCGGGCGTGATCGAGGATGAAGCGCGCGGCTTCGGCAGCGAAGTCGGCGGGGCGGAGGATGACCGGGTTCACATCAGTTTGCATGGCAGGGAAAATTGCAGGCAGCCCGCGCCGGCGCGGAAAAAGCCGAGGTCGATGAGCGTGAGCGACGCCTTCCGCACGTGCAGCGAGGTCGCCGTGGCCAGCCCGAGCAGATGCGCCGCAAACTGGCTGAAATCCGGCTCGTGGCCCACCAGCATTACGCTGCCGTGGCTGCGATAAGCGCGCAGCTCCTCCAGCGCCGCCTCCGGGTGCATCCCGCACGCCAGCCACGGCACCACGAGCCACTCCGCGCGCATCTTTTCCGCCACGATCACCGCCGTCTCGTGGGCCCGCCGCACCGGACTGGTCAGCACGACCGACAGGTGCATCTCGTGCGCTTCGCAAAACCGCCCCACCTGCTCCGCCTGCGACCGCCCTTTCTCCGAAAGCGCCCGCGCATCATCCGTCGCCGCCTCGGTGTCGGCGTTCGCGTGGCGGAGGAGGTAGAGAAGCATGGGCGGAAAGTAAGAAGGAGGATTTAGGATTTAGGAAGTGGGTAAGTCTTCGCCCGGCACTTCCTAAATCTTACTTTCTACTTCCTGAATTCAGTCACATCACCATCCCGCCATCCACCGTGAGCACCTGGCCGGTGATGTATTTCGCTTCCGCGCTCGCGAGGAACGCCACAGCCGCCGCGATGTCCTCCGGCTCGCCGAATTTCCCGAGCGGGATCTGCTTCACCACGCCCGTTTTCAACTCCTCGGGCAGCCCGCTCGTCATGTCCGTGGCGATGAACCCCGGCGCGACCGCGTTGCACGTGATGCCGCGGCTCGCCAGCTCCCGCGCGATCACTTTCGTCAGCCCGATCAACCCCGCCTTGCTCGCCGCGTAATTCGCCTGCCCGGCATTGCCCATCAGCCCGGCCACGCTGGCGATGTTCACGATCCGCCCGCTGCGCTGCTTGAGCATCGGGCGCTCGACCGCCTGGATGAAATTGAACGCGCCCTTCAGATTCGTATCCAGCACCACGTCCCAATCCTCCTCGCTCATCCGCATGGAAAGCCCGTCGCGCGTCAGCCCGGCGTTGTTCACGAGGATGTCCACGCGCGAAAAATCCGCGAGCACCTGCTCGGCCAGCGCCTTTACGGCCTTGGTATCCGCCACGTCCACGGCATACGCCTTGGCCAGCCCCATGTGCGTGGCATTGATCTCCTCCGCGGTGCGCGCCGCGTTGCGCTCCGTGCGGCTGACCACCGCCACCCGCGCGCCCTCATTGGCCAGCCGCAAAGCGATGGCATGGCCGATCCCGCGGCCGGCTCCGGTGACGATGGCGACTTGATTGGCGAAACGCATGGTGGGCTGTGGTTGGGGTGGTGGTGAGAGTTTGGAAAACGCGAGCGGTGGCTATAAATCGGCGCCTCTCCGCTGTCCAGAGCCGATGCCCGGCTGCGGGAGAACGAGGAGGACGACAGGGAGCGGCACACTCCTGGGTGCCGGACCCCACCCGCGCGCTGCGCCACTTTCTCCCAGCGCACGCCATGAGTGCGCCTGCGGCGGAGGAGATCGGCGGCCCCCTGGAGTGAGCCGCTCCCTGCGCGGCCTACACCGCCAGTTTGGTCCAGGCGGCGTTCTTTTTCGAGGAGGCGACGACGGCCTCGATGAAGGCCATGCCGCGGATGCCATCGGTGATTTTCGGGTAGTCGTTCTCGATGGCGGTCGGCTTCCGCTTTTCCTGCCGGGCGCGGATCGTGGCCGCGAAGTTTTTGTAAACGTTGGCGAAGGCTTCGAGGTAACCCTCGGGGTGCGCGGGCGGGGTGCGCCCGGCGGCGAGCGCGGCGGGGCTGAGGTAGCCGTTGGCGGTGCGATAGACCTGCATGGGCTGGTCGGGCCATTTCAGGACGAGGGTGTTGGGCTCGCGCTGGTGCCATTCGAGGCCGCCCTTTTCGCCATAGACGCGGATGTTGAGATTGTTCTCCTCGCCGACGGAAATCTGGCTGGCGTGGAGCACGCCTTTCGCGCCGCCTTTGAAGCGCAGGAGCACGTTGCCGTCGTCGTCGAGCTTGCGGCCTTTGACGAAGGCGGTGAGGTCGGCGGCGAGTTCCTTGATCTCGAGGCCGGTGATGTATTCGGCGAGGTTCTCCGCGTGCGTGCCGATGTCGCCGATGCAGCCGGCGGCGCCGCTGCGTTTCGGGTCGGTGCGCCAGGCGGCCTGTTTCTGACCGCTGGCTTCGAGCCGGGTGGCGAGCCAGCCCTGGGGATATTCGACGACGACCTTGCGGATCTTTCCGAACCGGCCGCTGGCCACGAGGTGCCGCGCTTCTTTGACGAGCGGGTAGCCGGTGTAGTTGTGCGTGAGGCCGTAGAGCAGCCCGCTCTTTTTCACGATGGCGGCGAGCGCCTTGGCTTCCGCGAGGTTGAAAGTGGCGGGCTTGTCCGAGAGGACGTGAAAGCCGTTTTCGAGGGCCATTTTCGCCGGGGGAAAGTGCATGTGATTCGGCGTGACGATGGAGATGAAGTCCATGCGCTCGGAGGCCGGGCGGGCTTTCTCGGCCGCGATCATTTCCTGGAAAGTGCCGTAGCAGCGGTCGGCGGGGAGGAAGAAATCCGCGCCGGACTCGCGGGAGCGCTGCGGGTCGGAACTAAAGGCGCCGCAAACGAGTTCGATCTGGCCGTCGATGGCGGCGGCGATGCGGTGAACGGCTCCGATGAAAGCGCCGCGTCCGCCGCCGACCATGCCCATGCGAATTTTTCTGCTCATAAAGATGAAGGGTGAGGGTGAGGTGTGGAGTTGAAGGGTGGGCGGGCGTTTTAGGACGCCGCCGCACGGGAAGGCGAGCGGATATTTTTCCGCCTTTTTCCCGGTTGACACACTTCCGCCACCCCGCTGTCATGCCCGCTCTTCAACCTCGGACAACCGTCTCGTTTCCGACCCCGAACAACAAAACCAAACCAACAAACAACAAAATAATGTCAGCAAAAACAGAAGGTATCGCACCCAACGCCAGCCGGCTCCTCTACGCCGGATTTATGGCCATCCTTGCCGCCGGCGTCGGCTTCGCCCTGCGCAACGGTCTGACTGGAGAGTGGAAAACGCTCTTTGGTTTCACCGACGGCCAGGTCGGACTCATCGGCGGAGCGGGCTTCTCAGGATTCTGTTTCGGGATCATCGTCGGCGGTGTCGTCGTTGATAAAATCGGCTACGGAAAACTCGTCGCGACCGCATTCGCGCTCCACGTGCTCTCCGCCATCGTCACGCTATCTCCTGCTCCAGACGTAAGTCAGGCAACCGCCTTCAATTTACTCTTCTGCGGCTCCTTCATCTTCGCATTGGCAAACGGCACTCTGGAAGCTGTCGCCAACCCGCTGATTGCGACCATTTACCCGCAGAATCGCACACACTATCTGAACATCCTGCACGCCAGCTGGCCTGCCGGAATGATCCTTGGCGCGCTCATTACTCTTTTCGTGGGCGATTCGCTCGGTTGGAAGACGAAGCTCGGAATGTATCTCGTTCCTACCGCAATTTACGGATTCATGTTCCTCGGCCAAAAGTTCCCTAAGTCCGAGGCGTCCTCGCAAGGCCTCTCACTTGGCCAGATGATGAAAGACGTCGGCATCATGGGAGCCAGCATCGTTGGCATTCTGCTCTTCCTGTTCTTCCGTGACTCTTTGGGCGGCATTCTGGGCGGCATCACTGGCAGCGAATTCTTCAAATCCGGAACTTGGTTCTATATCTCGGTTGCTGTCGGTATTGGCTTCGTTGCTTGGGTCGCGGCTATCACGAAGGGCGCGTTGGGGCACTGGATGATTTTTGTCCTCTTTATCGCTCACGCAATCATCGGTTCGCTGGAACTCGGCACCGACTCGTGGATCGAAAACATCAACGGCAGCATTCTCACCGAGAAACAAGGCACGATCCTCTTCATCTTCGCTTCTGCGATGATGTTCGGACTGCGCTTTTGCAGCCATTGGATCGAGTCCAACCTCAAGCTTTCCCCGGTCGCGATTCTTTTCACCTGCTCGATTTTCGCGATCGTCGGCCTGCTTGCATGCTCGACAGTTACGACCCTGTCATTCGCATTCGGCGCAGTGCTGCTCTACAGCATCGGCAAGACGTTCTTCTGGCCGACGATGCTCGCAGTCGTAGGCGACCGCTTCCCTCGCACAGGCGCAGTCGCGATGTCCATCATGGGCGGCATCGGAATGCTCTCGGTCGGGCAGATCGGTGGCCCTGGACTCGGCTACGCCAAGGACCGGTTTACGGCTGAGCACTTGGAAGAAAAGGGTGAGAAGGCCATTCTCGAGGCGAACAGAGCAGAGAAGCCGTCAGGTTTGCTCGGGCTCTTCAAGGAAGTCACACCCCTCGACGGTGCCAAAATGCAGGCTGCCAAAAAGCTCGCTGAAAAGGAAAAGCACGACAAAGTCCCGCCTGAACAATCCCAACTCACCGTTGATCAAAAAGCGATGGTGGAAGCAAATATCGCGGGTGCTCGCAAGACACTCAAAGCAGATGCCGCCCTCCCGGTCGGGATGGCCGTTATCTATCTTTTGCTGATGCTCTATTTCAAGGCGATCGGCGGCTACAAGCCCGTCCACATCGACGACCAGCGCGCAAAGGCGTAACTCCGCGGCGAGGTTCATTCCACACGAGGGACAGGGTTCACGCCCTGTCCCTCGTTGTTTTACCCTGGAAACAGGATTGAGAGGAACCACGGATTCCACAGATTACACGGATTCAGAGATTTGGAGCCGACATCTCCTCCTCCGCCGTTCACCGAACAGGTGAGGTGAAAGTTGCCGGCAAGTGCCGACAAATCCGTGTAATCCGTGGTTCCTATTTCCGGATTTAGGTTTACCGGTCCGAGCGTCCGAAAACTCAGGACGAAAATGATGACTGGAAGGCCAGAGAGCGCCGGATTTCGCGGGAGGACAGCGATCTTGGCCACAAAAAAACCCGGCGTCCGCGCGGGGCGGAGCCGGGTTTTCGGAAACGGGTGGTAGTTGCTTAAGCCAGCTTGGCCAGCGCCCTATTCAGCGTGCTCTTGTGGCGGTTGGCGGAGTTGCGGTGGATGCGTCCGCATTTCATTGCCTTGTCGATCGAAGAAACAAGCTGCGCGGTGGCCGCGGCGGCCTTGACCTTGTCGGTGCCTTTGAGCACTTCGCGCACGCTCTTGAGCTGGTTTTTCACGCCGGTCAGGGCGCGGCGGTTGATGAGGGAGCGGCGGGTCGTTTGACGGGCGCGTTTGGCTGAGGATTTGGTATTGGCCATGGGTCGGTTTTGGAAAAGGGCCGCCAAACTAGCGGCGGCGGTTGTGCTGTCAAGCGTGGCCTTCGGAGGCCCACGCCACGGGGGTGATTAAATGTGGGGCATGGAAGTCTGTGGTCCCGGAGGGACGATAGAAATTAGCCGGTGTGGCGTGAGCCACCGGATTGGCGTCCACAACGGAATGTGCCCCGGGGGAGCGCGGGAACCCCGGTGAAACCACCACCCTTGCCGGGCGAATCTGCGTTCGGGACGTGTCCCGTTGGCTCACGCCACCGGCTAATATCTTCGCCTTTACTACCAACGATTCGGCT
>CAYQBV010000227.1:0-7254 GCA_964415705.1 uncultured Chthoniobacter sp. | reverse complement strand
CGGCCAGCCCGAAAAGCTGTTAAAATTGACCACCGAATCCGTGCGCGTGCCGAAGGCCGGCTCCACGAGGTGGGAGGTGCCGTTGGTGTCCTTGTAATACTGCGCATACCACCCGGTGCCCGCACCGCCCGTGCCGTTGCCCGTGATGCTGATCACCACAGGAGCGGATGTCGCCACCCCAAAGCTGCTGTCGGTCGCCCGCGCCGTGATCGTATGGCTGCCCGCCGTGAAGGACGTCCACGCAAAACTAAACGGCGCCGTCGTGTCCGTCCCAATCAGCGTCGCCCCATCGAAAAATTCCACCTTGGCGATGAAACCATCGGGATCGCTGCCACTCGCGGAAAACTCGATGACCGAAGGGAGAACATACGCCGCACCATGCGGTGGGCCGGTCATGACGATGCTCGGCAACTGGTTGATCACGTTGGCCGATCCCGGAGTCAGGCCGCCAGATCCCCAATTCGCTGGATCATCAGCATACAAATTCGAGTTTGTCCGCTGCAGCGAAGGGCCACCACCGGCCGCCCCGGCCTGCCACGGAGCCACGCTGCTGTAACGTACCGAGTCTACACTCACAAAAGGAACCACGGTTTGTCCCCCGCTCACATACGGTGCCGCAGGCTTTTCGAGGGTCAATCGCTGACCGACGTTATCGAGCATACCAGTGGCCCCAAAAATTTGGACCGAAGCGGGAATCTGGTACTTTGTCCGGAAGGTCGCCGGGGCGATGCCGACGACGAGCGCGTAACCACCGGCCGGGATGGTGGTATTTGCCGGAAAGACGAAATCCAAGCCGCTGACTTTCCATGTGTTTGCCGGATTGGCAGGATCCCAGAGGTTCACCGCGCTGGCCGAGATGCTCCTAATCTCAACAAACTCATCGTAGCCCGTCAGCGGGAAGTATTGGATTTCATTGATGACCAGCGGGCCGACCACCGGGCCGGCATTGGCCGCACCAAAGGTCCGCGCCGTCTGCGCCGGGACGCTTTCCTCGCCGACGCTGTTCACGTAGCGGCCGAAACTCACGTTTTCATCCGCCGCCTGAAAGGTGAAAAAGCGCGCGTAGCCGGTGAGATTGCCAACGGCGTCCCCGGAAAAAAGGCACACCTGCTCGCCATTGGAACTAAGGGAAAAACTGCTCCCCACACCAGGCGTGGGATTGAACTGCGCCTCGGTGAAAGTCACGTAGCCACCGGCTGGAATGGTGGTTGCAGAAATGCGGTATTTTTTTGGAACCAAACTGTCGTCGCTCAGCCACCAGTCCGTGATGTCAACGGGACTCGCCGTGGGATTGTAGAGTTCAATCGAATCGGTCAGCGGCAGCCCCGAGTTGGTGAGGATTTCCGTAATCGCGATCGGAGCAATACCTAATGCCGGATCGTCCGCGCCCGGCGAACCCCCAATGCTACTACTGGAACGCCAGGTGGCAAAATTGCCCGGAGTGGTGTGAATGCTCGGCACCACCGGGACAAGGGAAGACCCCAAGCCGTCGGCCGTGAGGGGCCAGGGAGAAATGTCGTCATAAGTAAAGTCAAAGACGGGCGTGCCGCTCGCCGCGAGCAGCGTCAGTTGCTCCCCGCCATTGTCGAGTTTGCCGGTATAGATGCCATTGAGGGTGACAAACGGATAGCGCTCCGCAAATTTCGCAGAATTACGCGCGATCACCCAGAATGCCCCGGGTGCCAATGTTACGGCAGGCGGGAACGAATAGCTGATGCCGTTGCTAAAAGTCAGACCGGTCAGGTCGATTGCCGTAGCCGTGACGTTCTTGAACTCCATAAACTCATACTCTTCGCCATCCGTCGCGCCATTGGGCAACGGGTTGTAGTGTACTTCTGAAGGAACGAGCCTGCCCAAAATTGCAGCCGGAACCGTGGCAAACACTGTATCAGTGACTCCGCTCCACTTGCTCACGAGCGGCGGCGCACTCCCACCAGACAGAGCTGTCCAGTTCGGATTGTAGGCGCGCGCCCGGACCCGCGTGGTGCTATTGATCGTAATCGGTCCTGTGTAGGTGAAAATGCCCCCTCCCCCACTGGGAACCGCACCGCCCGAGGGGCGGGGATCGGTGCCATTGAGCGTGTAGTAAATAGTCGCTCCGGCCGGTCCACTCATCGTCACGGCGAACCCGGCCGCAACAGTGCCCCCATTGTGATTGAAAGTCACCGGGGAGACCCAGTGGGTGTCGAAAAAATTCGCGCGCTGCTGCAGGTAGTCCTTGAGGCGCTGGACCTCGGCATTCTGGCTCGCGGGATAGAAGGCCCCCGTGAATGGGCTGGTCCACGTGCGCTTGGCTTTGCTCCACCGGGCAACGTCGCGATCGACAGCCTCGGGAGTTACCTCCGCATTCAGCGTGTCAATCAGGGCATTGACTGAAGTCGGCGAAAAGTGGGTGCGCCGAAGCTCCACCCAGCGGTCGATCGAACGCTGGTAGAAATCGGGGTCGGAAAAGAGCCGGGGAAACCACCAATGATTGTAAAAATCGCCCCAAACGGCGGGATTCGCATCCCGTCCGTCAGTGGATGAAAGTCCGCGGTCTACGTCCCACACAGGGCCGTAAACGAGCTTTCCCCCGCGATCTTTGTGTAGGTAGGCGCTGAGCCGAAACGCATCGACGTTGAAGGTCCACAAATTCAAAAGATGGTGATCAACGGCTGCGGGAACATCGATCCAAGCGGCATATCCGGTCGTCGGGTCCGCGAATCCAGCGCTGTTCACAACCGTGTTGATCGAGTTGAGGAACGTCGTCAGATACTGCTCCTGAGGATCGCGCTGCGGTGCCTTGATATCGATCTCCTTCGGGTAGTAATACGCCAGACCCTGGCCGCCCGCGTTGAATCCTCCGTCACCCGGATCCAGCCGGTCCACCTTAAAGATATAGCCGCCAGTCACACCCACGGCATCGTTGTCGTAGCTCTCGAGTTTGGCGATATCCAACCGGTCTTTTCCCCGGCGGACTTTCTCCGTGACGTTATACACCCCGTAGTAATCGCCAGTGCCATTGCCCGCGAAATTCAGCGCCCCACCCGTGGTTTCCACAAAAACCTCCGCCATCCGCGTACGCATCGCCTGCCGTCCGATGTTGTTGCTCAGGTCATAGAAAAACGGGTTGTGCAGGTAGGAGCGATCAAAGTCAAACGGCGCGCCGAAAACCCAGTCCGATCCCTCGGGCATACCGAGCAATGAAATATCTCGGTCGGCATCGTCGCGTCCGTGACGGGCTTCCAGGTTGAAGTTGGTCTTCGGATTGCCCAACGTGGAGGAACCGCGACGGTCCACCACGGTGCGGCCGGCCAGGGTCGGAACACTCGAAAGGCGCGCACGCCCATCCGTCACCGCAGGCTCCCACACCCACATGAACGAAGCCTGATCGCCATTGTCGGGAAAAGTCCCGAGGCCAAAGTTCGACACCACAACGATGGGAGCCGCCGTATTGAAGCCGGACGTTGTTTCATCCAGCAGCAGATACCCCATGCTCTCGGTTTCACCCGGCAGCTTCCCTGTTTGAAAAACCCGCGCCCGCAGCAGGGTCGTCGCCGAAATCACAACGGGGGAGCCTCCCGTATAGACTGGCGAAGTCGAGACGGGCACGGTGCCATCGGTCGTGTAGCGCATGACCGCCCCGGCTGCAGCCGTCTCCAGCGCCAGATTCACGCTCAATGACCCGGCGAAGGCGCGACTGCTGAACGAAGGGACCAGTTTTCCCGCGACGCCCGTGCCGGTGTAGTTGTTCGGGTCGCCCGGCGACGGTGAGATATAACTGCCGACGAGCGTTGGCTCCGCCAAGTCCCGCCCATAGCTCACATTCGCCGCCTGCGCCGGATAGGCGGAAAAGCTGCTTTCCACCGTTCCCGAGGGCTGCACAAAACTGAGCGCACCGCCGGAGGCGCTGAGCGTGAAGTTCGTGTGGAGCGGACTCGTCAGCGTCGTGCGGTTTTTCCCCGAGGCGAAAATCACCAGACGTTCATCCGGCATGATCTCGATCGCAGGCAAAATCCACTGGGTCGCCCCATGCACCAGTTTGTAACCCGAGAGCGAATACTTGCTCACCGCGTCGGTGTTCCAGATTTCGATCCAAGGCTGAAAAGTCCCGTCTTCATCCTTCAACCCCGCGGAATTGACCGGGAGGATTTCCGTGATGACGAATGCTGCCTGCGTGAACAACGCCAGGGAGAAAAATGAGGCGAGCGCTGCCGCAACGCGGAACAAGCTCATGGGAGGGCGCTTGATCATGGACGGATTCTCGTTGTTCAAGCCGATCAATGCAACTCCGTCGAATACCTACTGCTGCGGAGTGATGATCCGATAAAAGCGCTTCGGCTGCCCGGTGGCGGGGTCGGTGAATTCCTGTGGGCGGGTACCGGGGGCGGCGGAGATTTGCTGGAGTGTCGTCCAAGAAGCGGCGTTCATCGCGTCCTTGTACTGGATCGCGTAGCTGCGGTTGCTTTGCGCGGTAAAGGCGAGAGTGAAGCCATTGCCGGCAGGGACCGCTTTGGCGACTGCCAAAGTCAGGCGACTCGCACTGCTGAAGGGGTTTGTCCCAGCGAGGAACTCCGCCTTGTCACTGAATCCGTCGCCGTCGCTGTCGCCGTTGTTGGCCACGCCGGGGTTCAGGCCAAACTGGTATTCCCAATAGTCCGGGAGGCCATCGCTGTCGGTGTCCGGGATGGTCAGCGTCGCGTTGTTGCTCGTGACGGCACCAAAGCCATTGGTCACGCGCACGCGGTAGTTGCCGGCCTGCGCGGGGAGCGGATCCTGCAGGGTGAGCGCCGAGCCGGTCGCTCCGTCGATGTTGGCGTCGTTGAATTGCCATTGGAAACTAAGCGGCGCGACACCCGCCGCCAGCACGCTGAAGCCGACGGCATTGTTCGTCGTCAGCGCCACGGAACCTGGGTGGGTGATGATCGTCGGCGCGCCGGCCGGGTACACGCGCGAGGTCGGGATCGGCCCGCGCCCAATGCCGGCACTGGTGCATTCGTACTCGAGAATCATATAACCGACGCCGGTGTTTTGGTAATACTCGACGACGATGTCGTAAAACTGGCCGGCATTCAGCGCGATCGTGCCAGTATCCGTCGTAAAGGGATGTTCAATCCAGTTGTTGATGACAGCCTGACCATTGACATAGAGCCGCACGCCGTCCGCCGAACTGGTGTAGAATTTGTACGTTCCGTTGGCGGGAGGCAAAAGCTGTCCGCTCCAGCGCACGCTGAAAGTGGTGTTGCCGGCGGCTGGGAAAAAATTGCTCGCCCAGCCGCTGACGGTGAGAAAATTGATCGTCGCGTCCGTGCGGGTGCCGAGCGGGGCACCGACGAGGTGGGAGGTCGCGTTGGCGTCGTCAAAGTATTCCGCAAACCACCCCGTGCCGTTGCCGCCGCCCCCGCTGCCGGTGACGCCAATGATGGCGGGCGCGGAGGTGGTGATGCCGAAGGTGCTGTCATGGGCGCGCGCTGTGATGGTGTGGCTGCCCGCCGTGGCCGTGCTCCAGGCATAGGTGTAAGGCGCGGTGGTGACTGTGCCGATGAGCGTCGCACCATCGTAGAATTCGACTTTCGCGATGAATCCGTCGGTGTCGCTGGCATTGGCGGCGAGGCCGATCACGGTGGGCAGAATGAACGATGAGCCATTCGCCGGGGAAGTTAAGGCGACGGACGGCGGCTGGTTGACCCCATTGGCGGCTCCAGGCGTCAGGCCATCGGCAAACCAATTGGCCGGGTCGTCGGCGAAAAGGCTGGAGTTGGTCCGCTGGAGTGAAGGGCCATTCCCGGCGGCGCTGACCGGCCACGGTGCGACGTTATTGTAGCGCACAAAATCCACGATCACGAAGGGCACCACGGTCTGGCCCAGGGTGTTCACGTAGGGGGGCGCGGGTTTTTCCAGCGTCAGGCGCTCGCCGTTGTTGTCGAGCGTCCCAGTGGTTGCGAAAATCGGGACGGACACCGGGATCTGATACTTTGCCCGGAAGGTCGCGGGGTCGATGGCGACGATGAGCGCAAAACCGCCGGCCGGGATGGTCGTATTCGTCGGGAAACTGAAACCCACCCCGCCGACTTTCCAGGTGTTCGCGGGGTTCGCGGCATCCCAAAGATTCACCGCACCGCCGGAGATGTTTTTGATTTCGAGGAACTCGTCGGAGCCGGCGAGCGGACGGTATTGGATTTCGTTGATGACCAGCGGGCCGACGACGGGTCCGGCATTGGCCGCGCCGAGCGTGCGCCCGGTCTGGGAGGGGAAGCTTTCGGCGCCCACGCTGTTCAAATAGCGACCGAAGCTCACGCCGTCGTCCGCCGCGTGAAAGGTGAGGCCATGGGCGTAGCCGGTGAGGTTTCCCGCCCCGTCGCCCGAGTAGAGGTAGACCTGCTCGCCGGTGGAACTGAGCGAAAAGCTGGTGCCCACGCCGGGAGTGGGATTGAACTGCGCCTCGTTGAATGTCACGTGGCCGCCGGCCGGGATCGTGGTCGCGGGCAGGCGGTATTTTTTCGGGATCGCGGCTTCGTCGGTCAGCCACCAATCGGTGACGGTGACGGGGCCGGCAGTGGGGTTGTGCAGTTCGATCGTGTCGGTCAGCGGCAGGGTCGAGTTGGTGAGCGCCTCGCTGATTACGATGGGAGCGATGGTGCTCGCCGGGTCGTCCGCTCCGGGCGAGCCACCGACGGCGGTGCTGGCCCGCCACTTCGCGGCGTCGCCTGGGTCGGTGTGCGTGGCGGGATTGGTCGGGACCAGCGAGAAACCGGGGCCGTCGGGCGTCACGGGCCACGGCGCTTCGTCGTCGTAGTCGAAATCGACGACCTGAGTGCCGACGACGTTGAGCAGGGTGATCCGTTCCCCGCCGTTATCGAACCGGCCGGTGTACGTACCGTTGACCGAGACGCCGGGATAGCGCGAGGCAAATTGCGTGGCATTGCGCGCGAGGACGAAGAAGGCGTTTGGCGCGAGCGTAGTGCCGGCGGTGAAGGTGAAGGTGATGCCGCTGGAGAAGCTCAGGCCGCCCAGATCGAGCGTGGTCGCGCCGATGTTCTTGAGTTCGAGGAACTCGTATTCGTCGCCGCTCGTCGCGCCGTTGGGCAGCGGGTTATAGTGGATTTCGGAAACGATGAGGCTGCTGATGTTTTGGTTCGTGAAGAAGGTGGCCTCGGTGATCGCCGACCACGTCGCGCCGTCTTTCACCCGCGCGCGGATGACCGCAGAAGCGTTGAGCACGAGGGGGGCGGCATAGGTCTGCGCGCCCGGTGCGATGGCCCCGCCAGGAAGGCG
>CAYQBV010000226.1:0-7325 GCA_964415705.1 uncultured Chthoniobacter sp. | reverse complement strand
TCCTTTTCATCGAGCACGTATTTCAAGACGCGCAGCAGGCGCTCGCGCGTGGGGATGGCGAGGAGCCGGCGGGCGTGGATGCCGTTGGCCGTGCGCTTTTCGAGGTAGGAAATATTCTGCGCGAGATCGAAGCGGTTTTTGATGAACCATTTCAGCCGTTTCTTGAATCCGGGCAGGCGGTCGATGGTGTCCTGCTCCAAAATCTCCACGCCGAAAAGCGGGAGCAGGCCGACCATGGAGCGCACGCGCAGCGGCACTTCATGGCGGCCTTCGATGAGGAGCTGGTCGTAGTAAAAGCCGTCGGTTTCGTCCCACAGCCCGCCGTCGCCGACAGCGTTCATCGCGTCCACGATCTCGACGGTGTGTTCGAGAAATTTCGACGCGATGTCCTCGTAGGCGGGGTTGGTGAGCGCGAGTTCCAGCGCGATGGAGAGCATGGTCTCGCAGTAGAACGCCATCCACGCCGTGCCGTCGGCCTGGGCGAGCGACTGGCCGCTGGGGAGCGGCTTCGAGCGGTCGAAAAGGCCGATGTTATCCAGCCCGAGGAAGCCGCCGGCGAAGATGTGTTTGCCCTGCACGTCCTTGCGGTTGACCCACCAGGTGAAGTTGATGAGGAGCTTTTGGAAGACGCGTTCGAGAAACTGCGTGTCGCGCGCGCCGGGCTGGCCGCTGATTTTGTACACGCGCCAGCAGGCCCACGCGTGGACGGGCGGATTCACGTCGCGGAGATTCCACTCGTAGGCGGGGATCGCGCCGCTCGGGTGCATGTACCACTCGCGGAGGAAGAGCAGGAGTTGCTGCTTCGCAAACTCGGGATCGATCCGCGCCATCGGGATCATGTGAAAAGCGAGGTCCCACGCGGCGTACCACGGATATTCCCACTTGTCCGGCATCGAGATCACGTCGGCGTTAAAGAGGTGCTGCCAGTCGTGATTGCGCGCGCGGCCGCGCTCGGCGGGCGGTGGTGGAAAGTTTGGGTCGCCGGCCAGCCACTCCTTCACGACGTAGTGGTAAAACTGCTTCGACCACAGCAGCCCGGCGTAGGCCTGGCGGACGACGTTGCGCGCCTCGGCCCCGAGCGCGGGCGCGTACTTGGTTTCAAAAAACGCCGCGGCCTCCGCGATGCGCCCGGCGAAAACGGCGTCGAAATCTGCGAAGGGCGCGGCCGGCCACGCGGTCGCCGGCGCGAGGCGGAGCCGGAGCACGACCTCGCCGGCGGCGGGAATATCGAGCGTGTAATGCGGCGCGGCTTTCGTCCCGTGGCCGCCCGGGTTCACGGTGGCGGCGTGCCCGTGGATGACCGCGTCGTGGAAACTGTCTTTCACGTACGGCGAGAGGTTCGCCGTGCCGAAGATGCGCGCGTTGTTCGTTTCGTTTTCCGTGAAAAGCCACGGCGCGTCCGTGTCGGCGGCGAAGCGGAATTCGCCGAGCGTTTCGTGCGTGGCGGTGAGCGTGCGTGCGTCGAGTTGGCTGAGGCGCGGCTTGAGCGAGCAGCCCTCGTGGGTGCAGCCCCATGACCAGGTGTTGCGAAACCAGAGCGTCGGCAGCACGTGCAGCCGCGCGGGGTCGGGGCCGCGGTTCGCGAGCGTGAGGCGGATGAGCAGGTCGTCGGGGCCGGCCTTGGCGTATTCGGCGATGACATCGAAGTAGCGCGCCTCGTGGAAGACGCCCGTGTCTTCGAGCTCGAACTCGCGCTCCTGGCGCGAGCGGCGCGCGTTTTCCTCCACCAGCCGCGCGTAGGGAAACTCGGCCTGCGGATATTTGTAGAGCGCGCGCAGGTAGGAGTGCGTGGGCGTGGAGTCGAGATAGTGCCAGACCTCCTTGGCATCCTCGCCGTGATTGCCCTGCGGATTGGTCAGGCCAAAGATGCGCTCCTTCAAAATCGGGTCGCGTCCATTCCACAGCGCCACGGCAAAGCAGAGCCGGCACTGGCGGTCGGTGATGCCGAGGAGCCCGTCCTCGCCCCAGCGATACGCGCGGCTGCGCGCGTGATCGTGCGGGAGGTAATTCCACGCGTCGCCATTCGCGGAGTAGTCCTCGCGCACCGTGCCCCACTGGCGCTCCGAGAGGTACGGCCCCCAGCGCTTCCAGTTCCCCTCGCGCCGCGCATCTTCTTCGAGGCGGTGGTGTTCCGGGGTGGAGTCGTGGCGCATGGCGCGACGCTAGGTTCCGCGCGGGTGGGGCGTCAATCGCAGTGGAAAATGTAGCTTGGACTTCAGTCCAAAGTCGGTGGGTGTTTGGACTAAAGTCCAAGCTCCTTTGCGCGCTTGAGTTTCTTGATTGGAAGTTTTCCCCGGCACGGGCAAAGTCCACGCACATGAAACTCCTCCCCTTCGTTCTCGCGCTGCTCGCCGCGCCGGCGCTGCTCGCGCAACAGCCGGCGGCCACTCCTCCTGCGGGGCAGGCCACGCCGTCGCCCGCGACGGCCATCCCGATGTGGCGCGCGACCCTGCCGGGCGGCACCTATAGCGTGGCGCTGCGGTCCATCGTCTCCGTGAGCACGCATGAGTACGTGGTGGACGGCGCGGCCCGCGTCACCGAGGTGAATATCGACACCACCGGCGCGGCGCTGGTGCGCTTCTACTTCATCGAGCCCAATACGATCGCTGCTCCCGCCGGGTTCGGCGCGGCCACCGTGGAAAAAGCCCAGCAGCTTCTCCAGGAAGGTGCCCAGCGCACCGGGCAGGAGGACGCCTGGAGAAAGGTCGTGAAGAGCTACCCCACGACCACCCACACGCGCACGGTCGAGTACCGCTTCGCGAACAAGGAGACGCTGACCAAGCTATTTGAGAGCGCGGAGAGCGCTTTTCGCCTGCAAAAAAACACCGTCTTTAAAGGAGAGTAACCGCCATGATGCGCACCGCTGCCCTGCTGCTCGGTCTCCTGCTCGCCACGCTGCCGGTTCGTGCGGAGGAGTCGCCGCCGGACTCCCTTGCGGTGCGGGTGGAGGAGATCCCGGTCCCGCCGCTTCCGGCGTCCCACGTTCTCGATCAAGCCGACGTGCTCCTGCCGGACGTGGAGGTGCGGCTCAGCGCGCAGCTTCTCGCAGCCCGCCTGAAAGGCGTGGACGTCTTTGTCGTCACCGTCTCCTCCCTCAGAGTTCCTCCTTCCAAACAAGCCGAGGAGTTGGAAAAGCTGGCCAACAGATACTGCGCCGCGTGGAGCGCAAAGAAAGTCGGCGCGCTGCTCCTCTTTGACGATGAAGGCGGACTGATGACCGTGGTCACGAGCAAAGAGGCGGAGGAGCGTTTCACCGCCTTTTTGCTCGAAAAGGAATTCCGCGATGGCCTCGCGAAAATCCCGGCCGAGGTCATCTCCCGGGTGAAACTGGAACGCTCCGGCATGATCATCGCTGAGACCCTGTCCCGGCTCCAAACCGAAGCCGCGAAGGCCGACCGAACCAAACTGATTGGCAGCATCGTCATGGGTGCGCTCGCTTTGCTCGGGATCGGTCTCGCTGTGATGAGCGCCCTCTCGGGCAATAAGAGCAGCGCGGCCACGGAGTGACGGTTCGCGGGTCCGACCATCGTTCACAAAAAAGCCTGACACCCGGAGGGGACGGAATTCCGTAATTCCGTTCCTCGGTAGAAACGTCCGGATGTGTGTGCAAGTTGGGATCGGTCCCACCGCGCGGAGCGGAGGCGGGAGGCGTGCCTGATCTATGGTGCGCGGAGACTGCCGTGGAGCCCGGAGGACACGGCGATCAGCACCAGAACGAGAAAGAAAAACAGCCGCCGTCCCTGGGGGCGTTCGGCCCGAAGGAACAGATGCGTCGGTTTCACGAATTCTGGAAACTGAGGTAGAGCACGTAAGACGCCCCAAAGAGCACCAGCAGGAGAAAGAAAAACAGGCGGCGGCCTTGGCGGCGTTCGGCCCGCGTGCGCTTGTGCAGCGCGGGCACGGCGACGTTGGCCTCGTAGGTCCGCCAAGGGTCGGGCAGGGTGGCCGGGCGGCGGCCGCGCGGACGCTCCGCGCGACTGGCGCGCTCGATGATTTTCTCGCGCTGCGCCTTGGCGATTTTCTCGGCCCGTTTCGGGGCGTCATTGAGGAACTGCTGGCACTGCTGGAGCTGCGCACGGGTGGCGGCTTCCTTCTCCGCGAGCTGCCGCTTTCTCGTCTCGATGGGCGATTCGGCTTTTTTCGGATCTGGTTGCCGGCTCATGGGGCAGGGGGCGGCTGGCGGTTAAAGACGGCGACGAGGACGATGATCAGGATCACGCCCAGGGCGAGCAGCGGCAGGGTGAAAGCGAAGCCGGACTGCAGCCAGTAGATGAAGTCTTTGCCGAACGCCGAGTCCGCCTCCCCGCGGGCACCGTCGGCGGCGTCCGCGAGATCCCCGGCGCGGTCGGGGCTGATTTTTGGAAAGGAGCGCACGTAGTCGGTGCGGGCGTCGTCCACGGCGCCGAGCCCTTTGGTCAGCTCGCGGTGCAGTTCGGCGGGGTTCCAGTTCTTCGCATTGATGGCGTCGAGGATGTCGAGATGCTGGGCAAAGGATTCGCGGATGTCCTGCAGCAGGGCGCACCGCTTTTGGGCGTCGTTGATTTCGCGGTCGAGGACGGCGAGCGAGCGCGCGAGTTTTTCCACGAGATCCGTCCGGCCAGTCTGGAACTGCTCCTGCCGCCGCCCGAGTTCTTCGAGTTCGCGCTTTTCCTGTTCGAGCGCCTCCTGCTGCCGCCGTAGCAGGAGGATCTGTTCCTCGGTGCGCTGCACTTGATGGTTTAGATTCTCGCCGGTCGCGCCGTCGTCCGCTGGAAGATCGAGCAGCGGTTCGTCGGGGCGGGCATGGGAAGACATGCGCGCAGGGTAAGAAAATCCGCGCTCAGATTTCCAGATTTTTTACACGGCGCAGCGCGGTCATGAGCGGAAAAAGCAGGACCGCGAGACTCAGCGCGACCGCGAGCAGATGGATGGTGCTGTCGGACAGCGTGACGCTGCTCGGGGCGACGCGGCGGATGTCCGGCACGGCGGTCAGCGCCACGAACGAGGCGATGTAGGCGAAGCTCACCACGAGGCAGAGCGTGCCGCCAAATCCACTCACGATCTTGCTCGGGTTGTCTTCCTTGAAATTTGGGAAGAGCGCGCCGAGGCCCACGGCGAGCCCGCTGAGGGTGGCGCTCATGAGCGCGATGGCGGCGGCGAAGAACGCGATCCGCGGCCCCGGCAGATGCAGCAGCAGGCTGGAGACGAGCATGAGGCTGGTGGTGATGGCCATCGAGCCGAGGCAGCTCATCCAGAATTTTTGGAGCAGCACTTTGCGCAGCCCGAACGGCGCCAGCCCGAGAATCCAGAGCCGGCGGCCCTCCAGCGAGAACTGCGGAAAAACGAAGCGCGTGGTCAGCGTGGAAAGCGTGAGCGCGGAGGCGGCGAGATTGAGGTGGGAGATCATCGTTTCCCAAAATGGATTTTGGAAATTGAAGGCCACGTTGCGGAGGTTCAGCACGTAGATGCAGAGCAGCCCGAAGAAGATCATGAACTGGATCCACTGCGCGGGATCGCGCCAGAAAAGGCGCACGTCTTTCAGCACCAGCGCGGCGGTGGGCGGGGAGAGCGGGCGCACGAGGTCGGTCGCCCATTCGAGCAGCGAGCGGCGGCGTTCGCCCGCGCGTTTCGCCTCGGCGTCGCGCTGGAACCGCTCGGCCCGCGAGCTGAGCGCGATGGACCAGCTCCCGTAGAAAAGCCGGCCCACCCACTCGAAACCGACGAGCAGGCCCATGAGCGCGTGGCTCAGCAGGAGCAGGAAAAAGAACGCGCCCTGGCGGCCGATGCCGTCGCTCCACGAGAGCACGGATTGCGCGAGCCAGGCGCTGGGGAGAAAGGGATTCAGGCTGACCCGCGTATGCCGCAGGAGCTGGTCGAAGGAGAGCACGTCCTGCTGCGCCGCGGCGTCCGCATCGGTCACTGGCTTGATCCCGAAGATCAGCACGAGCACAAGGCCGGCGGCCAGCAGGAGCGCGGCCTTTTTCACCCACCGGCGGGCGAGGATGCGCACGAGAAAGACGATGATCCACGACCCCGCGAGCGCCGGCAGGACCACGAACGGCAGATAGGCCGCCGTCACCTGCGCGTAGAAACTCGGGGGCACTTCGTGGACCCGGCCGTAGGCGATCATCATCGGCGCGCTGAGGAAGACCAGCGCCCAGCTCGATACCACGAGGGCTTCGAGAAATTTCCAGCGGTAGATGTCGCGATGCGCGACGGGGAGCGTGAGCAGCCAGGTCGTCTCACGACTTTTGAAAAGCGTGGAGTAGCCGATGATGAGGTTGGAAAAGACCAGCATCACGAAGAAGAAACCGAAGGTGAGATAGAGGATGCGCTGCGAGAGCAGCGAGCCGACGAGCGGGAAGTGGTGCAGGTAATTCAGCCCCGAGTGGAAGAGCCAGTAACCGACCGCGAGATAGCAGAGCACGAACGCCCCCAGCACCGCCGGGAGCAGCGGGGATTCGCGCCGCATGCCGCGCAGCCGGGCGAGCAGGCTGCGCCAGTGGACCCAGAGGAGCAGGCGGAAAAAGCGGGGGGAAGTCACGGGGGAGGAAAAACTCGAAATCCGAATATCGAAATCCGAAACAAATTCGAAGGAATGGAAAATTTACAAACGGCTGGGCGAGCGACCGGTGTGCGTTGGTCTTTCCGTTTTTCTCCTTTCACGCATTGCGGATTTCGAATTTCCGCCCACTCACCTCCCCGGCATCAGCTCAAACAGAAATCCCTTCAAATATTCCGTCTCCGGCAGCGTGGTCAGGATCGGGTGATCCGCGCCCTGCGAATACGCCGCGAGCTGCCGCAGCGTCTTCTTCGCGTCCACGACGGCCTCGTTGATGACCTCGAGAAAAATCTCCCGGCTCACATGATGCGAGCAGCAGAACGTGGCGAGCAGTCCGTCGGGGTTGAGCAGCTTCAGGGCGCGGAGGTGGATTTCCTTGTACCCGCGCATCGCGTCGCTGAGCTTGCCTTTCGATTTCGTGAAGGACGGAGGATCGAGGATGATCAAATCGTAGCGGGCGTTCTGGCGTTCGAGATCGTGCAGCACGTCAAAGACATTTCCCGCCTGCGCCTCGACCGCGAGGCCGTTGCGGGCGGCGTTCTTTTTCACCAGCTCCACACACTCCGTGCTGATCTCCACGGCCTGCACGCTCGCCGCCCCGGCCTGCGCGCAGGCCAGCGCGAACGCCCCCTGATTGGCAAAGCAATCGAGCACCTTGCGCCCTTTGGCGTGCGCCGCCACGGCCGCGTAGTTCGGGAGCTGGTCGAGGTAAAAACCGGTCTTCTGTCCGTGGCTCAGGTCGAGCTCGAAGGCCAGCCCGCCGATCGTCACCGCGAACGGCCCC
>CAYQBV010000225.1:1450-7346 GCA_964415705.1 uncultured Chthoniobacter sp. | reverse complement strand
CGAGCGCGGCCGGGAGGGCGTCCCAGAAATGGAGGAAGGCGTTCTTTTCAAAGCCGATATCGACGAACATGGCCTTGAGGCCGTGCTCGATGTTCTTCACCCGGCCTTTGAAAATGCTGCCGACGATGTTGCGATCGGTCTGCCGCTCGATGGAGTATTCCTCGAGGACGCCGTTCTCGAGCAGCGCGACGCGGCGCTCGAGTTTTTCGCAGTTGATGATGAGTTTGTTGCCGGTCTGGCGCGGGGCCAGTCCGATGAGGCGTTTCACGCGTTCAGTCATGGAAATGAGTTTTGGGTAAAGTTTGGAGAGCACGGTTTTTTGGACTGGCCCTAGCGGGTGGTTGGTTGAGGATTGTGCTTTTTGATGCCGAAGACTCGTTGAAAAAGACCGGGCGTCCGGGCGGTCGGCGCGGGTGGCGGGGCGACGCTCTTGCCTTTACCCTTGACCTTGCCACGGGCGTCCGCCTTCGCGCGGATATCCGGCTGGGCGATGACCTGCCGCTCGCGGGTGCGGCCCGTCGGGCCCTCCGTGTGCTCGGCAGTCTCCCGGTCGTCGGCCAGCGAGCCGACCGGCAGTTCGCTCTTCTTAAATTCCACCATCTCGATCGGGGTGAAGCTGCCCGGCGCGGGCGCGAGCGCGGTGACGCCGGGGTCGTAGCCCTTTTCGAGCGCGAGACTTTCTTCGATGATCTTTTGCGCGATGGGTGCCGAAACGCCGCCGCCGGATTTCGCGCCCTGCACCATGACGCACACGGCATACTTCGGCTCGTCGTACGGGGCAAAGGTGATGAACCAGGTGTGGTTGTCCTTGATCTTCTTCCCGTCGCCCAGTTCCCGCCAAAACTGCGCGGTGCCGGTCTTGCCCGCGACGACCACCCCTTTGATCTGCGCGCGCTTGCCGGTGCCGGTGTCCACCACGCGTCGCATGCCGTCGCGCACGGATTCGATCTGCTTGTCGGTGATGCCCACGGCGTGGAGGTCCGCGCGAATATTCCCCTCCGGCGGGGCCACCAGCGTGCCGTCGGGTTGCGTCACGTCTTTGCCCTGCTGATCCACCACGCGCGCGATCAACCGCGGGGTGTAGGAGATACCGCGGTTGGCAATGGCGGCGGTGACCATGGCCATCTGGAGCGGCGAGGCCTCCACCGAGCCCTGGCCGATGGAAGTGTTGGCGGTGTAGCCATTCGACCACCGCTCCTGGGGGGCCACGGACTGCAACCACGCCGGCCCCGGCAGGATGCCGCCGCTCTCGCCGCTCAAGGGCACCCCGGTGCGCTTGCCGAGGCCGAGTTGCTCGCCCACGGCGTCGATCTGGTCGATCCCGGCGGCGTTGCCCAATTGGTAGAAAAAGCAGTTGCACGAATGTTTCAGCGCATCGGCCAGCCCGAGCGAGCCATGCGATCCGCCCTTTTCCGCGATCCAGCATTTCATGGCCTTGTTGCCGTAGGTGACGCTGCCGGAACAATTGAAGTAACGGTCGGCCGAAATCCCCGCGCGCAACCCCGCGAGCGCGGTCACGGTCTTGTAGGTGGACCCCGGCGCATAGCCCTGAATGGCGCGGTTGGTCAGCGGATCAGTTTCGTCGCCGTTCACCTTGTTCCAGTTTTCCACCGAGACGCTGGGAATGAAAATGTTTGGGTCATACGACGGCACGGACGCCATCGCGAGGATGTCGCCGTTCTTCGGGTTGATCACCACCGCCGCGCCGCGCCCCACCGCACGCAGCGCCCGCTCCGTGATGAACTGAATTTTCGCGTCGATCGTGAGATAGACATTGTTGCCGGTCTTCGGCTCCTCCCGGCGGATTTCGCCCATGATCACGCCCTTGGAACTGCGCTGCATCACGCGCACGCCCGGCGTGCCGCGAATCCACTTGTCGTAGACCAATTCCACCTGGCTCTTCCCCTCCACGTCCGGTTGGTAAAAGGTGTAGTCCCCGATGTCCGGCAGCTTGTCGATGTCATTGGGCGCCCCGACGTAGCCGAGCAGATGCGCCGCCAGCGCGCCATAGACGTATTGCCGCACCGGCTTGACCGCGATATCGACGCCCGGCAGACCGAGGTCGTGCTCGGAAAACCGCGCGATCGTTTCATAGACCAGATCCTCCTGATAGGTGAAGGGAACAAGCCGCGCATTGCGGTAGTGCAGTTGCAGCCGCTCGGAATTGTAGTCCTGCGCGAGATCCAACTCATCGAGCCGCGGCATGACCGTGGTGTTCACGATCTGCACGATGTCGGCCTCCCGCATCTTTTTCCGCATATTCTTGATCGTCTGCTCATACCCGACCACCGGAACCTTGCTGCCATACTGGGCGCGATAGCCGCGCTCCATGTCGGGCAGATAGAAATCCACGCCGTAGCTGGCCCGATTGGTCACCAGCGTGAGGCCGTTGCGATCGCGAATCTCCCCGCGCATCGACGGGATGCGCACGGTGACCTCCGACCGGCCCGCGATTTTTTTCGACCACTGCGCGCCGCGCAAGACCTGCTCATACCACAGTTTCCCCAAGAGCACGCCGAAGCAGCAGAGCATGGCAAAGCCCAGGAAAACCACGCGCCACTCGGCACTGGGACGGCGGGAAATGCGGCGCGCCATGTCAGCGGGTGCGCACGGGACCGCGCGCGGGTTGGGGATCGTAACCGACGAGAAAGGCGACGTAGTTAAAAAGGAAGTAGATGGCCGGGGCGAGCAGCGCCGCCGCGAGCCCGGCCCCGCCGATGCGCCACCAGACTTCGCGGTCAAAAAAGAGCACCACCGGTTCGCGGCGAAAGGTCAGCATCAGATACTCAGCGAGCACGATGACCGCCGTGCCGACGCCGCTCAGCAGGCAGTGAATCTCCCAGCGGCCGCGCTGAAAGAGCGGGCGGAAGCCGCTCACGAATCCACCAAGGATCGCGAAGACGACGATCGACCACCCGAGCGCCACCTCCACACTCATGTCGGTCAGTTGCGTTTGGTCCGAACTCCACACCAGCTCCATATTCGTATTCAGGGCGTCCCACATCAGCCCCCCGAGAAAGGCCAGCGCCAGCATCCCGGGCAGCGGCAGCGCCAGCGCACCGTAAAACACGACCATCGGCATGAGCAGCACGCGCACGCCATACGGCGGCAGCGGCCCGATAAAGTGCTCGCCGATGAGCGCGAAAAACATGGTGGCCAGAAGGACCGCGAAAAACCTCATTGGTGTCCGGCCCTCATTTGGTTTTTCCGATGACGACAAACACGTCCTCGAGTTTCGTAAAATCCACGGCGGGAATGATGCTCGCATGGCCGTCCAATTCCCGGGCCCGGAACTCCTTGACCTGCCCGATCAGCACCCCGGGGGGAAAGACGCCGCCGGTTCCCGAGGTCAGCACGCTCTGCCCCTGCTTCAGCCCGGCCTGTTTGGAGAGGAAATGCAGGCCGATGCTCGGCACCGCCCCGTTCGACGCGCGCTCGCCGCGCAGGATCCCCTGCTCCCGCGTGCCCTCCACATTCGCCGCGACCTTGCACGTCTCATCCGCGATCAGCACCACGGTCGCGGTATGGTCGTCCACCACCGTGGTCTTGCCCACGAGTCCGGCCTCGGTCAGCACCGGTTGGTCGCCATTCTTGTCCAGCCCATCCTCAAAACCGCGATCAATGACGATCTTGTTGTACCACGTCGAGGCGTCGCGCGCGATGATCCGCGCCGGCTTGAGGGTGAAAATCGCGCGCTCCCGGTATTGCAGCGCTTTGCGCAGTTGCTGGTTGTCCACCTCGTAGCCGCGCAGCGTTTGGTTCGTCGTGCTCAGTTCCTTGTTGGTCACCTTGAGCCGCGCGTTTTCCGTCTCGAGTTCATCCAGCTTTTTCAGGCCGTCCCGAAACTCGCGGTACTTCTTTTCCATCGACGATCCCGTTTTCAAAAACGGCGAGATCATCCCGAGGAAACCGGACTGCACCCGGCGCATCTTGTGCGGCCCGAGCGTCAGCACGAGCAGGGTGAGGACGAGAAAGGTCGCGACCGATGGAATGAGGATGCGACGGCTCATACGGAGGAAATCTCCTTCCAAAGCAGGCGTTGGGTAAAGGCAGTCATGCCTGGGTGAGCCTAGGTCCGGCGGGTGTCGGTCGTGGACACCTGACGCAGGAATTTGATCTCGCTGAGCGCGCGACCCGTACCTTCGGCCACGGCGCTGAGCGGATCCTCGGCCACGTGGACCGGGAGACCTGTTTCTTCGGTGAGGAGACGATCGAGACCGCGCAACAGCGCGCCGCCGCCCGCGAGCACCAGCCCACGGTCAACAAGATCGGCGGAAAGTTCCGGCGGGCAGCGCTCGAGGGTCACGCGCACCGAATCGACAATCGTCGAAATCGGTTCGAGCAACGCCTCGCGCACTTCCTGCGAGGTGATGGTTAAAGTCTTCGGCAGCCCGGCCACGAGGTCGCGTCCCTTCACCTCCATGGTCGTCTCCTTTTCGCACGGATACGCACTCCCGATCTTGATCTTGATGTCCTCCGCCGTGCGCTCGCCGATCATCAGGTTATACGCGCGCTTCATATACTGGATGATCGCCTCGTCCAGTTCATCCCCCGCCACCCGCACGCTCCGGCAGAAAACGATCCCCGAGAGCGAAATCAGCGCCACCTCCGTGGTGCCGCCGCCGATGTCGATGATCATATTCCCCGCCGCGTCCTGCACTGGCAGCCCGCAGCCGATCGCCGCCGCCATCGGCTCCTCGATCAGATGCACCTCCCGCGCCCCCGCCCGCAGCGCACTCTCTTTGACCGCCCGCTTTTCCACCTCCGTGATACCACTCGGCACCGCGATGACCACCCGCGGCCGTGGCTTAAAGAACGCGCGCCGCGGATGCACCTTGTGGATGAAATGCCGCAGCATCGCCTCTGTGATCTCGAAATCCGCGATCACCCCGTCCTTCAGCGGCCGGATCGCCACGATGTTGCCGGGGGTGCGCCCGAGCATCCGCTTCGCCTCGTCGCCCACGGCCAGCACGTGATTCGTCCCCGCCCGCACCGCCACCACCGAGGGCTCGCGCAGGACGATGCCGTGATCTTTTACATAAACCAGGGTGTTCGCCGTCCCGAGATCGATGCCGATATCGTTCGAGAACATCCCGAAAATTCCATTAAACATTCAAAGTGAACCTCTTCTTAAATCGTAAATTGTGGTTTTGCAGGTGAACGCCTTTGATGGAGCGCGGACGCAGGGGAGAAGTCGGTCTCTCCTCTTTAAAAATTCGCCGCAGCGTGATCGAAAAGCGACCGAAACTAGGGGGATATCGCCGCCACCGTCAAAAGAAATCGCGCTTTCGCGAAAGGATTGTCACACCGCCCGGCGCACCCGCAGCACGAGTTCGGCGACCACCCCGATCGCGATCCCCGCAGCGTAGCAGACGAGGTCGCTCCAGAGAAATCCCTGCCCGAGCACGAGCCGCCCGAACAGCATGGCGCGCAGCGCATCCAGCCACGGCGCCTGCACCATCTGGCCAAACTCGATCACCGCCGCAAAGGCCCCCGTGACACTGGCCGCACGCCCCGTGGACATCGCCGGAAACAAAAAACCGACGAGCCAAAACACCAGCAGCGCCCACAGTGTATCGCCCCCATACTCCGCCACAAAACTCGGCCGCGGCATCCAGCGGGAGCGCGTGAACAGCCCCAGACCGATCACCAAAATCACCGCGCACGCATAAACCAGCCGGGATCGTCGCGGAAAAGCCATGTCGTTCGTGCGCATTCCCCAAACTATCAGCCAAGAAACGGCGATGGGATGAACCACGGATTACACCGCTTCAATGATTTGGAGACGCCATGTCCTCCGCCGCCGTTCACCTCCCAGGCGAGGCGACAGCCTCAGGCAAATCCGTGTCCTCCGTGTCCTCCGTGTCCTCCGTGTCCTCCGTGTCCTCCGTGTCCT
>CAYQBV010000225.1:0-1350 GCA_964415705.1 uncultured Chthoniobacter sp. | reverse complement strand
TCCTCCGTGTCCTCCGTGTCCTCCGTGTCCTCCGTGTCCTCCGTGTCCTCCGTGTCCTCCGTGTTTCCTCTTTCCGGATCGAGGAGAAGCAGCAAACAACTCCACGAGAGGCCCCAGAAGCCCCGCCGCCACGCCCAAAGTTTTCGCGTGTCTCCGCCCATTTTCCGGGCATCGTTCGCCACCTTCCATGATGGACAAACGCCGCCTCCTCATCCGCCTCCTCCCCGTCGGCATCGCCGGCCTCGTCATCCTCTTCCAGTTTTTCTCCGCCGAGAAAGTCACCAACGAAGCCGGCCGCACCGCCCGCCACGCCCTCAACCTCCAGCAGGAAAAATCCCTCGGCGCGCAGAGCTACGTCCAGGTGCTCTCAGAATCCGAAACCGTCGATTCTGGTCCCGACTACGAACTCGTCAAACGCGTCGCCCAACGCCTCGCCGCCGCGACTGGCCCCTCCGCGAAACATTTCGTTTGGGAGGTCTCCCTCGTCCGCAGCGAGCAGGTCAATGCCTTCTGCCTCCCCGGCGGCAAAATCGTCGTCTATACCGGCCTCCTCCCCGTCGCCCAGACCGAAGCCGGCCTCGCCGCCGTCATGGGCCACGAAATGGCCCACGCCACCCTCCGCCACGGCTCCGAGCGACTCTTTCAGGAAAAAGCCACCCAGACCCTCATGACCGGCCTCCAGACCTCCGTCGGCGACCTCAGCTACGAGCAGCAGCGCGCCGTCATGGGCTCCATCGGTGCTGGCGCCCGCTACGGCCTCCTCCTCCCCTTCAGTCGCGACCACGAGAGCGAAGCCGACAAAATCGGCCTCCTCTACATGGCCCGCGCCGGCTACGACCCCGCCGAAGCCATCGCCTTTTGGCAGCGCATGAGCCAGCTCGGCGGCACCAGCGGCGGCAAGCCCCCCGAATTCATGTCCACCCACCCCTCCGACACCACCCGCATCGCCCAGCTCCGCCAACTCCTCCCCCAAGCCCAGGCCGAATACCAACGCAACCTCAAGCAGTAAGCCAACCAAGTCTTAACGCACCAACCCATGACGCAAACAATTCTCTGGGGCGAAGATCAGGTTCCACTTCTATATCGTGAATGGCCCCTCCATCCTGCACGGCTGCCTTATCGTAAGGCCTACCGCCTAAAGGTCGGCGAGCGTTGGCACGACGCACCGAGAACCGAAGCTCAATGGGAGCACCACATCCAGCTTGCGGACATATCGCGCCCGCTGCCGCAGTTATCGCGTTGTGGACAGAGTGTTGGGGCCGACGGCCTGGGTTCAGGTCCGCGGACCTGATCGCGGTTCAGCCGACCGGGGAGATTGCTGAGATTCTACAGCAGCTCTTCGCCTCCAAC
>CAYQBV010000224.1:0-7443 GCA_964415705.1 uncultured Chthoniobacter sp. | reverse complement strand
CCGCACCCCTCCCGCCGGCGGCGAAAGGCGTCGCTAAGAAAAGTCCGCCGACCACTCCCGGCAAGCGCCCGCCCTCCGTTCCCTCTTTTGCCAAAACCCTGCCCGTGCCGCGCAGCGTGCTCCCCCCGCGCAACACTCCGCCCGCCAGCGCCCTGCCGCTCGGCGGCGCCGAACTCGCACTCCAGCCCACCACTTTCACCCCCTACGACCGCTACATGGGATCCGTCCGCACGGTCATCGCCAACCTCGATCCGCATCCCTCCACGATGACGCTCGCGGCGCGGCTGATGAAGGAAGGCCGGCGCATGCGCTACTGCCTGAGCGATCCCTACCGCGCCGATCCGCCGTCCGTGACCGCCGGGCGGAAGGCGGGCGATTGCAAATCGAAGGCGCTCTGGCTCTACGACGGTCTCGGTGACACGAACGCGCTCTTCGTCATCGGCAAAGCCCAGAAGCGCGCCCGCTCCAGCCATGCCTGGGTCTATTGGCGTTACGACGATCGCTGGTGGATTCTCGACTGCACGGAGCGCGCCGATCCCATCGCGGCGGACAGCGTCTCGCCGGATCGCTACGTGCCCTACTACTCGTTTGGAAAAGCCGGCACGTTTCGGCATCGCGCGACGAGCCTGATCCTGACGGGCGTGATCACGCCGAGCGCCTCGCCGGTGGCCGCGAGGCAGTGAGGGTGGTGGTCAGTGGTCAGTGGTCAGTGATCAGTGGTCAGTGGTCAGTGTTCAGTGTTCAGTTCCCGCCGCAAATTTCCGAACACTGACCACTGAATACTGAACACTGACCACTGCAGTTCCCCCATGTCCTCCGCCCGCCATTTCCTGATCCTCGCCATCTTCGCGTGCTGCGGCCAATTCGCGCTCGGAGCCGAAGCGGAGAGCGTGGTTTACAAACGTGTCGCTGGTCGCGAGTTGAAGCTGTTGATCGACAAGCCGACGGAGTGGAAAGCGACGGATCGGCGACCGGCGGTGGTGTTCTACTTCGGCGGTGGATGGGTGGCGGGAAACGCGGGGCAGTTTGCGCCGCAGAGTCAGTATCTTGCGACGCGGGGCATGGTCGGGATTCGCGTGGAATACCGGACGATCCCGGCGGGCGACAAAGGTCCGCCGGTGGGGTGCTGCGCGGATGCCAAGTCCGCGCTGCGCTACGTCCGCGCGCATGCGGCGGAGCTGGGCATTGATCCGCAGCGCATCGCGGCGGGTGGCGGGTCGGCGGGCGGGCATCTCGCGGCGTTCACCGCGCTGGTCGCCGGGCAGGACGATCCGGCGGACGACCTCGCCGTTTCCTGCCAGCCCGCAGCGCTGGTGCTCTTTAACCCGGTCTGCAACAACGGCCCCGGCCAGTGGGGCCATGAGCGGGTCCGCGATCGCTTCAAGGAATTCTCCCCCGCGCACAACATCACCAAGGCTGCGCCGCCGACGGCGATTTTCGTCGGCGATCACGACAAGCTGATCCCGGTGGAAACGATGCGCGCTTTCGCCGCGGACATGAAAACGGCTGGCGTGCGCTGCGATCTCCACATTTATCCCGGCGCGGGCCACGGCTTCTTCAATCGCGACGCCCCGGGGCATCCGTGGTTCACCGAGACGCTCGCGGAGATGGATAAGTTCTTCGTCTCGCTCGGCTGGCTGAGCGGCGAGCCCACGCTGCCGGCCCCGAAACCCTGACGCCAATCATTTTGAAAACCCTCCTCCTGACGCTCGCCGCGCTGCACCTCGCACCGCTCACCGCACTCCACGCCGCGCCCCGGCTCGCTCTGCCCGGCACCGAAAATTTCACGGTCGCGGGACGTCCGGCGTTTATCTATCTGCCGCCGGAAAATCTGCGCACGCAGCCGCAGCCGTGGATTTTCTACGCGCCGACGCTGCCCGATCTTCCCGACAAGGCGGAGCGCTGGATGCACGAGCAATTCCTCGCTGCCGGGGTGGCCGTGGTCGGCGTGGATGTGGGTGAGGCCTACGGCAATCCGAAGAGCCGCGAGACCTTTGACGCGCTGTATCAGGAGCTGACGGAGCGGCGCGGCTTCGCGGCGAAACCGTGCCTGCTCGGGCGTAGTCGCGGCGGGCTGGCGGTGAGCAGTTGGGCGATCGCCAACCCGGCGCGCATCGCCGGGCTCGCGGGCATTTATCCGGTCTTCGACCTGCGCAGCTACCCGAAGCTGGACAAAGCCGCGCCCGCTTATGGCGTGACGCCGCAGGAACTGGCTGAGCGCAACGACGCCTTGAATCCCATCGCGCGCATCGGCGTGATCGCGAAGGCGGGCGTCCCCGCTTTCCTCCTGCACGGCGACAAAGACACGCTCGTGCCGCTGCGCGAAAACTCCGCCGAGTTTGCGCGGCAGTACCGAGAGGCTGGCGCGGAAGCCCAGCTCACTTTGAAAATCCTCGAAGGTCAGGGCCACAACATGTTCGACGGCTTCTTCCGCTCGCAGGAACTCGTGGACTTCGTCATCGCCCGCGCCAAGGTCGGAGCCCGCCCGTGAGTCGGTGCAACGAAGTCCGTTGGCGATGATGTGAACCACGGACTTCACGGATTACGCGGGTTTCAGAAATCCCCAATCCGTGCCATCCGTGAAATCCGTGGTCCAAAAACTGGCCCACGAACGCCCAGCGTCTCCCGCCCGATTTCTTTTCGTGTCCTTTCGTGCTTTTCGTGGACCCTCCACCTCAATGCACCGCCTCATCTTCCCCCTCGCCGCCGTCCTCCTGCTGCTGACGCTTCCGCTCCCCGCCGCCGAGCCGCCCGCCAAGCCCAACATCCTCTACATTCTCGCCGACGACCTCGGCTACGGCGACGTGCAGGCGCTCAATCCGCAGCGCGGAAAAATCAAGACTCCGCATCTCGACCAACTGGCGGGGCAGGGGATGACTTTCACCGATGCCCACAGCGGCTCCGCCGTCTGCACACCCACGCGCTATGGCCTGCTCACCGGGCGCTACGCCTGGCGCACGCGGCTGCAAAACGGCGTGCTCGGAGGCGACTCGAAACCGCTCATCGCGCCCGACCGTCTGACCGCGCCAGCTTTCCTCAAACAGCACGGCTATTTCACCGCCGCAGTCGGTAAATGGCATCTCGGCATGAACCTTCCGCCCGCCCAGGATCTCGCCGCGCCGATTACCGAAGGGCCGGTCGCCCGTGGCTTCGACTACTTCTTCGGCATCAGCGCATCGCTCGACATGCCGCCTTATGCGTTCATCGAAAACGACCGCTACACCGAGGCCCCGACCGCGCAAAAAACTTGGATTCGCAAAGGTGCCGCCGCGCCCGGCTTCGAGGCCGTGGACGTGCTGCCCGCGCTCACGCGGAAGGCGGTCGAGATCATCGGCCAGCGCGCCGCCGCGGCGAAGGTGGGGCAGCCGTTTTTCCTCTACCTGCCGCTGACCTCGCCGCACACGCCCATCGTGCCCACGCCCGAGTGGAAGGGTAAAAGCGGGCTCGGCGCGTATGGCGACTTCGTCATGCAGACCGACGCCGCCGTCGGCGAGGTGCTCGCCGCCCTGGACAAAGCTGGCCTCGCCGAAAACACGCTCGTCATTTTCACCAGCGACAACGGCTGCTCACCGATGGCCGGCACCGCGAAGCTGGAGGCGCAGGGCCACTTCGCCAGCGCGGAGTCGCGCGGCTCCAAAGCCGACATTTGGGAAGGTGGACATCGCGTGCCTTTCCTCGTGCGCTGGCCGGCGCGCGTGAAAGCCGGCACGCGCAGCGAGCGCGTGATCTGCCACACCGACTTCATGGCGACCTGCGCGGAAATCCTCGGCAAAAAACTTCCCGACACCGCTGGGGAGGATAGCGCGAGCCTGCTCCCCACGCTGCTCGGCGCGGACCAACCAGCGCCGCGTGGGCCCGTTGTGCATCACAGCATCAGCGGGAGATTCGCCATCCGGCAGGGTCCGTGGAAACTCGCGCTCTGCGCCGGCAGCGGCGGCTGGAGCAAAGGCGGCGGGCCGGAATCGCCCCAGCTCTACGACCTCGCCGCCGACCCCGGCGAAACGAAAAACCTCGCCGCCGAAAAGACCGACATCGTTTCCGACCTCACCGCGCGGTTGGAAAAAATCGTCAGCGACGGTCGCAGCACGCCAGGCCCGAAACAGGCCAACGACGTGCTGGTGAAGTGGTCGGCGAAGTGAGCTGACGCACGCCGGGTGACCGGCAGAAAAAATCCGGGCACGCGCGATGTTCGGTGCATCCCGTTTGCCTCGGCGCGCGAATTCAACCCCTACGCACGCGGCTCCAGCCGACGCATCCTTCTCATGCCCAGCATCGTTCCCACTTTGAAAATCATCGCCGCTCTGCTCGCGATCGCTTTCAGCGGCTGCGCGACGACCGCCCACCGCACGCAACCTATGAAAGCCCCACCCGTCCAGCCGCTGCGGACGGTCCCGCGCGTCGATCTCGCACGCTACATGGGCGACTGGCGGGTCATCGCGAACATCCCGTATTTCGCGGAGAAGGGCTGCATTGATTCGATCGAGACCTACCGCCTCCGCGCCGACGGGAAGATCGACAACATCTTCACCTTTCGGAAGAAATCGTTCGATGCGCCGCAGGGCCAGGTTCGCGCGCTCGCGCGCGTCCACGATTCGCAGACGAACGCCGAGTGGCGGATCACCTTCTTCAAGGTCATCACCGCGAAATATCTCATCCTGGATCTCGATCCCGACTACCGCTGGACCGTCGTGGGCCATCCCTCGCGGAACTACGGATGGATCATGGCGCGCGACAAAACGCTGCCCGATGCGACCTACGCCGCGATCCTCCGGCGGCTCACCGCGCAAGGCTACGATCCCGCGAGGTTCGAGAAAGTCCCGCAGCTTCCGGCCCAGCTTCCGCCTGCGCGGTGAGCCCGACTCCCTCACTTTGGAAAATTTGAATCTTCTCGCCGCATCCGTCGCCCGCTAAGGGGCTCATTACCGACAGTGCCAACCACCACTCATCGCTCCACTCCCGCGCCCGGACACGCCGTCCGTCGCGTTCTCGTCACGATCCGGCAATGGTTTGATTCTGATTATTTTCCCGAAGGGGCGGAGGCGGTGCGCGCGCGCTCGGACCGCTTCGAGTTCCGCCGTTGCCTGCCGTTCATCTTTCTCCACGCCGGCTGCCTCGCCGTGCTGTGGGTCGGCTGGAGCTGGACGGCGGTCGTGCTCGCCGCGGTGCTCTATTTCGTGCGGATGTTTGCGATCACGGGGTTCTATCACCGCTATTTTTCCCATCGCACTTTTCACACCTCGCGCTGGATGCAGTTTGCCTTTGCCGTCCTCGGAAATACCTCCGTCCAGCGCGGCGCGCTGTGGTGGGCGGCGGTGCATCGGCATCACCACAAGCACGCCGACCAGGAGCACGATGTCCATTCGCCGGGGCTGAGCGGTTTTTGGTGGGCGCACATCGGCTGGATGACGAGCAGCAAAAACTTCCCGACCGACTACGGCGTGATCCGCGACCTCGCGAAGTTCCCCGAACTCGTCTTCCTCAACCGCTTCGACCTCGTCGTCCCCGCCATCTTCGGCGCGCTGCTTTTCGCCCTCGGCGAAATCCTGCGCTGGCTCGCGCCGGGGCTCGGCACGACGGGCGGACAGCTTTTCGTCTGGGGCTTTTTCGTCAGCACAGTCGTGCTGCTCCACGGCACGCTCTTGATCAACTCGCTCGCGCACGTCTTCGGCTCGCGCCGGTTCGCCACGGACGACGACAGCCGCAACAATCTCCTCCTCGCGCTGATCACGCTCGGCGAAGGCTGGCACAACAACCACCACCGCTACATGGGCACGGCGCGGCAGGGTTTCTATTGGTGGGAAATCGACATCACCTACTACGCGCTCAAGGCGCTCTCGTGGACCGGCCTGATCTGGGATTTGAAGCCCGTGCCGGTGAGCATTTACGAGGAAGCGCGTCAGCCGCGGGGTAGCGCCGACGCGGCGTAGTGGTCGGAAGCCAAATTCCAATCGTGAAAACGCTCGCGATCATCGGGACCGGCATCGCCGGGCTGGGTTGCGCGCACTTTCTCCACGCCCGCTACGACCTCACGCTCTACGAGCAGCACGACTACGCCGGCGGGCACACGAATACGATCACCGTGGACGAGTCGGGCCGCGCCGTGCCGATCGACACCGGCTTCATGGTCTTCAACCACGTCACCTATCCGAATCTCACGCGGCTCTTCCGCGAACTCGGCGTGGAGACGAAACCGACGGCGATGTCCTTCAGCGTGCAGCACATGCCGAGCGGACTCGAATACAACGGCGGCAGCCTGAACCTGCTCTTCGGCCAGCGCCGCAATCTGCTGCGCCCGCGCCATTGGCGGATGCTCGCGCAGATCAACCGCTTCAACGCCGAGGCCGTAGCCGCGCTCGACGACCCGCGTTTCGCCCACCTCAGCCTGCGCGACTACGTGGCCGAGCGCGGCTACGGCGACGACATGCTGCACCTCTATCTCGTGCCGATGAGCAGCGCCGTCTGGAGCACGCCGCCCGCGCTGATGCTCGACTTCCCGGCGATGACGCTCCTGCGTTTCTGGCACAACCACGGCTTCCTCGGCCTGCACACGCAGCACCCGTGGTTCACCGTGGTGAACGGCGCAAAAAGCTACGTGCAAAAAATCACCGCGCCCTTTCGCGAACGCCTGCAACTCGGGCGGAAAGCGGTGCGCGTTTCCCGGGAGGCGGGCGGGGTGAAAGTGCGCGCGGCGGATGGCAGCGAGCGCGTCTTCGACAAGGTCGTGCTCGCCTGCCACGGCGACCAGGCGCTCGCGCTGCTCGCCGATCCGACCGACCTCGAAGCCCGCCTGCTCCGCGAGTTCCAATACCAGCCGAACACCGCCACGCTGCACACCGACGCGTCCTTCATGCCGCGCACCCGCCGCTGCTGGGCGAGCTGGAACTACCGACTCGACGCCGCGCCGGACGGCACCGCGCTCCCGACCACGCACTACTGGATGAACAGTCTGCAAGGCGTCTCTCGCCATGAAAACTATTTCGTCTCGCTCAACTGCCACGACCGCATCGCACCGGACCGCGTGCTCCGCCAGATTGACTACGAACACCCGATTTTCAACCTCGCCACCACCGCCGCGCAGCGCGAACTCCCGCAGCTCAACCGCCTCGCGCCCAGCCAGGGCACTTACTTCGCGGGCGCTTGGTTCAAATACGGTTTTCACGAAGACGGCTTCACCAGTGCGCTGGAGTGTGCCCGCGCCATCACCGGAGAACCGCTGTGGACGTGAAAGGCGACGCGCCAGCACTCCGGGGAGCATACGCGTCCCGCGTGTTGGTCGAGGCGTCCCGCCGCGACGAACTTCCAGAAACCTCACCGAGGCAGTGCGACGCCCCCTCTGAAAGCACGCCGCCCGAAGTCCGCGAAGTCGGGACGACTTCGCCAGCACGCGGGACGCGCGCGCTCCCCGGCAGCCTCCGCTCCTGCCTCTACGAGTGCTCGGTCATG
>CAYQBV010000223.1:0-7491 GCA_964415705.1 uncultured Chthoniobacter sp. | reverse complement strand
GGGTCGTGGCGGCGGCCACAAGGGCCGCGGTGAGGGAACAGAGGAGGATGGATTTGGTCGTCATGGTGGCCAAGGGACTTGGTTTCCGCCGCAGGAGCAAGTGTAAAAAATATTTTAATTGCCGCGGCGCGATCGGACAAAACCAGCGCGCCTGCGCTTTGCCAAAACGACTGCGCCTTCCGAAATGCACGCCACCGGGGAATGAAGCTCGCCGCCCGTTTCGCCGTCGCCGATAGTCCCCGCCCATCATGGCCCGCCAATACACGCTCCAGCGCCCCGCCGCCACGGGACCACGCATTGATTTCGCCGCCGAACTCAACGCGCAGCAGTGCGCCGCGGTGACCGCCCCACCGGGGCCGGCGCTGGTCATCGCGGGTGCGGGCAGCGGGAAGACGCGGACGCTGACTTATCGCGCTTCGAGAAAGGCGAGCGCCTTGTCGTAGCTGCAGCGCTGGAGGTAGTGCGCGAGCTGCGGATCGACGGGGCCGGGGAGCTGCGTCGCGGTCGTCGCGATGGTTCCGGAGACGGCCTGCAGCCGCGCGAGATGCGCCGCGGGGTCGCGCTGGTAAAATTCGCGATCAGCGATGAGGGCGAGGCGTTCTTTCAGGGCGGCGGTCAGCTCCTGATAGGTATCGGGCGATTGGGTCATGGTGCTTTGGATTTGGAAGGGCGCTTCTTCCCGGAGGCTTCGGCGCGGAACTGGCGCTCCGCTTCGATCCAGTCTCCCTGCTCGTCGCCCGGCTGGCCGTCGGCCCGCCGCTGCTCGGCGATGTAGTAGGCGCGCTTGGCGATGGCGTCGGTGCCCGGCGACACTGGCGCGCGCGGGGTGGTCCGCTTGGGCTTTGGTTTGGCGGCCGCCGGACGGGCTGGGGCCGTCTTCGGGGTTGCAGGTTTTGCGGTCCGCCCGGCTGGCGCGGCCGCCTTCTTTGTGGTGTTTGGTTTCTTGCGCATAATCTTCGAATTTGTTGATTGGCAATTTTCCGTCCGGGGAAAAGTTCCGGTGCTCGCGCAGCGGAAGAAGAACGTCGGAATCATGGCGCTTTCGCCGGGGCGCGTAAATAGCGAAATCCGGTGTTTTGGCGAAACCGGGGCAGGGGTGCCTTTTTCCTTGGCGCGGAGACGGGAGTGCCTGCATAGAACGGAGCCCGCACACTTTTTCGCCCCACCATGAATACCAAACAAGTCCTCGAAATGCTCGTTGATCACGGCGTCGTCGATGCCAGCCAGATCGAGGACATCACGCAAGAGGTCAATACGAGTGGAAAGTCGCTTCCGGAGGTTTTGAGCGACTACCAGATTTGCACGACGCAGCAGTTTTATGAAACGATCGCGGGTGTTCTGGGCGCGGATTTTGTGGACCTGGGGACGTTTGAGCCGCCGCAGGAAATTGTCCGGCTGATTCCCGGGGGACTGGCTTTGCTGCACCGGGCTTTTCCGCTCGGCGTGGAGGATGGCAACATCCAGGTCGCGCTCGGCGATCCGCTCAATGCCCAGACGGCGGAAGACCTGCGCTTTGCTCTCGGGAAGGAAATCCAGATCGTCGTCGCCCCGGTCTATCAGATCGACGACCTGATCAAGCGGTTCTACGGCACCGACATGAGCAGCATGGAGGACATTCTCGCGCAGCTCGGCGGGGATTTGGAGTTTGGCAGTGACTCCGACGGAGAGGCGAAAAACATCGAGGCGGAGGCCAACGCGGTGCCGATCATTCGCTACGTCGATCTCATCCTCTACCAGGCCATCCAGGATCGCGCGTCGGACATCCATTTCGAGCCGTTCGAGACCGAGTTCAAAATCCGCTACCGCGTGGACGGCGCCCTTTACGAAATGGCTCCGCCGCCGCGTCACCTCGCGCTGCCGGTCATCTCGCGGGTGAAGGTGATGTCGAACCTCAACATCGCCGAGCGCCGGCTCCCGCAGGACGGACGCATCCAGAAAATGATCGGCGGGCGGCAGGTCGATCTGCGCGTCTCCACGCTGCCCACGCAGTTTGGCGAGAGTGTGGTGCTCCGCGTCCTCGATCGGACCACGGTAAATCTCGAGATCGAGGCGCTCGGGATGCCGGACTACATTTACCAATACCTGCTGAAAACGATCGAGAAGCCGAACGGCATCTTCATCGTGACGGGTCCGACGGGTTCGGGGAAAACGACGACGCTTTACGCCTGCCTGAACAAGATCAACACCATCGACTCGAAAGTGCTGACCGCCGAAGACCCGGTGGAATACGACATCGAAGGCATCATCCAGGTGCCGATGGACGAAAAGATCGGCCTGACTTTTGCGCGCACCCTGCGCGCCTTTCTGCGGCAGGATCCCGACCGCATCATGGTGGGTGAAACGCGCGACGTGGAGACTGCGCAGATCGCCATCCAGGCCTCGCTCACCGGCCACTTGGTCTTCACCACGCTGCACACGAACGACGCGCCCGGCGCGGTCACGCGGCTCATTGATATGGGCGTGGAGCCATTCATGATTTCCTCCTCGCTCGAGGGTGTGCTCGGCCAGCGGCTCATCCGCAAAATCTGCCCGAACTGCAAAACCGCGTATGAGCCGAACGAGAGCGCGCTCGCCCAGCTCGGGCTTTCGCCGCACGAGATCGGCGACAAGAATTTTTACTACGGTCGCGGCTGCGAGGCGTGCAACCAGACGGGCTACAAAGGCCGCAAGGGCATCTACGAGTTGCTCGATATCACGGACCCGATTCGCGAACTCATCAACAAGCGTGCGCCGGGTGTGGTCCTGAAACAAAAGGCCGTGGAGCTGGGCATGAGCACGCTGCGACAGGACGGCCTGCGCTGCATCTACGACGGCGAGACGACCATCGAGGAAGTGCTGAAGTACACTTGAGCGGCCGCTAGGGGCGGAGCCGTGGCAGGGCTCGGACGGCGCGGAGGAAAGCGGCAGGCGAGGGCGGTGCCGCGCCGTAGCGCAGCCGGGCGTAAAGCGTGGCGATCTCGCGAATGGCCGTGGCGTGCGGCGCACAATGCGCGGCGGCGCGCTCACCGAATTGGAGCGGCCCCTCCCAGGGTTCGCGCGGCACACCCGCGGTGGCGAGCGCGGCGCAAAACCGCGCGTAGGCCCGGCTCACCGCATCCGCCGGAGCGCGCCGCGGGCGCCGCTGCCAGAGGCCGAGGGCACCGAGGAGGACGGCCGCGCCGACGATTTGCGTCAGCGTCATTTCCACCCAGCGAAAATCCCCGAGGCCGATGGTCGCGAGAAAAGTCTTTTGCCCGTCGCCGTCAAAGCTCAGCACGTGCAGATCCCATTGGTAGCTCAGGTTGTCCCAGACGAGGCGGAGATCGCGGCGCACCTCGCGCCAGCCGGCCGCGGCCGACGAGGTGTTGCCCGCAGTGCTGGCGGCGCGGTTTTCCAGATAGCTGGTGAGCCCGGAGCTGAGCCGGTCGGGCGCGATCACGTCGGTGGGATCGAGGCGCAGCCAGCCCTCGCCTTTGATCCAGACCTCGCACCACGCGTGGGCGTCGGATTGCCGCACGATGACGTAGCGCCCGCGCGCGTTAAACTCCCCGCCGTGGTAGCCGAGGACCACGCGCGACGGAATGCCCGCCACGCGCATCAGCGTGGCAAAGGCCGCCGCGTAGTGCTCGCAAAAGCCGGTGCGCCGCCGGAAGAGAAACTCATCGAGTGCGCCCGGCCCGTTGTAGGTGCCGGGTGCGAGCGAGTAGGTGAAGCGCTCGCTGCGGAAGTAGCGCAACGCTGCATCCGCGAGGTCGCGGTCCTGCGAGTGGGCGCTGCGCCAGCCGGCGACGAGCGCCCGGATTTGCGGAGAAATGACCTGCGGCTGGCGCAGCGTTTCCCGGAGATGGTCGGGGGGGAGTTCGGTCTCGCGGTTGTCCGGGCGGGAGATGACCTCATACGGCACCTGCTTGAGCACCGGGCGCTGGGTTTGCAAAAAACCGCCGGCATCCAAAAACGCGCCGCGAATTTCCGTGGCGGGCCGGTCGAGGGCAAACAGGCCGAGTCCGCCGTGTGGTTCGAGGATGATCCGCTGCCGGATGGTCGCGCCGCGGAGTGCACTGTCCTCGACGGAGAGGCTCCGGCCACGCTGCCAGTTCAGGCCATTGCCCTGCCAGAGCACCCCGCCGCGCCAGTACATCGCGGACATCGAGGGCGCATTGCCGTCGGGAAACTCCGCGCGAAACACGACCTCGCTGCCCAGCGCGAGCGACGCGACGCTGCCCGGCGAAAGCTGATCCGACATGCCCCCGCCGGTGGCCGCGGGCTGCATGAAGACGACTGACTGCTGCGACCCGCGGGGAAAAAACGCGAAAAGGAGCGCAACGATGGGCAGCGCCTGGAGGAGCAATGCTGCGCCGAGCCGCAGCGAGCGACCGGGCCGACGTGCGCCCGGGCCGCGATGAAAATGCACGAGTGCGGCCGTGAGCAGGACAAAGACGGTCAGCACGTAGAGCCAGAGCGCGAGATTTTGCGCGAAAAACAGAGCGCAGAGCGCCATGAAAAACCCGAGCAGCGCGATGACCTGGAAGTCCCGCACGGTGTTCGTCTCCAGCAGTTTCAGCGACACCAGCAGGAGCAGGCCGCTCAGCCCCGGCTCGATGCCCACAAACGCTCCGTAGGTCAGCAGGATGCCGCCGAAGCCGATGCCAAAGAGCAGCACCTTTCCGGCGAGTGAGGGGAGTCGCGCGCCGGGCCGGTTCATGAGCAACCGGGCCGCGCAGGCGGCGCAAAAGAGCGCGAACGCCCAGCCGGCCACGCGCCCGAAAAGCGGCGCGGCGGCCAGCACCAGGCCGAGGACGAGCGCGGCCAGCGGTGGCGTGGCGATGGTACTGTGCGGACCGCGAAAGATGCTCACGTCCCGTCCTCCCCGCCGCCGGAAAAGGCCGCGAGCGCACGCAGGCACGCATGGTAGTGCGCTTCGCCGCGGTCGGGTCCGATGGCGGTGTCCGGCAGTCGCAGGCGGTAGCTCAGGCCGCCCTTTTCGGCCTCCACCACCCAGCGAGTGAGCTGGCTGAGCCGCGCTTCGGAGCCGAGCGGGGCCAGCGCATCCCACGCGAGATCCGTGATTTCATCGGCCTCGCCGGTCCACTGCTTGACGAGCAGCGGCTGGCCGCGGGCGGCGGCCTTCCAGTCGATGTGACGCTGCGATTCGCCAATCTCCCACGCCCGCACGCCGCCGAAATCGTCGCCCGCCACGCGCTGTCCGTCCCGCGTCTGGCGCGTGGGCGCGAGCGAGCGGGGCAGGGGAAGGCAGCCTTCCGGCGTGGGATAAATCCAGTGCTCCACCGGCAGCCACACCGTTTGGCGTGCGGTGAAAAATCCGAGCGGAAAAATGCTGCTCGCACGGACGTGCAAACCGGCGTGGCGGCCGCGTTGCGCTGCGGGGATGGGCAGCTCGGCCGGCTCGGCGAGGGTGCCGATTTCCTTGAAACGCACTGCCGGCTCGGCCTCCGCCCCGCGCACCGTGATGCCGCACCGGGTCGGCCCGGTGGCCGCCGCCGCTGCCAGCCGGACCCGCAACTCGCCGCCCGCAAAGGCCGGCGGGATCTGCTCAACGGTCAGGTGCACTCCGCGCACATTGGCCCACGCGTGGAGGGCCGACACGGCGGCTACGCTCGCGAGGACGAAGCCGAGCAGATACGCCGCCGCGTTCGCCTGGCTGCTGCCGGCGTAGCACATGCCCACGAGCACCGCCGCGAGGCCCAGCGCATTGCGATTCGGCAGCACCCACACGCGCGGCTGGCGGTCCGGCGCTTTCATCCGCTACGGCACCGCTACCTCGCGGAGGAGACTCTGGGCCAGCGCGCGCCCGCTTTCCACGGACCCGAGCCCGCCGCCGAGACGATGGGCCATGACGGCGAGGCCGACCGCCTGAACGTCTTCCGGCAGCACCATTTCCCGGCCTTCCATCAGCGCCCAGGCTTGCGCGGCGCGAAGCAGCGCCAGACCCGCGCGCGGGGACAGCCCGGTGCGGTGCCGGCGCCGGCTCGCGTCGAGCAGGTCCTGCAAGTAGTCGAGCAGCCCGGAGGCCGTGTGGACCGTTCGCACCTTCGCCTGAATTTCCGCCAGCGCGGCTTCCGCCAGCACCGGTTGCACCGCCCGCAGCATCTCGCGGCGGTCGGCCCCGAGGAGCATCGCGCGCTCGGCCGCCCGGTCCGGCACGCCCAGTTCGATCCGCATGAGGAAGCGGTCGAGCTGCGATTCCGGAAGCGGGAAAGTGCCGATCTGGTGCTCTGGATTCTGCGTCGCGAGGACGAAGAAGGGCGCCGGCAGCGGGTGCGTGGTGCCGTCCACGGTGATCTGATTTTCCTCCATCGCCTGGAGCAGTGCGCTTTGGGTTTTGGGCGTGGCGCGGTTGACCTCGTCGATCAGGACGACTTGGGAAAAGAGCGGCCCGCGATGGAAGACGAAGCGCCCGGCTTCGCGATCAAAGATCGAGTTGCCCACGATGTCCGCCGGCAGCAGGTCGCTGGTGAACTGCAACCGCCGGAAGCCGAGGCCGAGCGCGGCGGCGAGAGCCTGCGAAAGCATGGTCTTGCCCACGCCGGGCACGTCTTCGATCAGCACATGCCCGCGCGCCAGCACGCAGGCCACGGCCCGCCGCACGGAAGCCTCTTTGCCCACGATGATTTCGCTGACTTGGGCGACCAGCGCGTCGATGCGGGATTTCATGTTGGGGGGATTTTCGGCGGAGGCCGGGGGGCTTGTCGAGCGCCCGGGAGCCGGCCTGCCCGAGCGCTAATGCGGGCTGCGCACGACTTGGATCTTCGGAAAGGCGCGTTTGGCGGGGCGACGGGCGCGGTGGGTCTTTTTCTCGCCGAGGGCGAGGGCCATGAATTCCACCTGGCTGCCGCGGAGGTCGGCGTCCTTTTTCCGCGCGGGCCGGGCGTAGGTGCCGTCGGGAGCGAGGCGGCTGGCCTTGGTGTTGTCGGCGAGTTGGAGCGCGAGGATCTGGGTGACGATGCGCTCGCGGAGCGCGGGGTCCTCGACGGGGAAGACGACTTCGATGCGGCGGAAAAAATTGCGCGGCATCCAGTCGGCGCTGCCGAGAAAGACTTTGGGCGCGCCCCCGTTTTCAAAATAGAAGATGCGGGAGTGCTCGAGGAAGCGTCCGACGATGGAGCGGACGGTGATGTGCTCGCTGACCCCGGGGATGCCGGGCCGCAGGCAGCAGATGCCGCGGATGATGAGGTCGATTTTCACGCCGGCCTGCGAGGCGGTGTAGAGCGCTTCGATGAGTTCCTGGTCCACGAGGGAGTTCATCTTGGCGATGATCCGCGCGGGTTTGCCGGCGCGCGCGGCGGCGGCTTCGTGTTTGACGTGGGCCATCATCGTCTCGTGTGCGGTGAAGGGTGCGAGGATGAGTTTCTTCGCGCCTTGAAAGTGGCTGATGCCGGTGAGGAGGTTGAAGAAATTTGTGGCGTCCTCGCCGAAGTCGGGCTGCGCGGTGAAGAGGGAGAGGTCGGTGTAAAGACGCGCGGTGCTGGGGTTGTAATTGCCCGTGCCGAGATG
>CAYQBV010000222.1:0-7502 GCA_964415705.1 uncultured Chthoniobacter sp. | reverse complement strand
GATCGTCCAGGCGCGGCTCTGCACACCCTCGGGGTCCCAGTCGTAGGCGGCGGCGGGCGTGACCTCTTTCACAAAATCCGAGCCCGCCATGGGCGGTGCCTGCCGGGCTCGCTCGACGGCCTGCTCGGGGGTGATGTCCTCGGTGGTGAGGCAGCCGCGCATGGCGCCGCGGGAGCGCAGGTGTTTCGTGAGCGCCCGGGTGTCGATGCCCTGGATGCCGGGGATGCCCCACTTTTTGAGATAGTCGTCGAGGGAGCCGCGCGACCGCCAGTTGCTGGCGACGGGGCTGAGCTCCTCGATGACGAAGCCGCGGACGTGGACGGCGGCGCTTTCGTCGTCGAGCGGGTTGACGCCGTAGTTGCCGATCTGCGGGGCGGTCATGGCCACGATCTGGCCGCGATACGAGGGATCGGTGAGCACCTCCTGGTAGCCGCTCATGGAGGTATTGAAGCAGGCTTCGCCGACCGCGGAGCCGGTCGCACCAAAGGATTCGCCGAGGAAAAAACGACCGTCTTCGAGTGCTAAAATCGCGCGCATATTGGGCCGAGATATTTACGGGGAAATTCGAAATCCGAATATCGAAATCCGCAACAATTTCGAAAAGTGAGGCGGCAAGGAAAGCGGAAGGAAGGCTCGCCGGTGGTTGCCGACATTCCCATCTCTGCGCACTTTCCCATCGTTCCTTTTCCCACATTCCCAGCTTCCCTTCCCGCCCCGAACCGCTATCTCATCTCCCTCAACCCATCTGCTTATGCTCTTCTTCGGCTTTCTTTTCGGTTTCGTCGCCTGGTTCCTCGTCCGCTATCTCGTCGCCGGACTTTACACGGTCGATCAAAACGAGCGCGCGGTGAAAACCATTTTCGGCCGCGCAGAACGCCTCGGCACCCAGACCACGCTCGACGATCCCATCGCCGAGCCGCTCAAGCCCGAGGAGCGCGAGCGCTACTGCTACCCGCAGGTGCGCGTCATCCCGGCGGGTGGCCCGTATTTCAAATGGCCGTGGGAGCGCGTGTATAAAGTCACCGTCGCCACGCAGACGCTGAACATGGCTTTTGACCCCGAAGACCCGAGCGCCAACCAAGGCGGGAGCAAGCTCAGCGCCGTGACCAAGGACCAGCTCGACACCGGCCTCACCGGGCAGATCCGCTACCGCGTCTGCGAGCGGAATCTCTACGCCTACCTCTTCGGAGTGAAGCGCCCGATCGTCCACGTCATGGGCTACTTCATCAGCGTCCTGCGCGAGCGCATCGCGAATTTCACCGCGCCGCCTTCTGAGCCCAGTTTCAAGTTTGCCTGCCCGAACTGCGGCAAAGGTCTCGAAACCGCGGTCGCAAAGATCGGCTTTGATGCCGACTGCCCAAATTGCAACACGACTATCAAAGTCCCGCCGCAGCCTGTCTCCAGCGATTCCATCGCGATCGTCGGAAATATCTCCATCAACGACCTGCGCAAGAATCTCTCCGCGCTCAACGAGCACATGGACCGCGACTGCGCCAGCTCCGCCCCGCGCTACGGCATCACCTTCGACGCCTCGCTCATCACCGGCATCGACCCGCCGCACGAGGTGGAAAGCGCGCTCGCCGCGATCAACACCGCGCACAACCAGGTCAGCTCCGATATCTCCCTCGCGCAGGCTTCCGCGGACCAGAAAATCGTGCAGTCGAAACGCGCCGTCGAAATCGAAACGCTCAACGCCCAAGCCGAAGTCGAGCCCCTGCGCGCCCTCGCCGACCAGCTCACCGCGCTGCGCGCCAGCGGCCCCGACGCCCTCGCGGCGTATCGACGAAACGTGCGGCTCAAACTTTTCAAGGAAGCCAGCCAGGTCATCATGGAGGACGCGCAATGAGAGAGTTTCTGACCTACGCCACCGGCACCTTTGTCGGCCTCTTCATCCTCGTGCCGATCTTCTTCGGCATCCTCCGCGCCTTTGGTGTTTACGCCATCGTCGAAGAGGGGCGCTGCCACGTCTATGTGCTCTTTGGCAAAGTGCGCGCGGTCCTCGACGAACCGGGGATCTACTTTCTGTGGTCACGGCTCGGGATCGTCGGGCCGATCGTGAACTGGCTCGGGCAGTGCCACGTCCTCGACCTGCGGCTCGACCAAACCTACCTCCGCAGCCAGGCGGTGAACAGCGAGGAGGGCGCCCCCATGGGCATCGGCATGTGGTACGAAATGTTCATCAGCGACCCCGTTTCCTACCTTTTCAAAAACGCCGACCCGCGCGGCTCGCTCAGCGCCAATGTCAGCAGCTCCACCGTCCGCTGCCTCAGCAATATGCCGCTCGGCTCCATGCTCGAAACCCGGCACGCCATGTCCGTCGCGGTCCGCACCGAGGTTTCGCCGAAGTCCCACGAGTGGGGCTACAAACTCGGCAGCGTCTATATCCGCAAGGTGCATTTCCGTGACACCGGGATGATCCGGCAGATCGAGGAAAAGGTCGTCAACCGGCTGCGCCAGGTCACCAGCGCGATCAAGCAGGACGGCGCGAACCAGGTCAGCATCATCACCAGCACCGCCGAGCGCGAAGCCGCCATTGAGTTTGCCAAAGCCGACGCCATGCGCCCGCGCATCGTCGGCGAAGCGCTCCAGATCATCTCGCAGGATGGCGAAATCGTCCGCTCGATGTTCGAGATTTTGGAGATGCAAAAAATCCTCGAAGGCGAAGCCCGCGTCACCATCGTCCCGCCGAAAAGCGAACTCCTCAACCAACTCCTCGCCGCCCAACCCGGCGGCAAAATCGGCGGCCCGCCGCCGATGAAGAAGTAGCAGGAAGGCGGTTGGGGGCGACAGCCTGGAGGCCAGCGGACCCAGCCTGACGCCCACCTTTACCGCCACTCGACCGAACCTAAAAGCGGCGATGGAAACGCTCGCGCAAAGGCACAAAGGCGCAAAGACCAGAGGTTTCTAACGATTGATACACTGCCCAGTCATTCACGCATTGGGTGAACAGTCTGGCACCCGCTCTCCGGTCGCAACGCCCTGCCCTTTGCGCCTTTGTGTCTTTGCGCGAGAAATCGGATTCCCGCTTTCACGTTGAACCTAGAAAAGGCCATGGAGGGTCCACGAAACGCCACGAAAAAGGAACGGATGGCGAAATTTTCCCGAGTCGCCCGCTGGGTGAACGAAGGAACTTCCACAGTCGTTTGGCCCTTCGTGCTTTTCGTGTCTTTCGTGGACCTCAAATCTGGCTTTTAGGTTGAACGCGCCAAACACCGGCGGAATCTCCCGGATCACCACGCACCCGCGTTTTCCTTCGGCCCTCAACTCCGCACGCACGGCATCCAGCCGCGCCTGATCAACCAGCGGGAGCGGCCAGCGCGGCGATGGGCTGCTGGCGTCGGCGCTCGGGCCGGTGGAGTCTCAAGCCCGCCGGCGGCGGTTCAGCATACCGAGCGCGCCGACGAGCAGCAGGCCGAGGGTGCCGGGCTCCGGCACCACCGCAGACCCACCACCACCGCCCAAGCTGGGGGCGCCACTGGTGAAGCCGGAGCCTTTTTCCCCACCACCGCTGAAGGAGGCGAGGCCGCTGGTGAAGGTCACGGTCGAGCCGGCTCCGATGGTCAGCGATCCGAGCGTCTGGCTGACGCTGCCAAATTTCAAGCTGCTCGCGCCGGTCACGCTCACCGTGGAGGTGCCGGTGCCAAGGGTGCCGTTCACATTGGTGGTTCCGTCAGTCGCGGTCAGCGTGCCGTAGTTCTGGCTCGCGCCGTTTAGGCTCAGGGTGCCAGCGCCCACTTTGGTGAACGCGGTCGCCACACCGTTGCCGGTGAAGATCGTGGTTTCATTGTTGGCTCCGACGCTCAGGGACCTGCCCGTCGCAGTGAGGTTATCGGCACCGCTCAAGCCCCCCAGATTGTAAGTGCCCGCGACCGAGAAGGTCACCGTCTGATCCCCAGCGGTGCCGGTGTTCAGGGTGCTGCCTTGGAGGGCGTTGAGATTGCCCAAGGCCAGCGTGCCCGTGCTCATCAGCGTGGTGCCGGAGAGGGTGTTGGCATTGGTCAGCGCCAAAGTGCCCGCGCCCGCCTTGGTCAGGCCACCGCTGCCATCAATCAAGCCGCTGAGGGTCAGCGTGGTCGCGGTGGTGTCCACCTGGACCTCCCCCGTTCCACCCGTCGCCATGGTGAGCGGTTTGTTGCTGCTCGTGTTGCCGCCCGTGTATTCGAGAGTCCCGGTCGTGCCGCTGCCGCCGAGGATTACGGAACTGGCGCTGTTGCCGAGCACGCCGTTGGCGCTGGCGTTGTTGATCGAACCCACATTCAGCACGCCGTTGGCGACCGTGAGTTGGCCGGCGAAGGTGTTGCTGCCCGTGAGGTTCAGCACACCCGTGCCGCTCTTGGTAAGGCCACCATTTTGAATCACGGCACCGATCGTCAGGCCGTTCAATGGGGTGGCGTTGTTCACGTAGTTGCCGTCCGCTTGGGCGGACACGCTGATGCTCGCCGCCGGTTGGCCGTCGAGGTTCAGGGTGCCATTGAGTTGCGGGACCACCGCCACATTGCCCGGCGTGGAAGTGATCGCCCCAGTAATGGTCAGCACGCCGCTGGTATTGACCGTCGGGTTGCCGGTGCCGCCGCTGGTGGTGTAAGCAAGACCCGCCAAGGTGTTGGCACCGGTCAGGTTCAGCGTGGCATTGCCGTTGAGGGTCACGATGTTGCTCGAACCGATCATGCCCGCCAGGTTGCTCGACACGGTGGCGTTGTTGATGATCAGGCCGTTGGATGGCACGACCGCGTTCGGGATGACCACGGTGCCAGCGCCCGCGGTGGCGGTGAGTTGCAGGGTCGAGTTACTGACCACCGTGCCACCCGTGTGAGTGTTGGCCGCCGTTAGCGTGACGTTACTCCCGTTGTTGCTACCATAAACGAGCTTCACCGGGCCACCGTTGTCCTTGATGACCGAGTTGATGGCGCTGCCGGTATTGCCAGCATAGAGGAACAGCTCGCTCTGGCCGGAGGTCAGCGCACCGCGGATGGCGGTGGTGCCGAAGTTGTAGCCGCCGTTGATTCCCATGAAGACGTTGCCGCTGGTCACGGTCAGGGTATCCGCCGCGTTAACGAAGCTCACGTTGTTGGCGCCTTGGAAGAGTTCCAAGGAGTTGATGGTTTGCCCGCCGGACCCGACTGACTGAGCCGTCTGGTTGGTGTTAAACACGTTGGCGGTCGGGGAAGCTCCAGCAATGTTTTCCACCGTGGCGGGAGCGCCCGCGTAGCCGAGCGGGAGGAAGCCATTGGCTGTGCTGTAAACAACCGGACGAAACAGGTTGTCGTTGGAGTAAACCAGCACGCCAGGGATGATCGTCCCATTGACCACACCGAGACTCGCACCGTTATCGGCCAGCATCACGCGTTCACCATTGATGAGATTGCCAACGTCGCCGTTATTCGGCGTGTTGATGTAAAGCATCGAGCCAGTATTGCGCGTCAGGCTGGCCAGGGTCAGCACGGCGCTGGTTCCTCCGGCGTTCTGCCGGTTCAACTGGATGGTCGAGATGCCGGAGTTCGCCGTTAGAGCCACGGCCCCGAGCGTCTCGGTCGAAGCACTGCCCAGCTTGGTCACGTAGTTAATGGTGCCGGTGGCCAAAGTGATGGCCTTGCTGTCATTCACGCGATCCGACGACTCGGTGGTCAGCGTGTTATCGAGCTGCAAAGTGGCGTAATTCACATTGACCGCGCCGGTCGCGGAGGAAAGTGCTCCACTCCCCGCGAGCGTGACCGCACCACCGATGACGTTGAACGTGCCGGTGTTCGCGTTACCCCCGGTCATGGTCAGCGTGTTGCCGCCCGCCTTGACAAAACTGAGTGCGCCACCAAGTCCGCCCGCGTAGGTGCCGGACGCTCCATTGGTCGTAAAGGTGCTGCTACCCGTGACGGTGCCGCCGTTGCCACTGAAGGCTCCGACATACTGCCGGTTGCTGCCCAGATTCAGCGTGCCGCCATTGACCACCAAGGTGCGGTTCGCATTCAAGGTGTGGTTGCCGCCCGCGAGCACCAACGTGCCGGCGTTCACTGTGGTCTGGCCGCTGTAAGTCTCCGGCACGGAGAGGGTGGTCTGGCCGGCACCGTTCTTGATCAGATTGCCGCCGCCGCTCACTGGGATGGCGAGCACCTGATTGTCAAAGTTATTGAAGGTCAGCGTGCCGTTGTTCACGATACTCGCGCTACCGATCGAACCGTTCTGGCTGGTGACTCCGGTGCCGAGCTGGAGCGTGGCGCCGCTGTTGATGGTGGTCAGGCCGGTGAAGTCATTCGCCGCACCGAGGACCACGCTGCCGGAACCAACGGCGGTCAGGGCGTTGCCCGCGCCAGTGATGGCGTTGGCGTTGCTCATGGTGAGCGTGCCACCGCCGCCGCCGAGGCGATAGGTCAGCGCGCCGGGCGTGCCGTTCGGCGTGAAGGTGCCGGTGTAAGTCACATTGGCCACCGCGCCGAGGGACGGCGTGCTGCTGAAGCCCGCGCCCGTCGCGCTGAAGTCGATGTTCGTGGCGCCGAAGTTATCCGCCGCGATCACGCCCGAGGAGGAGGCGACGATCCGGGTGTTCAGGATGGTTTGGATCGCGCCCGAATCGAAGAGCACGATACCCGGTGAGTTGACGGTGACATTGCGGGTCGTGCCGTTGATGGCCGCCTCCGTGGCAAATTCCGTGAGGCCGCCATTGAGCGTCATCCCGCCAGTGGCCAGGGAGTTATCCGCGCCCGAGAGCACCAGCCTGCCGCCGGAGACGGTCGTGAGGCCGGTGTAAGTGTTGCTGTTGCTCAGGGTCAGCGTGCCGTTACCGCCCTTGTTCACCTGCCCGCCGGCTCCACTGAGGATGCCACTGAGGGTCTGGGTGGCCGAGCTGGAGTAGCCCAGCGTGCCGCCGCCCATGGCGATGTTCTGCGCGTAGCTGCCCAGCCCGAGGGTGCCGTTGTTGTAAATATTCACCGTCCCGGAGGAGAAAGTAAGCGCCCCACCGAAGCTGTTGGCCCCGCCGAAGTTCAGGGTGCCGTTGCCGGACTTGGTGATGCCACCGCCGCCGCTCACGCTGCCGTCGATGTTGACCGGGCCGCTGCCGGCGATGGTCAGGAGGTTGCCGCCGTTGGCCACGCTGCCACCGATGACGAGCGTCCGGCCGCCGTTATTTTGGGTCCAAGCCTGCGCCGCACCCATGATCAGGTCGGCGTAAATGTTCCCGTTGCCGCCACTCGGAGCGCCCGCGTTCATGGTCATGCCTCCCGTGCCGATGGTCAGGGAGTAACCATCCGCGTTGAGGTTCACGTCATTGGGCGAACCCACGTTCGTGAAGGTCAGGCTCTGGACCGACATGTTCGCACCCAGAGTCATGTTGTTTGGGTTGTTCGCGGTTGTGGTCGCGGAGATGAACACATCCGCCGTGAGGCCGGGAACCACGACTGTCGCTCCGCCGCCCACGGCCGTGACCCAGTTACTGGCCGAAGTGCCATTGGAGACCGCCCATTGCGTGGGTGCCCCGCTCAAGCCCCCCGTCCAGTAGGCGGTGGTGATGG
>CAYQBV010000221.1:0-7502 GCA_964415705.1 uncultured Chthoniobacter sp. | reverse complement strand
TCACGAGCTGGCGGCCCTCCCACACGTTGTGCGACACCGGCTTCTCCACGTACACATCTTTGCCCGCCTGGATCGCCCAGATCGCTCCGAGCGCGTGCCAGTGGTTCGGCGTGGCGATGGAGACGACATCGACCTCCTTGCTCTCGAGCATCTTCCGCACATCCTGGTAGGGCGTAACCGTCTGGCCTTTGGCCGCCAGTTGAGCCACGCCCTTGGCGAGCACCGCGCTGTCCACGTCGCACAGCGCCACGATGCGCGCGCCTTTGCAGCCGAGGAAATTGCCGATGTGATCCTGCCCGCGCCCGTTGAAGCCGACGATGCCGATGCGGATGTCGTCATTCGCGCCCTCGGCGGCGGCGTAAAGGCGGGCCGGCAGGGAAAGTGCGGCGCTGGCGGCGAGGGAGGATTTGAGGAAGCTGCGGCGGGATTGTTGCATGGGAATGAATTGGAGAGGCGGGAGTGCGTCGCACGAACTGTCGGAGGCGACAATGAGGAAAATCGTCCCGGCGGCGGTTCCGACGCCGCGCGGGGGCCATTGATGGCGTCGGGCCTCGACAAAGCGCCGGGCGTTTTCGAGAGTCGGAGGCCCATGTCCGAAATCGCCGAGACCTCTCTGAAGCCCGTCGTGGCGAGCTATTGCACGACGTTTCTCAAGCCGGAGATGCGGCACATCTACCGGCAGGTCACGGGGCTGCGGCGCTACTCGACGTTTGTGCTCACGCGGGAGCGGAGGTGCGAGGAGCAGTTTCCTTTTTCCGAAATCGAGGTGCTGCCGCGGGCGCGGAAAAATTTCGTGAAGCGCTTTTGGCTGAAGTATGTGGCGCGGCGGCCGCCGGTCTATTACCGCGGCGAATTGCAGGTGATCCTGAAGGTGCTGGCGCGGCGTCCGGCGGATCTGATGCACATCTATTTTGGCCACACGGGGGTGCATCTGCTGCCGCTGGTGCAGGAGTGGAAACGGCCGTGCGTGGTGTCGTTTCACGGGATGGACATCCAGGCGCGGCCGGAGCAGGAGGGTTACGATGATCAGATGCGGGCGCTGCTCCAGAAAGTGCCGCTGGTGCTGGCGCGTTCGCGCTCGCTGTTTGCGGAGTTGGAGCGCTGGGGCTGTCCTCGGGAAAAACTGCGGCTCAACCGGACGGGCATCCCGCTGGCGGACTTTCCCTTTCAACAGCGGCCGATGCCGGCGGACGGGGCGTGGCGGTTCGTGCAGGCGTGCCGGCTGGTGGCGAAAAAGGGGCTGCGGACGGCGTTGCGGGCGTTCGCGAAATTTCACGCGTTGCATCCGAAGGCGAAGTTCCGCATCGCGGGAGATGGGCCGATGAAAGCGGAGATCGAAGCGCTGATCGGCGAACTCGGGCTGGGGGAGGCGGTGGAGTTGCGCGGGTTTCTTTCGCAGGCAGAGCTGGCGGCGCTCTACGCGGGTTCGCACGTTTTTCTCCACCCGAGCGAAATGCCGCCGGACCAGAATCAGGAAGGCGTGCCCAACTCCATGCTGGAGGCGATGGCAACCGGTCTGCCGGTGCTGGCGACGACGCACGGCGGCATCCCGGAGGCGGTGACGCATGAGCGCACGGGGTTGCTGGTGCCGGAGCGTGACGACGCGGCGCTTTTCGCCGCAATGCAGCAGATCACGGCGGAGTCGGATTTTCTCTACATCCTCGGCCAGGCGGCGGCGCGCGCGGTGCGGGAGGAGTTTGAGCAGGGGAAGGCGATTGAGCGGCTGGAGGGGTTTTATGATGAGGCGCGAGGGATGGGAAAATCCGAAATCCGAAGCACGAAATCCGAAACAAATCCGAAATGAGTGAAACGGAGGAAAGCGGATGGGCGCACGCGCTGGCGGCAGCTTGGTTTTCTCAGATTTCCGAATATTGGAATTTGTTTCGGATTTCGTGCTTCGGATTTTGAAGTTTCCGATGAACAGCTTCGCCTATCTCTTCGAGCGCTTCCCGTCCTTCGTACAGACGTTCGTCTATCGCGAAGCGGCGGAAATGGTGCGGCGGGGGATGAATCCGTGGTTGGTTTCGATCCGGCGGCCGGATGATCCGGTGGACCTCACGGCGGAGATGGACGCGGAGGTTTTCTATCTACCGGAGGAAAAGGCGCTGCGGGCCGAGGTGGATGTGGAGCGCACGGCGGGAAAGCTGGACCGGCCGGCGCGGCGGGCGATGGCGAAGCATCGCGGGGCGGGGGACTCGCAGCGGATTTTCGAGGCGATCTGGCTGGCACCGCGGCTGCGCGAACGAGGGGTGCGGCACGTCCACGCGCACTTCGGCGGGGTGGCGGCACGGACGGCTTGGTGGCTGCGGGAGTTCTTCGGTTTCAGCTACAGCTTCACGGGGCACGCGAACGACATTTTTTGCGCGACGGACTTCCCCGTTTCCAATGCGGACCTCGTGGCCGGTGCGCGGTTCGTGGTGACGGAGACGGATCACGCGCGGCGCTGGATGGAAGGGAAATACCCGGCGGCGAGGGGCCGGATTTTCCGCGTGTTCAATGGGATTGCGCTCGACGGTTTCCTCCCGCGCAAGCCGGCAGGGGAGGTGCCGCGGATCCTCGCGGTGGGGCGGTATGTGGAGAAAAAGGGGTTCGGTGATTTGATCGCGGCGTGTGCGCTCTTGCGGGATCGCGGGGTTCCGTTCGCCTGCGAGATTGTGGGCGGCGGGCCGCTGGAGGCGGAGTTGCAGGGGCAAATCGACGCCCGGCACCTCGGCGGGATGGTGCGGTTGCTGGGGCCGCGTCCGCAGACGGAAGTGCGCCGGTTGCTGGCGCAGGCGCAGCTTTTCGTCCTGCCGTGTGTCGTCGAGGCGGATGGCGGTAGCGATAATCTGCCGACGGTCATCATCGAGGCGATGCTGGCCGGGGTGCCAGTGATTTCCACGCGGGTGGCGGGCGTGCCGGAGATGATCTCCGCTGGCGAAGACGGGCTGCTGACGCCGCCGCGCGACCCGGCGGCGCTGGCCGAGGCTGTGGAGAAAGTCTTGGCCGATCGGGCGCTCGGCGAGCGGTTGGCCACCCGCGCACGGCAGTCAGCGGTGGAGAAATTTTCGGTCGAAACGACGGTGCGGGATTTGCAGTGCCTGCTCATTCGTCAAGCGACTATCTTCGTCCCCGAGGCTGCGAGAGATCACGATTCGACGCTCCCGGAGGTGCCGCGCACGCCCTTTTGGACGGGCTTAATGAGGCGGTTTCGGCCCTGATTCACAGACCCCGTTGACAACCATCAGCCTATTGCACACCTTGCTGCCCGAATTCGCCCCACCTCCAAACCCCGACGAATTCCATGCTCACCATACTTTGATGCTCCCCGCACGCCGCACTCATTTGTTCGCGACCACCGTCAAATCGGTCATCGCCCTCCAAGCTGCGCTGTGGCTCGGCGAGGTCTCCGCGTCGGCAGGCGATGCCTACAAATGGACGGTGCAATATCTCGTGGATACCAGCCGGACAGTCTTCGGGCGGCCACAGACGGTGTCTCCCCGCCACAACCGCGGATTGGCGATTTCGCCCGACTACAAATACCTCTACGCGGGCTATCACCACAGTTTCAACAACACCGGGGAGGTGCGGCGGATTCAGATCGACGTTGCGGATTTCGAGCGGGGGACGGTGGCGCTGCTGCCGGGGATTTTGGCCAAAGGGATCGCCACGGATGACAAGGGGCGCGTCTATATTTGCGACAACAGCGCGATCCACGTTTACGACGCGGCGCTGGAAACCAGGCTGCTGCGGATTCCCGCCGGCATCGCCGATAGCGTGGCCACGGCGCGCGAAGGGGCCGAGTTGGTGCTTTACGGTTCCGACCGGGATGACGGTTCGATTTCCCGCTGGGTCGTGAAGGAAAATGGCGACGGCTTGAGTTCGGCGACTTTGGCTGGCCTCGGCGGCTCCGGCGTTTTCAAAGTGCCGGGCGCGAGCGATTTGCGGGGTATCAAGGTGGATGCAAAGGGGAATATCTGGGTCGCCGATTTGAAGGGGGGCAAGGTTTTTAAAATAAAACCGGGAGCGCAGGACGTGAAATCGGTGGCCGTAAGAGGCCCGATAGATGTGGCGATTGATGGGAAACGCGTGCTGGTGACCCGGTGGCAGGAGCGGGCGATTACGGTGCTCGATGACGATTTGAACGTGCTGGGAAACCTCAATGTGCCTTGGGAGGAATTGGAACTATCACCCTTTGGCAACAACAAGCAGGGCACGCTCTCGGGTATCGTCATGGTTCCAGGCAAAGGATTTTTTGTGTCCAACGAAGCGGGCCAGACGGCGAATCAAAAATCCACGTATGGACGGATCGACACGCACAGCGATTTGATCGACGGCAAGCTGTTCCGCGACGTGTTTCAGGACGACAACGAACCGATCCTCCGGGCGACGGAAGTCACCACGGCGACTTCGCCGTAGGTGCTGCTGGGGCGGTCCCGTTGCCGCTTTCGGCGGAATGGACGGAACGCTTTGTGAAAAATTTCACAAAGTGCTTGCCACACCGCTTGGTTCGTTGTTTCATCGGCCTCGCATTGCCCGAAGCGGGTGTGCGCGAGGTTCCTCCTCGCGGTGATTTTCACGGTCGAATCGACCGACGATACGCGCTTCAGGTCCTGCCCCTTTTTTGGCAATGAGCAACCCCGTCCATTACATCCATGCGCTGACCGGTTTCGGTCGGTTGATTCGCTTGCTGGCGTTGAGCTGCGTGCTCTTGCTGGGGGGAACGGGCGTGGTTGCGCTCGCCGCGGACGAAGCGCATGCCGGAGAGGCCGGGCACGGCGCGCACGCGGAGCACAAGCACCATGGTCTGAGTCCGGATGCCCCGCGGATTCAGGTCGGCCCTTTTAGCGTGACCAATTCGATGATCGTGACGTGGATCGTGGCGATCGGCGTCATTGGTTTCGCGCAATTTGCCACCCGCTCCATCAAGGACGTGCCGGACGGCGCGCAGAATTTTTGGGAGTGGCTCGTGGAAAGCCTCCATAACTTTCTGGAGAGCATCATCGGGCCTGACTTGGTCAAAAAGACCTTCTGGTTCTTCGCCACGATCTTCATCTTCATTCTGTTTACCAACTGGGCGGGCCTGATTCCCGGCGTCGGGACTATTGGCTGGGGCATCCCCAACGCGCAGGGCGGTCTTGATCACATTTCCCGCCCGCTTTTCCGCGGCGTCAATGCGGATCTGAATATGACGCTGGCCATGGCTGTTATCTTTTTTGCCTGCTGGATCTGGTGGGCATTGCAAGCGAACGGTCCGGGCGGATTTGTAATGCACATCTTTGGGCCAAAAGGGAAGACTGAGGGCTTTATGAAGGTCATGATGATCGCCGTGTTCATCGTTGTCGGCTTCCTCGAAATCGTTTCGATCATGTTCCGACCGGTGTCATTGAGCTTCCGTCTCTACGGCAATGTGTTTGCCGGTGAGAACATGCTCGAATCGATGGCTGTCTTGGTGCCGTCATTGGGTTGGCTGATTCCGGTGCCGTTCTACTTCATGGAATTGCTCGTCGGCCTCGTGCAGGCGCTGGTTTTCATGCTCCTCACTGCCGTCTTCACGCTGCTCATCTGTCAGCACGAGGAGGGGCACCACTAGCTTTCTATCAAGAAACCAATTTCGCCGGTCGGACCGTGGGCAACCTGCGGGGATCGTCGGGAAAACAGCAAACCAAACAAACATCATGAACATCGCAATGTTGGCAGAAATCACCGGAAGCCTCAACGTCGGTCTCGCCTGTCTCGGCGCAGCGCTTGGCGTGGGATTCATCGGCATGAAAGCCTCGGAAGCGGTTGGCCGGAATCCCGGTGCAGCCACGCCGATTCTCGTGCAAGCGATTCTGAGCACCGCCTTCGCCGAAGGCATCGTGTTCTTCGCGATCTTCCTCGGGAAGTCCGGAAACTAATCCTCAAGGCGCGGGGTCGGCAACGGCCCCGCGCTCGCTTTGCCATTCTCAACGTTCACCACCTATGACTTTCATTCCTGTTCTTGCCGCGGAAAGCGGCATTGTGGACGCCCTCGTCGAAAGTGCCCAGCGCACCGGAGAGACCTTTGGCTTCAATGCCTGGCTCTTCTTCTCGCAGATCATCAGCTTCTGCATCGTCGCATTTCTCCTCCAAAAATTTGCCTACAAGCCGATCCTCACCATCCTCGAAGAGCGCCGCAAGCGCATCGCCGACGGCTTGGCGAACGCCGATAAGATCAAGCAGCAGCTTGCCGAGTCCGAGCAGCGCTATCAGGAGATTCTCACCAAGGCGAACGCCGAGGCTCAGAAGATGATCGACGAAGCTCGCGCCAGCGCCGCTGTGGTGAAAGACCGCGAAACGCAGCGTGCGATCAGCGAGGCCGAGCAGATTCTCACCAAAGCCCGCGAGGCGGCCGCCCTGGAGCACACCAAAATGCTCGCCGATCTGAAACGCGAGGTCGGGCGACTCGTCATCGGAACCACCGCCAAAGTCACTGGTAAGGTGCTCACCGCCGACGATCAGAAACGCCTCTCCGAAGAAGCCGCGCGCGAAGTCGCCGCCTAGGCTTCCTGACCCACCGCCATGAAGCTCGACAAAGACGCACGCAAGCTGACCAAGGGGCTTTTTCAACTCAGCCTGACCAATGGTCGGCTTGATCAGAAGAAGGTCTCCGCGGTGGTTAGCAAGGTCATTGCGAGCAAGCCCCGCAGCTTCGTCGGTATTCTCAAAGAATATCAACGCCTCGTCCGACTCGAAGTCGGCAAGCATCATGCCGTAGTCGAAAGCGCCACCCCGCTGGATAAGCAGGCCGGCGACCATTTGCTGGCCAATCTCCGCGCCAAGTACGGCAACGACCTCACCATTGAATTCAAGACCACGCCCGAACTCCTCGGCGGGCTGCGCATCAAGATCGGCAGCGACGTTTTCGACAGCTCCGTCCGCGAACGTCTCGCCCGCCTCGAAACTCAACTTACCCACGCCTAATTAGCCCAACACCATGAGCAGCATCCTGCAAGAACTCGAATCCCAAATCAGCGGTCTCAAGACCTCGACGACCAAGTCCAACGTCGGCATCGTCCGCGAAATCGGCGACGGCGTCGCCCGCATCGAAGGTCTGAGCGACGTCATGCTCAACGAGCTGATCGAATTTCCCGGCGGCCTCTACGGTCTGGCCCTCAACCTCGAAGAAGGCGAAGTCGGTTGCATCCTGCTCGGCGACGAAAAGGGCGTGGTCGAAGGCGTCGAAGTCAAAACGACCGGACGCCTCCTCTCCGTGCCCGTGGGCAAAGGTCTGCTCGGCCGCGTGGTCGATACGCTCGGCGCTCCGGTCGATGGCAAAGGCCCGATCACCGCCTCCGCGATTTACCCGGTCGAAAAAGTCGCGCCCGGCATCATCAAGCGGAAATCCGTCAGCCAACCCGTGCAGACCGGCATCATGGCCATCGACGCGATGATCCCCGTCGGCCGCGGCCAGCGCGAACTTATCATCGGCGACCGCGCCACTGGCAAGACCACGATCGCCATTGCCACGATCATCAACCAGGCGCGCATCAACAAGGCCA
>CAYQBV010000220.1:0-7518 GCA_964415705.1 uncultured Chthoniobacter sp. | reverse complement strand
CCGTCTCCGCGAAAATCAGCTCCGCACCCGGCGAGCGCAGCGCCGCGGCATAAGTGCGATCCGTCCGCCCATCGCGGTAGTGGTAGGGCAGCGAGAGCATCGGCTGCCCCGCTCCGCTCAGCACGTAGTCCAGCCCCCACGAATCCACGCTGAAGCTCTCCACCTTCATCCGCCGCGCCGCGACCTTGCGCAGCCCGATTTTCAATTCCTCGAATATCCGCAGCACATCCCAGCGCAGCGAACCCGCGATCCTCACCGCGCCATTGGGAAAGCGATGCACCTCCTCCAGCGTGACCCGCCCGCCGGCGAGCCGTCCGAGGATGACCCGCCCGCTTTCCGCACCAAGATCGCAGGCGATGTAGTGATGCTCATTCATGGTTGGGGGAGGCGCGTGGCGGAAAGAATTGCGTCACGACGGGAGGAGAAAAATACCGGCGGTCGGGGTCGAACCGACACTCCCTTACGGGAACAAGATTTTGAGTCTAGCGCGTCTGCCAATTTCGCCACGCCGGCTTTTTTCAGGAGGTCGAAACTAGGAGACGTTCGCCAAGGTGGCAAGCGCGTTGTCGGCCCGCATGAACGGCCTCAGCGACCGTCGTTGTAGTCGCCGCCAGAGCTCTCGCGGTCGGCCGGCGCGCCTTTGCCGGTGAAGAAGTTTTCGAGCTGGGTGCCGCGTTTTTCAAAGCGCTTGCCGACGCGCCGGAAGAAGTCGCCCACTCCCCGAAACGGCTCACCGGGTTGCGAATAGCGGCTGTCGCCGCCGGAAGAGCGCGGCGGGTCGCTGGGGTAGCGATCACTATCCCCGGTGCCGCGATCACCATACCGATAGGAGCGATCATACGCCACCGCCGGCGGTGGCGGCTGGTTGCCGCGGTCGGTGCGGTCACCGCTCGGGCGGCTCGCCGCCGGCTGCCGCAGATTCTGGCTGAGCACGGCGCCGGTGTCGGCGGCGATGTCGATGGTCCCGGCACGGCCGAGTTTCGTATCCGAAAGCTCAAGCTGCCAGACCGGCGCGCCGCCCCCGGTGCCGCTGCGCAGGGTGTAGTCCACATGATCAAACGGAATCCCGCCCTTTTGCGCCTCCTGATTGGCCACGGTAAACGCGCCGTCGGAGTCGAGATTGAGCTGGCTGAAATTCATCGGGCTGCCCGGCGCCCTCGCCGCTGCGGGCGTGCGCTCGCTGATGATCTTTCCGCGCTGCACTTCGAGCTCCCGCACGCCACCGCGCGCCCGCGGTTCATCCAGCGTCACTTTCCACACGGCCGGCTGCGGTGAGCCAGAGCGCCCGCGCAGCTCGACCACCCGGTTGATCGCTTCCTTCCCCTGACTGCGCCCGACCACGCGGAGCGCGGTGTAGGCGGTATCGTCGGCCCAAGTGGTGACGGCGATGGCGAAAAGGGCAGCGGTGAGGACGACTCGTTTCATAGGCGCGCAGGATGTTGCGCTTCCCCACGGATTTCCAGTGCGAAAGCGAACGCCGAGGAGGCCCCGGCGTTTTGGCTTTCTTCCCCGTGCTCCCTCGCCGATGACAGACCGCGCGATGCCTGCCAGTCTCGAAATCCTCGAACGCCAGCTCAAGGTCTATAAGGGCCTTGTGGAAGTGAGCGCGCTGATCAACAGCATCACCGAATCGCACGAACTCCTCCCGGCCATCCTGGCCGTGGCCCGGCGCGTCATGGAGGTCGAGGCGGCATCGCTTTTTCTGACCAATGGCGCGGGCGACCTGGAGCTCGCGACCGCCAGCGGCGGCCCCGGCATGCCGGCGGGCAACGCGAAGATCACCGTCCCGCGCGGGCGCGGCATCGCCGGCTGGGTGCTGGAGAACAGCGAGGCGCTGCTCGTGCCCGACGCCTACGCGGACCCGCGTTTTTTTCCCGATGTGGACAGAAAAACCGGCTACCGCACGCGCTCGATTCTGTGCGTGCCGCTGGCGCGAAAAGGGAAGGTCATCGGGGTGCTCCAGGTGCTGAATCCCACGGAGCGGCAGGCTTTCGATGAAGCCGATCTGGAGGCGTTCAAGGCCTACGCGAACCTCGCGGCCACGGCGATCGACAAACTGCGGACGATCGACCGCCAGCGCGAGCAGCAGCGCGTGGCGCAGGAGTTCGCCTTCGCGCGCGAGATCCAGGCGAGCTTTCTCCCGCAGACGCTCCCGCAGCACGCCCACACGCAATTCTCCGCGCTCTACCGCCCCGCGCTCAACGTCGGCGGAGACTTTTACGACGTGCTCGAACTCGGCCCGGACGAAATCTATTTCGTCGTCGGCGATGTCTCGGGCAAAGGCATGCCCGCGGCCCTGCTCATGGCCCAGGCGCTGAGTATTCTCCGGCTCATTTTGAAACCTGGGATCTCGCCCGTCGCGGCGATGGCGCGCTGGAATGCCATGCTCAGCGGCCACACCATCCGCGGCATGTTCATCACCGCACTGCTCGGCCGGCTCACGGTTTCCACCGGCCACGTCGAGCTCTGCAGCGCCGGGCATTGCCACCCCTTTCTCACCCACGCGGACGGCACCTGCGCGGAGGTGAAAGTGACCGGCTCCCCGCCGCTCGGCCTGCTCCCGGAACTCCCCGCGCGCGCGCAGTCGCTCACGCTCGCGCCGCACGATTGGCTGGTCCTTTATTCCGACGGACTCCCCGAATCCTTCAACGCCCGCGACGAACCGCTCGACAGCGCCGGCGTGATACGCCTGCTCGGCCGGAAATTCGGCTCCTCCGACGACGTCATCGACGCGCTGAACCGCGGCGAACTTGCCCATCGCCAGCAGGCCGAGCCGCACGATGACCTGACCATTCTCGTCCTCGGTTTTCTATGAAGAGTGAGATCGAATTTGCCAGCCACACCTCGAATCTGTCGCTGGTCCGCGACTTCGTTCGGCAGTTTCTGAAACCGCTCGCGTTCTCGGAAACGGAAAAGGATCTCATCGTCCTCGGTCTCGACGAAGCCTGCACCAACATCATCCGCTACGCCTACGACCACGCCACCGACCGGCCCATCTGCCTGGTCTGCGAAGTGCTCGACGACGGCGTGCGCTTCCGGCTCCGCGATTTCGGCGCGCAGTGCGAACCCCACAAACTGCAGGGCCGTCCGCTCGAAATGGTCCAGCCTGGCGGCCTCGGTATCCACCTCATTCGCCGCGCCTTTCTTCAGGTTGATTACCACCTCAAAAAGGAAGGCACCGAACTCGTCCTCGAAAAGCCCTTCGCCCACACGACGCGCAGGGGAGAAAACTAGACTTCCGCCAATTCATCCCTCCCAAAAAAGCCCGATCTCAGTCCTCTCTGGATGCCGATCTCGATCTCCTGCGGTGGGTCCGCCGCTCCCGTTTTTCCTCCTCAGCGTCTGCGATCCGCTCCTCCAGGCTCCGGAAATCCGGCTGCTTGGACTCGCATTGCTGACACCGCCACGGCCGCAACCGCTGCCCGATGTGCATCGCCAGCCAGCACACCGCCCACAGTCCCAGCGTCACGATGGAAAAGACGAAGTTCCAGCCGTGGCGCATCGTGGCCCGCACAAACAACTGTTCGTGCCGACAATTCCAGCAGTACGCCTTGGTTTTCGCCTTATTCGTTCCGACCCGGCCGCCTAGCCGCGACGGCGCGCCCTTAGCCAAGTCTGAAATCGAAACCTTATTCATCCTTCAAACCGGATCCTGCCGGAGATTTTCTAGCGTGCCCGGCGGGGTGGCGAGGCATCGGATAACGGGGCGCTTTCATGGATCGTTTGGGAAAGCCTAAACCGTGCCCCCCGAAATGCGCACCGCGAGCAGAGAAACGTAACAACCCTGTTACGCCACCGTCGCGCCAGCTACGCCCCGCATTCCCGGCAATACCACGCGTAGGTTTGCGCGATGCCTTCCCGCAGCGGAATCCGTGGAGCCCAACCGAGATTTCGCAGCCGCGAAATATCCAGCAGCTTCCGCGGCGTGCCGTCGGGCTTCGTCGGGTCAAAGTCCAGCTCACCCTCGTAGCCCACCACCTCGCGCACCAGCTCCACAAGTTCGCGGATCGTCACGTCCTCGCCGCAGCCTACGTTCACGATCTCGGGCGAGTCGTAGTTTTCGAGCAGAAAGCGGCACGCGCTCGCGAGATCGTCCACATGCAGAAACTCGCGCCGCGGCGTCCCCGTCCCCCACACCGGAACGCTCGCGTCGCCGCGCAGCTTGGCCTCATGCACCTTGCGGAGCAGCGCCGGCAGCACGTGCGAGCCGCTGAGGTCGAAGTTGTCGCCGGGGCCGTAAAGATTCGTCGGCATCGCGCTGATGAAATTCCGCCCGTACTGCCGCGTATAAGCCTGGCAGAGCCTGATCCCCGCGATCTTCGCCAGCGCGTACGCTTCATTCGTCGGCTCCAGCGCGCCCGTCAGCAGCGAATCCTCGCGGATCGGCTGCTCGGCAAATTTCGGATAAATGCACGAGCTGCCCAGAAAGAGCAGCTTGGCCGTTCCAAAGTCCGCCGCCGCCTCGATCACGTTGTTCTGCACCTTCAGATTCTCGAGCAGAAACTCGACGGGGAAATCGTTGTTCGCCTTGATCCCGCCCACCTTCGCCGCCGCCATCACCACGACTGCCGGACGCGCCGCGTCAAAGAATCCCCGCACCGCCGCGCGATCCGCCAGATCCACTTCCGCGCGCGTCTGGGTGATCACGTTGGCGTAGCCCTGAGCGTGCAGTTCGCGGACGATCGCGCTGCCCGCCAGGCCGCGGTGTCCCGCGACAAAAATGGAGTCGGATTTTTTCACGGCGCGGACGTTAGCACGCCGTGGAAATTCGGGAACACGGAAAGCAGCTTGGGCTTCCGCCCAAAGACCCTCCACTTCGGACTGAAGCCCAAGCTACTTTCCTCCCCGATTCCGTATTTCCCAATCTCACCCGATCCCATAAAACCACGGCCCATGTCCGCCACCGCCCGCCGCTCATGCGCGCCGTCCTTCTCGTCCTCGACAGCGTAGGCTGCGGTCGCGCGCCCGATGCCGCGGCCTACGGCGACGAGGGCGCGGACACTCTCGGCCACATCTTCGCCGCCCAGCCCGCGCTCGCGCTCCCCGCACTTTTCTCACTCGGTCTCGGACAGATCATCGGCGCAAAGCACGCGCCCGAACCAATCGCCAGCCACGGTCGCATGCGCGAGCGCTCCGCCGGCAAAGACACCACCACCGGCCACTGGGAAATCGCCGGCGTCATCCTTGACCAGCCCTTTGCCACCTACGTCGCGTTTCCGCCCGAACTCGTCCGCGCCATCGAAGACGAAGCCCGCGTGACCTTCCTCGGCAACTACCCGCAAAGCGGCACCACCATCCTCGCCGAACTCGGTGCCGAGCACGTCCGCACCGGCCAGCCGATTCTCTACACCTCCGCTGATTCCGTCCTCCAAATCGCCGCCCACGAGAGCGTCATCCCGCTCCCTCGACTCTACGAAATCTGTCGCATCGCCCGCCGCCACGCCGATGCCTGGCGCATCGGTCGTGTCATCGCCCGGCCCTTTGCTGGCGAGGCCGGCGCGTTTCAACGCACCAGCGGCCGCCACGACTTTTCCGCCGTCCCCCCGCGCACCGTCCTCGACGCCATCGCCGCCGCGGGCCGGTCCGTCGAGGGCGTGGGAAAAATCAGCGACATCTTCGCGAGCCGTGGCCTCACCCACTCCACGCCCACCACTTCAAACTCGGAAGGCATGGCCGCCATCGACGCGCTCTGGGCCGACCTCCCTGACGGCCTCATCTTCGCCAACCTCGTCGATTTCGACATGCTCTTCGGCCACCGCCGCGATGTCGCCGGCTACGCAAATGCGCTCGTGGAATTCGACCGCTGGCTCGCCACTTTCGTTCCCCGCTGCGCGCCCGACGACCTCGTCATCATCACCGCTGACCACGGCAACGACCCCACCTGGCCCGGCACCGACCACACCCGCGAGGAAGTCCCGCTCCTCGTCCTCCACGCCAACCGCCGCACCGACCTCGGCACCCGCGAAACTTTCGCCGACATCGCCGCCACCCTCGCCGATTTTTTTCAACTCGATCCCTGGTCCGTCGGCCAAAGTTTTCTCGGCAAACCTCGCTGAGTCATTGCTTCCGGCTCGTCATTCGTCATTCCGTCATTCGTCATTTCCGCATGCACATCCCCACTTTCATCGAACGCAAACGCGAAGGCGCGGAACTCGACTCCGCGGAAACCGCCAAGTTCATCCGCGGCTCCGCCGCCGGCACCGTGCCGTCGCGGCCGCTCATCGAAGCCGCCATCACGGTCGCCTGAGAAATGATGAAACGGCGAAAGATGGACCACGGATTTCACAGGTGACACGAATTTTCAAACAGCCCAATCCGTGTCATCCGTGTCATCCGTGTCATCCGTGAAATCCGTGGTTAAAAAAATCGCACCCATGACCGGCGCGCTCCCAGCGATTCTCCGCGCCCGGATCGCGCACGACGGTCCGATCCCGTTCCGCGATTTCATGGAAGCCGCGCTCTACCATCCCGAGCACGGCTACTACACGTCGGGTCGCGCGGGCATCGGGCGCGGCGGCGACTTTTTCACCAGCGTCAGCGTCGGCCCGCTCTTCGGCACGCTGCTCGCCCGACAGTTTGCCGAAATGTGGGAGCGCCTCGGCGAGCCGCGCGAGTTCACCATCGTGGAGCAGGGCGCGCATCGCGGCGACTTCGCCCGCGACGTCCTCACCGCGCTCCGCACCAACGCGCCCGCGTGCTTCGCCGCCACGCGCTACCACATCGTCGAGCCCTCCGCCGCGCTGCGTACCGCGCAGAGCGAAACGCTCGGCGAATTCACCGCTCACTGGTTCCCCACCCTCGACGCGATCCCCGACTTCACCGGCGTCTTTTTCTCCAACGAGCTCCTCGACGCCTTCCCCATCCACGCCGTCGCGTGGGACGGCGAGACCTGGCGCGAAACTCACGTCGCGCTCGAAGGCCAGCGCTTCGTCTTTACCGATCGCCCCATCACCAGCACGCCGCTGCGCGATGCCCTCGCCAAGCTCCCGCCCCTCCCCGCCGGCTACCGCACCGAGATCAATCTCGCCGCGCTCGCCTGGATCGACGCCCTCGCCACCAAACTCACCCGCGGCTTCGCGCTCGTCATCGACTACGGCTTTCCCCGCGCCGACTACTACCGCCCCGAACGCACCACCGGCACCCTCACCGGCTACGCCCGGCACCGCCGCGTCGCTGACCTCCTTGCCGCGCCGGGCGAAACCGACCTCACCGCGCACGTCGATTTCACCGCCCTCGCCGAGCGCGCCAGCGCCGCCGGTCTGCGCGTCGCCGGCTTCACCGATCAGCACCATTTCATCGTCGCCCTCGGCACCCTGCACTTCCCCGGCACCATCCCCGACACCCCCGCCAGCCAGCGCGAACTCCGTGCCTTCAAAACGCTCATGCACCCGCAAATGATGGGCCGCAGTTTTCAAATCCTCGCCCTCGAAAAAGCGACCGCCTCCCCCACCCCGCTTACCGGCCTCCGCTTCTCCCGCGAGCCCGCCATTACGCTCGGCCTCACCCCGAGCGCAGCGA
>CAYQBV010000219.1:0-7558 GCA_964415705.1 uncultured Chthoniobacter sp. | reverse complement strand
AGTCCGAGCACGGGCTGAAGGATCTGCTCACGAAGGAACTCAGCGGCGAGCCGCTTTATCCGATCATCCATCTCGAAGGCGAAGACATCGAAATCGCCGTCACCCACGGCAACCACTACGGCGAGGAATACTGGTCCTTCGTGAACGGTCAGCACACGACGATGGGCGGTACGCATCTCGCGGCATTTCGTGAGGCGTTCGTCGCGACCTTGCGCAACCATTTCAAAAAGGACTTCGACGCCGCGGACGTGCGCCAGTCCATCGACGCCGCCATCGTCGTGCGCGTGCAGGAGCCCGTCTTTGAGTCGCAGACGAAGACGAAGCTCGGCTCGGCTTCCCTGGGTCCGAAAGGTCCCACGATCAAAGAATTCGTCGGAAAGTTCCTGCAGCAGTCCCTCGACACCTACCTGCACAAAAACCGCGAGACCGCCGAAATCATCCGCAAGAAAATCGAGCAGAACGAGCACGAGCGGAAGGAACTCGCCGGCATCCGCAACATCGCCAAGGAACGCGCGAAGAAAGCCTCACTCCACAACAAGAAGCTGCGCGACTGCCGCCTCCATCTCGGGGACAAGAACCCGCGCGCCGAGGACAGCACGCTCTTCATCGTCGAGGGCGACTCCGCCGCCGGTTCACTCACCGCCACGCGCGACGTGCAGACGCAGGCCGTCTTCGCGCTGAAAGGCAAACCGCTCAACACCTACGGCCTCACGAAAAAGGTCATCTACGAGAACGAGGAGTTTCACCTTCTCCAGGCCGCGCTCAACATCGAGGACGGCCTCGACGGCCTGCGCTACAACAAGATCGTCATCGCCACCGACGCCGACGTGGACGGCATGCACATCCGCCTGCTGCTGCTCTCGTTCTTCCTGCAATTCTTCCCCGACGTCATCCGCAACAACCACCTCTTCATCCTGCAGACGCCGCTCTTCCGCGTGCGCAACAAGAAGGTCACGAAGTATTGCTACAGCGAGCAGGAGAAACAGGCCGCCGTCGCCGCACTCGGCGCCAGCCACGAAATCACCCGCTTCAAAGGTCTTGGTGAAATCTCCGCCGGCGAGTTTAAGGATTTCATCGGCGAAGCCATCCGCCTCGACCCGATCAACCTCCACCACCTCTACAGCAGCGACGAACTGCTCTCGTTCTTCATGGGCAAAAACACGCAGGAGCGGCAGGAGTTCATCATCGAGAACCTGCGCGTGGAGAAGGATCTGATCGAGGTGTGAGCACCGGCAGTCTCTGCATGAAAGTGGAAAGACGCTGTTCGTTGCCCTCGACCCGAATCACTTGGCTGAACTCGTGTAGGCACCTACTGGCGCGGGAGCGGTGACACGTAGCCGGACGGCAGTTCGTCGCCCGGCATCGGCGGCACGTCCGGCACCTTCGCCAGGATGCGGTCGAAGTCGGCGAGGTTGCCGCGCGCGGCGCGTGTGGCCATGTCGTCGCGCACGCGCCAGGCGGAGACTTGCGAGGCCAGCGCGAGGGCCACGATTTGGTCCACGGTGACGTTTTCCTTTTCCGCCGCCTCGCGGGCGAGGCGGGCGAGGTAGTCGGGCACTTGGGCTTCGATGGTTGTCATGGCGTTGGGCGGAGCATAGCGAGGAATTCCGCCGGTGTCATCACCGGGATGCCACGGGCCCGGGCGGGCTTGAAGTGGCCTGTGTTGAAAGTCGCGAGCGCATCTGCCCGCGCATCGGCGGCGAGATGGGCAAAGGCCTCGTCGTCCGGGTCGGAGAGCAGTGGCACCCAGTTCCCGGCGGGGTGGCACTACTCGGCGAGGACGCAGAGTCCGTCGAGGAAGCGGTCAATCTCCGGCAGTGTCAGCCCCAGCGATGCGGCTTCGCGCTTGAGCACCTCCTCGTATTCGGTGAGCGCGGTGTTGCTAAGCACCAGCTTCCAGAATCCGGCACGCAACAGCCGCAACAACTCGTAAGACGCGCCGCGCTCCGAGCGCAGGGCGGAGAGGACAACGTTGGTATCGAGTGCGGCACGCAGCATCAGTCAGTCAAAGCGGTTTGGCTGTCGATCATTGCGGTTCGGAGTCCGGAGTGTTCGCGTTCAAAATTCCACCACTACGTCCTTACCGAACTTCAGTCCGGCGACCTCGGCGGCGAGGCGTATGATGGTTTTCTTCAGCACATTGTTCATATGCGTCGCAACGAACCAACCTCCCGGTAGCGATTCACGCATGCCACGGAAGTCCTCACGATCCGGATAAAGTTCCTCTGGCGTCCGAGCAATATAGCGGCGTGTGCGGCCTTGGGCATCGGGATGTCGAGAGCAGCGTTCGAGAAAAGAATCATCTGTCTTGGCAAGTTCTCGAAGGACGATAGCCAGCGCTTCTTTTGCGTTATGATACGGGTATGCCTTGCCGAGAATAACCAGTTCGCCACTTCGAGCCGACTCGGAGGCCGGTCGCATCGGAGTGCGAGGCGCAGCAACATCCTTGTTCTTTTCGCTTTGCTCCCCCTCCTGTGTCGGACGCGCTTGAATGGGACGTGAGGGAGTTACAGCAGTCGGTTGAGATGCGTTTCCGCGTTGATTTTGGACGATGACAGGCTTGCCAAGCGCGAGGAGAAATTCCGCGACATCATCGGTATTCGGGCGGACACCTGCCTTCGACTCCACGGCGCCAGTCAACATTTCCACGAGCAGTTCGTCGCCCTTTTCCACCAACTCGCGCCACGCCTCCGGGATGGCGGCCTTGGCCTGCGACTGTCGGGTGCGACTGCGGTATTCCTTTCGCGCCGTCTCCAGAGCTTCGCCGGATTGAACCCTGGCGCAGTCGAGGTAGCGGCGGAGTGCTTCGGCGGCTTCGGCGGGCGGGCGTTCGTAAAGGTCGAGTTTGTAAACCCGCCGGTCCTCGTAGCTCCCTTGCTCCGCGGGGAGATAGAAACTCCACGTCCTGCCATCCGTCAGGACAACGAATGGAACGCCCGCGTGGAAGCCGTATTCGAGTGCCTGGCGCACCGAATCCTCCGCTTTGCCCGGCTGTTTGACTTCCGTAAATACTGCGGGCTTCGAGGCCGGATGACACAGCGCAAAATCCGCCCGGCCTTCGCCGGTCTGATACTCCGGCCAGACGATGTTCGTGTCCCAAGTATTCCAGCCGAGTTCCTGAAAAACGCGAAGGACGACGCCTTGCGAGATCGCCTGCTCATTCGGAAACCTGCCCTGGCGCAGGCGAGCGGTGATGTCGGCGAGAGTAGTTTCGAGAGACATAAGTTTTAGGCGGGAAGCGCCACGGTGAGGTGTTCAAACGGGGCGGCGACGGTGGCCGGGGTGTCGCGCGAGGCGCTTCTCATGGCAACGGGTAAGTTCCGCGTCTCCGCCGTGCAGGCCAGTCCCGAAGAGCTGGCCGAGGAATTGAGTCGTGACTGATCGCTGGGTGTTCAATGCCTCGCCGCTGATCCTCTTGGGCAAGGCGGGTCAGATCGGTTGGGTGCCGCTGCTGGGCGAGGTGGTGATCCCGCAGTCGGTGGCAACGGAAATCCTCGCGGGGCCGGACAACGACCCCGCGCGGCAATGGATCGAGAACGGCGCAGGACTTGATTTGATCCAGCCCGATGCGGCGATGAGTGGTGCGCTGCTCGCATGGGATTTGGGTGCGGGTGAGACGCCGGTGATCGCGTGGGCGGTGCAGCATCCGGGCGTGGAGGCGGTGCTTGATGACGGCGCAGCGCGGGCTTGTGCGCGAGTTTCGGGAATCCAAGTTCGCGGAACTCTGAGTTTGGTGGCGCTGGCAAAACGCCGGGGATTCATCCCTTCCGTGCGCCCCGTGTTTGATCGACTGCGGACTGCGGGATTGTTTGTGACACCTGCGTTGATCGAGTAGGTGGCGCTGGCTGCAGGCGAGTGATCGAAGCACTTGCTGTGCTGCGTTTTTTCGCTCCAACGAAATGATGGCGAATCCATTTCCCTCGACCGCACCGGGGCGGCTGTGAAAAAAGTTGAGGACACCTTTCAATGCCGAAACAACCGAACAAGCCTGACGGAAAATCCTCGAAGAAACCCATCGCCAGCGATCCGCCGGAACTGCCTCTGGACGCCGCGCCTGCGCCTGCGTCCGATGAGCCCGTTGCGGCGACGGCGGAGGCGAATGGGAATAGTGCGAGCGAGGTGCCTGCGGATGCGCAGGCCGAGGCCGCGGCTCCGCGGCGCAAGGAGGGCGAGAAGGTGCAGGACGAGCAGGCTCCGCTCGCGCAGAGCTACCGCAATTGGTTCCTCGAATACGCGAGCTACGTGATCCTCGACCGCGCGGTGCCACACATTGATGACGGGCTGAAGCCGGTACAGCGGCGGGTGCTGCACACGCTTTGGGACATGGACGACGGGCGTTTTCACAAGGTCGCGAATGTCGTCGGTGCGACGATGAAGCTGCATCCGCATGGCGATGCTTCCATCGGCGCGGCGCTGGTGTCCATCGGTCAGCGCGGTTGGCTCATCGAAGGCCAGGGAAATTACGGCAACCTGTTCACCGGCGACGATGCGGCGGCGCCGCGCTACATCGAGGCGCGGCTCACGGCGTTCGCGAAGGACGTGCTTTTCAATCCGAAGACGACGACGTGGCAGCTCAGCTACGACGGGCGCAACAAGGAGCCCATCACGCTGCCGGCGAAATTTCCCATCGTGCTGCTCGAAGGCGCGGACGGCATCGCGGTCGGGCTCTCGACGAAGATTCTGCCGCACAATTTCAACGACCTCTGCCGCGCGGCGATCAATCACCTACAGGGGAAAAATTTCCGCATTTTGCCGGACTTTCCCACGGGCGGCACCGCCGACTTCGCCGACTACAACGACGGCGAGCGCGGCGGCAAGGTGAAGGTCCGCGCCAAGATCGAGGTGCAGTCCAAAACGCTCCTCTGCATCACCGAACTGCCCTATGGCGTCACCACCGAGTCGCTGATCGAGTCCATCCTGGCGGCCAACGCCAAAGGGAAAATCAAAGTGAAGCATGTGGACGACAACACCGCCGACCGGGTGGAGATCCTGATCCATCTCCCGACGGGCGCCGAGCCGAAGAAGGTCATTCAGCAGCTCTACGTTTTCACAAGTTGCCAGGTGCAACTCAATCCCGCCGCGTGCGTCATCGTTCGCAACCCAGAGACCGGAGCCGACAAGCCTCACTTTCTCGGCGTTCGCGACATCCTCAAGACCAGCGCCGAGGCGACCAAGGCGCTGCTGCAGCGCGAACTCGAAATCAAGCTCGGCGAACTCGATCAGCAGTGGCACTGGGATTCGCTGGAGCGCATTTTCATCGAGGAGCGCATCTACCGGAACATCGAGAAATCGAAGACGTGGGAGAGCGTGCTCACGGAAATCCGCACGGGGCTGAAGCCATTCCTCAAGCAACTTCGCGGCGAGGTTACCGACGAGGACATCGTGCGGCTCACGGAAATCCGCATTAAGCGCATCTCGGCCTACAACCGTTTCCAGGCCGACGAGGCGATGAAGAAAATCGAGGAGGGCATGAAGGAGACAAAGGCGAACCTCAAGAACCTCACCGGCTACACGGTCGCGTGGTTTGAGATGCTCCAGCAAAAATACGGCAAGGGCATCAAGCGCCGCACGAGCTACGACGAGATCGCGCAGATCGATGCGAGCGCCGTCGTCTCGGCAAACCAGCGTCTCTACGTGAACCGCACGGATGGCTTCATCGGGCTGAACTGGCGGCAGCATGAGTTCGTGCAGGACTGCACTATCCTCGACAGCGTGCTCACGATCATGAGGGACGGCTCGCTCAAGGTCGCGAAAGTCGCCGATAAGGTCTTCATGGGCCGCGAGATCCTCCACATCGCCATCTGGCCGAAGGACGGCGACACGAGTTTCTACACAATGGTCTATCATGACGGCGAAACCGGGAAGGCCTTCGCGAAGAAATTCCAAATCGGCGGCCTTTCGCGTGACAAGCTCTACCCGCTCGCCAAGTCCGAGAACTCGAAGATCGTCTGGCTCCACTCCGCCACGAGCGAAAAGGAAATGCCAAAATCAATCCGCGTTTTCCTAGACGGCCGCAGCGGTGCACGCGCGCGTGAGTTGGATTTTGATCTAGCGTCGCTGCCCGTCAGCGCCCGCAGTGCGAAAGGTGTCACCGTCACGAAGTGGACAGTGAAGGACGTGAAGCCTGCCAGGTAGCCGGGAAAAAACAGCTATTTCCGCAACCCCAGCGCCTTGATGCGCGAGGCGAGTGTGGTCGGCCTCATGCCGAGGATCGCGGCAACTCCGGTGGGGCCGAAGATTTTTCCGTTCGTCTGTGCGAGGGCGGCGGCGATGCTTTCGCGTTCGCGTTGCTTCAGGTCGGCGCGGGTGAGGACGGGGGAGCCGTCGGGGATGTACACGGTGGACGCGGAGCGGGGGGACGCGGGCGCGTCGAATTGCAGCGGGCCGCCTTGGGCGAGGATGACGGCTCGCTCGACGACGTTTTGCAGTTCGCGAACGTTGCCGGGACAGTCGTGCGTGGCAAGTTGGCGAGCGGCGGCGTTGGTGAACTTCGGCGGGCGGCGGTTCATCCGTTTCACGGCGGTCTGGATGAAATGTTTGGCGAGGCGCGGGATGTCTTCGCGGCGCTCGCGCAACGGCGGATTCTCGATCGGGAAGACGCTCAGGCGGTAAAACAAATCCTGCCGGAAACGCCCGGCTTCGACCTCGGCTTTGAGGTCGCGATTAGTCGCGGCGATGATGCGCACATGCACCTTCCGCGAACGCGGGTCGCCCACGCGCTCGACTTCCTGCTCCTGCAACACGCGCAGCAGTTTCGCCTGCATGGGCCGCGGGACTTCGCCGATTTCATCGAGGAAAAGCGTGCCGCCATCGGCGAGTTCGAAGCGCCCCGCTTTGTCGCGCAGCGCTCCGGTGAACGCACCCTTCACGTGGCCGAAAAACTCGCTCTCGAACAGCGGCTCGGGCACGGCGCCGCAGTTCACGGCAATCATCGGGCGGCCGGCGCGCGGGCTCCGCGCATGGATGGCGCGAGCAACGAGTTCCTTGCCAGTGCCACTTTCGCCGGTCACGAGCACGGTCGCGTCGGTTGGCGCAACGAGTTCGATTTGCTGCTGCACTTTGCGCAACGCGGCGCTTTCGCCCCCGAGGTCGCCGCTGCCGCGAACGGCACACACCTCTTCGCGCAGGTAGCTGTTTTCCTCCTCCAGCCGCTCTTTGAGAAAGGCGATTTCCTCGAAGGCGCGCGCGTTGGCAATGCTCACCGCGGCGTGGGCGGCGAAGACGCGCAGCCATTCAAAATCGGTCGCGTCGAGGAGGAGTCGGTCGAAAATCGCGAGCACCCCGAGCACTTCGCCGCGAAAGACGAGCGGCTGCCCGGCGAACGTCTGGATGCGCTCACGCGCAAACCATTCGCGGTCGGCGATCCAAGCCTCATCCCGGCGCACACCGGGCAGGAGCAGCGGCTGTCCAACTGCGTGGTCGGTGCCAGCACATCGGTCCGGCCACAACTGTTACCGCGCCGCCCACTTTTCATGTGGAGGATGGCGTAGTAGGCGATGTTTCCGGCGGTCACCTTTTTCTTCTGGCGATCGACGCTATCGAGCATCCGGGCCGCCGT
>CAYQBV010000218.1:0-7568 GCA_964415705.1 uncultured Chthoniobacter sp. | reverse complement strand
CGGCGGGTCGCCGAAGACCGCACTCGGGTCGAGTGCTCCACCCGGAATTTGCGGCGACGCACAAGAAAGCAGCTTGGGCTTCCGCCCAAAGTCCGTCCTTTGGACTAAAGTCCAAGCTGCTTTCCGCGGCGGATTACCCGCCCAGCCGCGCGTGGGGTTTGCCGGCTTTGGTGTTGCGGTTCTTCGGGCGCGGGCCGCGGGGGCCGGGCTTGCCGCCGGTCTCGGGACGGCGGCCGAATTTCTGGCCGCGCGTTTGGCTCTCTTTGTCGCGGGCTTCGCGCGGGCGGAAGTGAAAGAGAATCGGGCAACCGGTGTAGGGCGCTTTTTCGCGGATGTGGCTCTCGATGAAACGGCGGTAACTGTCGTCGAGCAGCTTTTCATCGTTCACGAAAAGCACGAACTCGGGAATCGGGATCGGCCACGGGCGGTCGTGCTCGGGCTGGGTGACGAAGAGCAGTTTGAAGCGCTTGCCGCCGCGCATGGCAGGCGGGTGCAGGGCGATGGAGGTGGTGAAAAGGCGGTTAAGCACGCCGGTGCCGATGCGCTGCTGCGCGTCGCTTTTCACGCGCTCGATGGTTTTGAAAAGGCGCGTCAATTCCGCGCCGGTCTTCGCCGAGACGAGCATGGTGGGCGCGTAGCTGAGGAAAAAAAGCTCGGCTTTCATCCGATCGAGCACGGCGGTGAGCGCCTCTTTGTCCTCGGTCTGGTCCTTGATCAAATCCCATTTGTTGATCGCGACGACGCACGGCTTTTTCGCTTCCTGAATGATCCCGGCGATCTTTTTGTCCTGCGCGGTGACGCCCATCGTGGCGTCGATGACGAGCAGGCAGAGGTCCGAGCGCCGGATGCTCGCCTCGGCGCGCATGACGCTGAAAACCTCCACCACGTTGTCCACTTTACCGCGCGGCCGGATGCCGGCGGTGTCGATGAGCACGTAGCGGTTGCCGTGGCGCTCGTAGGGCACGTCGATGGCGTCGCGCGTGGTGCCGCTGATCGGCGAGACGAGCGTGCGGTCGTCCTGGAGGATCGCGTTGGTCAGTGAGGACTTGCCGACATTCGGGCGGCCCACGATGGCGATCTTGATCGGCTTCTGGTCGGCGTTGGCGGTTGGCGGAAAAAAGGACTCGTGCTCGGGCGGAAGGCCGCGCTCGATGGCGGCGAGCAGGTCCCCCATGCCGCGGTTGTGCTCGGCGCTGGTGGCGATCTGCACGGGGAAACCGAGGCGCGAAAACTCGGCGGGCGCGTTGCTGTGTTTGTCGTGATCGATCTTGTTGATGACAAGGATGAGCGGCTTTTTAACGCGCCGGAGCCGCTGGGCCAGTTCCTGGTCCACGGGCGTGATGCCGTCCTGCCCATCCACGACGAAAAGCAGCAGGTCGCTGGCGGCGAGGGCGATCTCGACCTCGGCATGCACCTGGTCGGTAAAGCTCGCATCCACGTCGCCGCCGATGCCGCCGGTGTCGATGACCTCAAACGGCGTCTTACCCAGCTTGCACTTCGCCGTGATGCGGTCGCGCGTCACGCCGGGCATGTCGTGGACGATGGAGATTTTCCGCCCGGCGAGGCGGTTGAAGAGTGCGGACTTACCCACATTGGGGCGTCCGACGATGGCGACGGTGCGAGGCATGATTTTTAGATTTCGTTCCAGGATTTGGGATCGCCGTGACCTTTATCGTGGAGCTGCGCGATGCCGCTCACGACATAGCCAAAGCCGGAGACGAGCGTAAAAAAGCCCGCCAGCCAGACCGCCAAATCGAGGGAACCAAGGTCCAGCGTCCAGCGCCCGATGGCGAGCGTCTTCTGAAACCAATTCCACTGGAGCATGCAAAGCGCGATGGCGACCATCTGCAGCGCGGTCGCGGTTTTGCCCGTCCAGGTCGGCCGCACACGGACCGAGCCGTTGAGGAAATGCAGCGTGACCGTGCCGGAAAGAATGACGACGTCGCGGGCCACGATGAGCACGGGAAACCAGACGGGAAACTCGTAGCCCCAGTTTGAGAAGCTGAGCGTAATGATGCCGCTCAGGAGCAGCCCTTTGTCCGCCAGTGGATCGAGTACTTCGCCGAGTCGACTCTTCTGGTTGTAGCGGCGCGCGATGTAGCCGTCGATGCCGTCGCTCGCCGCCGCGAGGACAAAAATCGCGATGGCCATCCAGCGCTGCCACTCCTGCGGCGCACCGTGCTGCACTGAGCGCCCGTAGTAGAGGGCCATCATCACAAACACCGGGATCAGCATGATCCGCGCGATGGTGATTTTGTTCGCGGTCGTCATGGGGCGGGCGAATGCGGCCCGGGGCGCGGGGCTTTAATACTGCAACGTCAGCCCGAGGCCGGCGCCGAAACTCTGGTAGCTGCCGCGCGCCTGCGAGGAGTCGTTATTCACCCAGGTGGTGCTCATCGTGCCGAAAAAGTGCTCGCTGAACTGGTAGATGAGGTTTCCCGCGAGGACGTGGCGGCTGTCGTGGCGGGCGAAGTCGGTGTAGTCGTTGTACTGGTAGGCGTAGTAGGCCTGGCCGGTGAGATTCGTGCGAATCTGGTGCGCGAGGCCGCCCACCGCGCGGTAGCTGGTGCGGCTGTCCACGCTCGGATCAGCGAGGTAATACGAGTAGCTGGAGCCGACAAAGACGACCGAGCGCCCCGCATTGAAGCCGCGGCCCCAGTCCAGGCCGCCGGTGAAGCCGACGGCTTGCGCGGCGAGTTCGCCGCTGTCGAAGCCATCGTAGCGATACGGCTCGACGGAGACGTAGGCGCGCGGGAGGCCCTGCTTGAAGGTGTAGTCCAGCGTGGCGAGCGCGCTGTAGCCGATGAAGCTGCGGTCGCTGCGGTCGCCGAAAATCGCGGACTCGATCTTCGTGGAGAGGTCGAAGCTGAAGTGCTTTCCGAGCGGCGTGTGGTAGCCGATCTCGAAGGTGGGCAGAAACAGGAAGTCGTCGCTCCCGTGGTTGCCGGTGAGCGCGGCGTTGCTCGTGTATTGGCCGCGCGTGGCGAAGTTCATCCGCCACTTGGAGCTGCTCCCGGTCCCCTCGCTGATTTCACCGATGTCTTCGACCTCCTGCTTGCTCTGCTGCGGCACACCGGCCCGGCCAGTGTGGTAGCTATAGGTCTTGCCGTCCTCAGCGTGGAGGAGGCTGGTGGAAAGGAGGGCCGCGAAAAGGAATGGGCGCATATTCATGGGAAAAATAGGTTCAGGCGTTTACAGGCGGTTACAGGCCGCCACCGGGGCCGAAGCCTGGTGACACGTAAACCGGTGGAGTGTAAGGCACCGGGGTCGCGGGGACGGGCGTGGCCCTCGGCTCTGGCGTGGCTTTCACCGGACGCGGCGTGGCCGGCGGGAAGAAATGTTGGAGGCCCGATGGGGAATTGATCACGCGGTCGCGGGAGTCGAGATCCCAGAGGTCTTTCATGTCGAGCAGCGGCAGACCGAGGAGCTTCTCCGGGATGCCGGGCAGCGGACCGTTGAAGGTCATCAGCTTGCCGTCGAACATCTTCAGCGGGTCAAACTTCCCAATGGCGATCGTCCCGTCCGGATTGCGCCGCGCAAACTCGCCCGCACGCACCACGTCGCCCGAGGGCTTGAGCACGACCTCGCCTTCAAGAATGGCGATGATGTTGTCCGAAACCTTGCCGACCGTGCCGGTGATCGCCGCCGTCAGGCTCGGCGTCTTGATCGTGCCGCCTCCCTGCCCTTTCGGGATGAAGAAAACGAAGGTGCCCTTTTTGAGATTCAGCGTCCGGCTGTTCGCCTCAAAGGTGAAGATCGTGTTCTGCCCGATGCGGACGATCGTCCCGTCGTCATATTTCAGCTCCGCGCGCGAGTCGCTTTCGCTGAGGAGAAAATTCATCGCTTTCACCACATCCTGCGGCTCGGCCGGGCGGGTGTCGCTGCGGTCGCCCTTCACGGTGCCGTAGCTGACTTTGTTTTCCGTGCGCGTCACGGTGGCCTGCGTGTACGGCGTGGCCGCCAGAGCGGAACCAGCGACCAGGAGAGACAGGGACACGGCAAGGAACGCCGGGGAGTTTCGGTGAGACATGGACGGGAGAATTTCCGGCGCGAGCGAGGGCGTCAAGCGCGAAATCGAAGCTCGCGCCAATTCCGGCGTTGTCGCCTTCCCTTCTCCCGCTATCAATGGCGCGCATGTCATCCGGGCTGAAACAACACCGCCGCACCCTCGCGGTGATCTGCCTGGCGTGGACCCTCGGTATCGCGCTGCTCCATCTCACCGAGCAGCGCTTTGGCCGCGCCGAACTCGCCGCCACCGACTGGCTCACCACCAATGGCGCGGCCCGCCGCTCCCCGCAGCATCCGCAGCTCGTCTTTCTCGCCCTCGACGACGCCACCAAGAGCCTCGACAACGTCTTCGCCGACGACATCGAGCACTCCCGCGGCCTCCAGCTCATGCGCGAGCCTTTCCCGTGGAACCGCGAGCTTTACGCCCTGCTCATCGACCGCCTCGCCCAGGCCGGAGCCCGCGCCATCATCCTCGATATGCTCTTTCCCGCGCCGCGGTTTGGGGACAAACCGTTCCGCGAGGCGCTCGAACGCTGGCCCGATCGCGTGGTCCTCGGTACGAATTTCAAAGACGTGGCCGACGACGCCAACGTGGAGCAGACGACCATCAACCGCACCCCCGTCCACGTCCTGCCCACGCCCGTCCTGCGCCCGCCGGGACCGGGTTCCTGGCTTGGCTTTGTCAATGTCCGCACCGACGAGGACCAGATCGTGCGCCACGTCGCCTACCGCACCACCGCGCTGGAGTTTTTCGGCCTGCCGCCCTCGGCGGAAAGCGAGGAGCTGCTCTCGCTCGCGGCTCGCGGGCTGGAGAAAGCGGGGTGCGCCAGCCTCATTCCGAAAACCCGCCAGGCCGTGCGCGTGCGCTACTGCGAGGAAATCCTCCCCAAGTCGCTCTATGAGATTTTTGTCCCATCCATCTGGGCCGCGCCGCCCTACCGCAACGGCGAGTTTTTCCGCGACAAAATCGTGCTCATCGGCGCGGCCGGCAACCAGGCCGAAGACCGCCTCACCACCCCGCTCGGCACCGTGCTCGCGCCCACCATCCACCTCAACGCCATCAACGCCGCGCTGCACAGCGACTTCATCCACGAGACCGAGCCGTGGGAAAACGTGGCCCTCATCGCGGTGGCCGGACTGCTCGCGTGGTTGCTCGGCGCGAAAGTCGCCAGCCGCAATCTGCGCCTGCTCCTGCTCGCGCTCCTGCTCGCGGGTTACTACGGCGGCGCGCAGATCCTTTACAACTCCGCCGGCATCCTTCCCATCCTCCTCGGCCCCCTGCTCGTGCTCGGCGGCAGCGCCATGACCTGGACCGTCTTTGAGCAGGCGCGCGATGTCCGCGAGCAGCAGCGCGTGCGGCGCACTTTGGAAAGATACGTCTCCCGCGACGCCGTCCGCGAGATCCTCGACAACCCCGCCAGCTTCCTCAACTCCCTCGGCGGCGAGCGCCGCAGCATCACCGTGCTTTTCTCGGACATCCGCAGCTTCACCACCATGACCGAGAGCGCCGACCCGCACGCGCTCGTCGAGCAACTCAATGAATACTTCAACGAAATGGTCGGCATCGTCTTCGCCCACGAGGGCACGCTCGACAAATTCATCGGCGACGCCGTGATGGCTCACTGGGGCAGCATCGCCACCGCCGGCCGGGAGACCGACGCCCGCCGCGCCGTCACCACCGCTCTGGAAATGCGCGCCGCCCTCACCCGCCTGAACACCGGCTGGAAAACGCGCGGCCTGCCCGAATTGGCCGTCGGCTTCGGCGTCAACCACGGCGACGCCATCGTCGGCAACCTCGGCTGCGAGGCGAAAATGGAAGTCTCCGTCCTCGGCGACGCCGTGAACCTCGGCTCCCGCCTCGAAAGCGTGACCAAGGAATACGGTCTCGACCTCTGCCTCGGCGAAAGCGTCGCCCCGCTCGTCCGCGAGGCTTTCCTCCTGCGCTCCGTGGATCTCCTCCTGGTGAAAGGGAAAACGCAACCCGTCGAGGTCTTCACCGCCCTCGCCCCGCGCCAACCCGGTGCCCCCGAACCCGCCTGGCTCGCCCGCCACGAAGAAGCCATGCGCGCCTACCGCCGCGGCGACTTCGACACCGCCGAGGCCGCCTGGCTCGACGTCCTCGCCGCCGAACCCGGCGACGCCCTCGCCTCCGTCTTCTTCGCCCGCTGCGCCGCCCTCCGCGAAAACCCACCCCGCGGCGAATGGACCGGCGTGTTCACCATGCTCAGCAAGTAGCGCCCACTCCCCCATCGCCGACGCCACATCCGCCCGCCGCCGTCCTTTTGAAACCACACTTAGCGCCGATACCGCCCCACGCATCCCCGCGCCGGCACTCTGGAACAGCGTCACCTCCTCATCAGACCGATGATCCGCTATTCGAGGGTTGGCGCGGCGTTTGGAATATTCATACATGCTTTTTACCCACGTATTTGCGCGTATCCCGACAGATTTGTTGCTTTGCGCTCATTACGCGCATAAAGCAACCGCCATGCACCCCCAACCCCGGGATATTCCGACATTTTTGTCGGATATAAAGCTGCTGACAAACACACAGATTTGTCGATAAACTCCCTGTTCTGCTGAAAAATGTTCTACATCCAACCTACCCCTGAAGACATCACAAGTGCGCTGGACTCCTGGACTTGGCTCCCTCTTGAATCCAAGCACCCGATTCTTGTTACTGCCTTTGGTGACATCTTCTTTTCTGCGGACAGTGGAATGTGGTTTCTGGACACCTTAGAGGGGAGATTGACGAGGGTTTGTGCTACAAGAGACGAGTTAGACCAGATCCTGATGACTGAAGACGGCGAGAATCACTACCTGTTTGCGGGATTCGTTGAACGGGCACAGCGCGAAGGTATGATTCTTGAGCAGGGGCAATGCTACGACTTCAAGCTGAACCCTGTCGTCGGCGGATCTATCGAATACGAGAATGTCGAGCGTCAGAATTTCGTTGTCGCTGTCAATATTGCAGGACAACTCCACGAGAAGGTGAAAGACCTTCCGCCTGAGACTAGAATTTCTGAATTCAGCATCGAAGACGATACCAAATGAAGAAGCAGAACAAGTCGAGACACAGCAACCCCTATCAGCCGCCCTGTTTACATGCTCCACCGTAGTTTTAACCTCAACCCCGTGATTGACGTGCGTTCCCGCTGATAGGGGTGCGTGCTCTTTTACGTTCTGCAAAAATAAGAGAAGCCAAGACATGCGGACCCATTACGATAACCTGAATGTCGCCGAGTCCGCGCCCGATGAGGTAATTCGCGCTGCATACAAAGCTCTCGCGATGAAGTTTCACCCTGACAGGAACGGCGGAAGTGCCGAATCGCGCAGGATCATGCAGATCATCAACGAGGCTTATGCGGTGCTGTCAGATCCGCTTGGACGTAGAGAGTATGACCGACTCTTGCTCGCGTCACGCCAGGCGCCAGCACCTCAGCAGGACACATTCAAGAAGCGTCAGGCACCACCACAGAGCCCGCCGTCGCCGAAGCCTAGGAATCTATTTGTGGGTTTGTTGGCATATGTTAATTCAAAACGCAATAAATTTCTATCTT
>CAYQBV010000217.1:0-7609 GCA_964415705.1 uncultured Chthoniobacter sp. | reverse complement strand
TGGGCAGGACAGGATTCGAACCTGTGAAGGCGTAAGCCAGTGGATTTACAGTCCACCCCGTTTGGCCACTTCGGTACCTACCCGTTTGCGAGGGACGCGCTTTATACGTGTGCCCTCGAAGCCCCGCAAGCGTTTGTGCTCAGAATAATTGCCACCACCGCTTTTTCGGCGCGGGAGCGGGTTTCGCCGCCGGCACGGGCGCGGCAGGGAGCTCGGCGCGCGGCATGATTTTCACGGACTGGATGACGATCCGGTTAATGGGGTAGTCGTTGCTGTCCACGGGTTTGGCGCTGATGGCGTCGAGCGTGTTGAGCCCCCAGATGACGTTGCCGAAGACGGTGTAGAGGCCGTCGTAGCTCGGCATGGGTGCGAGGCAGATGTAAAACTGGCTGCCGCTGGAGTGGCGCGAGGGGTTGATTTTGTCGGGGAGGCGCGCGGCGGCGACGGCGCCCTTGGTGTGCTTGCGCCGGATCTCCGCGGGAATGGTGTAGCCGGGGCCGCCCGTGCCGACATTGGAGCGGTCTTTCTTCCGGCTCAGCGGGTCGCCCATTTGCACGAGGAGGTGGGGAAAGGCGCGGTGGATGGCTTGGCCTTTGTAGAACTTTTTGCCGGCAAGTTTTTTGAAATTCCCGACGGTGCGCGGCGCTTCATTTTCGTAAAACTCGAGGGCGAATTGCTGCGGAGTCTTGTCGCTGCCAACGCGGAGGGTGACGAGCGCGACGTCGTCGGCCTGGGCGGCGGCGAGACTCGCGGCGAGCGCGAGGGTGGTGAGGAGGTGTTTTTTCATGAAGAGAGAAATGGGAGTGGGCAGGCGGCGAGGCGGACGTCCGGGCTGGTCGATGCGGTGGGCCGCGCGAGCAATCCGCTGGTCGGCGAACCGCGCCTGAGATAGCCCAGCGCGATCGTCTTCTCCAAGGCAAAACTGAACGCGACGCTGGTGATCGTGCCCGCGGGACGGTCGCTCTCGGGCGCAAAAATGGCGGCTCCGGCGACCGGCGGCACGCCGTCTTTGGAGAGGAAGCCGGTGAGCTGGCGGTTGACGTGGCCCACGCTTTTCAGCCGGGAGATGACTTCCTGTCCGATGTAGCAGCCTTTGTGGTAGTCGATGTGCGTGCGTTCGAAGCCGGCCTCGGGCGGGAGCGTGTCTTCGTCGAGTTCGGCACCCCAGCGGGGGACGCCGGCTTCGATGCGGAGGGTTTCGAGGAGCGTGGTGTCGAGGAGGAGCTGGTCGGAAAAAAGCGCGGTCCTTTTTTCGGCGAAGTCGGCGGCGGGCAGGCGTACGTCCCAGCCGTTGTGTCCGAAGCGGCGGCTCGGCACGCAGGACGCGCCGGGGATTTCCGGCGGCGGCGGTCCGAGGAAATGGAGGAGCGTGCGGGTGTCGGTGATGTCGGTCAGCGCGACGTCGTCGGCGATGATGTAGCGCTCCAGCCGGGCGGGCAGGGTGGCGCGGAGCGCGGGATCGGCGTCGAGGTGGAGGGCGTCGGCCTGCGCAGTGATGAGGATCTCGGCGCAGAGGCGGCCTTTTGCGGTGGTCACGCATGCGGGCTGGGTTTGGCCGGTGGCAAGTTTCGTGACGTTGCTGGTGACCTGGCCGTTGAGATACCGGACGCGGTCCGCGCCGGTGAGGATGATTTCGACGCGCTCCGAAAGAACGGCGATGCCGCCGCGCTTTTGGAACTGCTCGTAGGCCGCGCGCAGGCTGGTCATGCGGACGCGCGACTAACCTCGCGCCCCCGGTTCTCCCGGCTCGATGCGCTCGCCTTCGAGCGGCCTCTGGCCCGGCGCACGCGTCAGGCGCGCCGGCTTGCCCGGGGCTTTTGCTGCGGGCAGCTCCACGACTTTCGCCAGTTTTTCCTCCACCACGCGCGCGGGTGGCGGCGCATCGGGCGTCTCATTCGGTGGTGTCGCCACCACGAGTGCCGCCTCTTCCGCCGGCTCCGCGACGGCGAACGCGTAAGCCTTGTGAAGCGCCGAAAAATCCAGATCGCCCCAGCCCTTTTGCACCGCGCCAAAGAGCAGCCCGGCGGTGACCGTGGTGACGGGAACTTCGAGGTCGAGCCAGTTCGCCAGGCTCACGCCGAGCTGCACGTCCTTGAGCATGTGTTTCACGGCAAAATGCGGCTCATATTCGCCGGCGATCATCATCGGCAGCTTCAGGTCCACCACGCCGGAGCGGCAGGCGTTCTGCGCGATGGCCGCGCCGAGCACCGCGGGATCGAGCCCGGCGTGCTGCACGATGGCGAGCGCCTCGGCCAGTGTCTGGGTGGTGGCGGCGGAGATCATGTTCGTCACGATTTTGATCGTTGCCGCGCTGCCGATTTCGCCGATGGGAACGAGCGCCTTGCTCGACGCGGCGAGCAGGGGTTGCACGCGTTTGATGACCTCCTCCTCGCCGCCGAGGTAGTAAACGAGTTCGCGCTTCTCCGCGGCCAGCTTGCTGCCGGTGAAAGGCGCATCCACAAACCCGGCGCCGCGCGACTGCACGTAACGCGCCGCTTCGATCACCGCCTCTGGGCCGACCGTGGCGCTGCACACCACCACGTGGTTCGGCGTCAGCGCGTCGCCCATCGCCTCGATCACCGAAAACAGCGCGCCGCTATCGGCGACGAAAATCTGGATGAAGTCCGCGGCCTCGGCGACCTCGGCCGGCGAGCCGAGGAAATTGGGGGCCGCCTTGGGGGTGCGGTTCCACACATAGACTTGGAAACCCTCGGACCGCAGGCCGACGGCGACGCGCGAACCGATGATGCCGAGGCCGATCAGCCCGACGTTTTTCGGAGATTTGCGGGGCATGGCAAAAAGGGACCGCGCCGACCGTCGGCGGACGACCGCCCGGTTACTTCTGCGCCTCGTCCGGCACCGGTGCGGAAGGCACGGGAGGAGCCGGCGGCTTCGGGGCTTCGGGCAGGTTGATTTTTACGTCCGCCTTTTCGCGCAAGCCCTTTACCACCTTCTCGATCTCGCCCTGGCGCTTCTGCTGTTTGAGATAGGCGAGCAGCTTCGGCTTGGCCGCTTCCAGCGTCACCGTCTCCGCTTCCTTGCGGTCCGTCACCTTGATGACATGGAATCCGAACTGGCTGCGTACCGGGTCGCTGATTTCGTCCTTCTTCATCTTGAAAGCGGCGTCGGAAAACTCCGGGACCATCTGGCCCTTGCCAAAGAAATTGAGATCGCCGCTGTTCTGCTTCGCGCTCGGGTCTTCGGAAAGTTCCTGCGCCAGCTTGTCGAAGGCCTCACCCTTTTTCACCCGCGCCGCGATGGCCTTCGCGGCCTTTTCCTTTTCCGCCACCACCTCGGGCTTCGCGTCCTTTTCCAGCTTCACGAGGATGTGGCTCGCCCGGACCTGCTCGGGTTGTTTGAACTGGTCAGGATTCTTTTTGTAAAAGTCCTCGACGTCCTTGTCGGTCACCGCGTCCTTGCCGTCGACCTGCGCCGTGATCCAGTTCTCCTGCCGCATCCCCTCGCGGACGTTTTCCTTCACTTTGTCCATCGTCATGCCGCTCTTGGCGATCTGCTCCTTGAACGCCGCCTCGGAGCCAAACTTGGTCTTGAAAGTCTCGATCTTGGCGGCCACCTCCTCGTCGGTGACCTTGGTGTTGGCGGCCTTTTTCGTGACGATTTTCTCGATGATCATGTCATCGAGAATCATGCGGTAGCCTTGGATGCGCTGCTCATCCGGGAGCTTGTCTGCCGGGATGCCCTGCGCGGCGAGCATGCGGGTAAAGGCCTGCTCGAGATCGGCCTTCTTGATCTCCACGCCATCCACGACGGCGACCGGATCTTTCAGCGCGATGGCTTGCGCAGCGGGCGCGGCTTTTGCGCCATCTGCCGCCTCCTTTTTAGTCGGCTCTTTTTTCTTCGGCGCCTCGGCGGCGAAGAGCGTGGAGGCGGTCAGGATGCTGGCGGTGAGGATGAATGTTGGGATGGTTTTCATTGGGAAAAGGCGGCGAAACTGCCACGGCACCGCAGCCTTGGCTAGCGGGAATATCAGGGATCTTCGGATGGGTATTGCCGGTCTGCGATTCCGCGATTGCGCTCTGCCATGAGTCTGCGTAAGACGCATCGAAAATATGAGATTTCCGCTCGCGCTGACCGCCAAGATTGCCGCCTACATCATCGGGAAAAAACTGCGGGGGGTGGAAAAATTCGCCACCGTCCTGCAGCTCGAACCGTTGCATACCTGCAATCTGACCTGCACCGGCTGCGGCCGGATTCGGGAGTATTCGACCTCTTTGAAGAACGTCATGCCGCTCGAAGACTGCCTCGGCGCGGCGGCGGAGTGCGACGCGCCGATGGTCTCGATCTGCGGTGGCGAACCGCTGATCTACCCGCAGATCGAGGCGCTCGTCGGCGGGTTGCTGGAGCAGGGGCGCATCGTCTATGTCTGCACGAACGCCAGTTTCATGCGGAAAAAGATGCGTGAGTTCCTCGCCATGGAAACGCTCCGGGCTCCGGCATCGGTGGACGAGAAACTCCAGGTTTTGCTCAGCGAGGAGCTGATTTCCCCAAAGGACGCGGAGGAAGTGCGCAAAGGTCCGAAGGACGAGACGAAGCCCGTCATCGCGCCGTCGGATTGGATGTATTGGAACGTCCACCTCGACGGCCTCGAACGGACGCACGACCTCATCGTCGAGCGTGAGGGGGTTTTCAAAGAGGCGGTGCTGGCGATGCGCATGGCGAAGATTCTGGGCTACCAGGTGGCGACGAATACGACGGTCTATAAAGAGACCGAGGTGCAGGAGATCGAGGACATGTTCGCCTTCCTCAGCTCGCTCGCGCTCGACGGCCACACCATCGCGCCCGGCTATGAATACGACGCCGCGAAAGTGGACATGGTGAAGCGCCTCGGCATCGCGCCGGAAAACTTCTTTCTCACGCGCAAGCTGACCATCGAGAAGTTCGCCAACGTCGAAAAATGGGGAGAGAAATATCCCATCTTCGGCACCCCGGTTTATCTCGAATTCCTCGCCGGAAAGCGCGACCTAACCTGCTCGGCGTGGGCGATTCCCACGCGCAACATCCTCGGCTGGAAAGGCCCGTGCTACCTGATGACCGACGGTCATTACACGAGCTACCGCGAGCTTTTGGAAAAGACGAACTGGGACGCGATCGGCGTGGTCGATGGCGTCGCCCGCGATCCGCGCTGTGAAAACTGCATGATGAACTGCGGCTACGAGCCCACTGCCGCGCTCGGGCTGGGCGCAAAGCCGGGCGACACGTGGAAGAACATCAAATTCAACTTCGGCGCGCGCCCGCTCGGCACGCCGGACGCGGAGATCGAGGCGTTCAACGGCGTGAGCGCGGGCAAAGGTCATCTCACCGGCGGGAAAGCCGTGCCTGCGGAAGCCGCGCTGACGGCAAAGTAGCTTGGGCTTCAGCCCAAAGTCCGCGTGAGTTTGGGCTAAAGCCCAAGCTCCATTCCCCCAACCGATGACGCTCACCAGTCCGACGAAAACCGACCGCGACCCGCTCGCGCAGGCCATTGCCAAGGCGCAGGAAAACCTCCTCCGCCTCCAGCACGGCGACGGCTACTGGGTCGGGGAGCTTTTCGTCGATAGCACGCTCTGCTCGGACTACGTGCTCTTTATGCACTGGGCAGACGAGGTCGATCCCGTGCTCCAGGAAAAATGCGTCGCGCACATCCGCCGGCGGCAGCTCGCGGACGGCGGCTGGAATATCTACGAGGGCGGTCCAAGCGAGGTGAACGCCACGGTCAAAGCCTACTTCGCGCTGAAGCTCGCCGGCCACGCGCCCACGCAGCCGTGGATGCTGGAAGCGCGCGCCTGCGTGCTGCGGCTCGGCGGCATCCCGCGGATGAATACCTACTCGAAGCTCTACCTCGCGTTGCTCGGGCAGTTTCCGTGGAAGTATCTCCCCACCGTCCCGGTGGAGATGATCTTCATGCCGGAGTGGTTCTTTTTCTCGATCTACAAAATGTCCTCGTGGAGCCGGGCGATGCTCATCCCGCTGGCCATCCTCAATCACCACAAGCCCAGCCGCGCGCTCTCCGCCGACAAGCAGCTCCATGAGCTGTATCCCGTCGGCTCCGAGCAGGGTTTCCTCGGCCTGAGCCGGAAAGGCCGGCGCTTGGCGTGGCCGAATTTTTTCCTCGCCTGCGACGCCGTCCTCAAGCTCCTCCACAAGCTCCCGTGGAAACCCGGACGCCAGACCGCGCTCGCCAGCGCCGAGGCGTGGATGACCGAGCGCATGGGCGAGGGCAGCGACGGACTCGGCGCGATTTTCCCCGCGATGCTGAACTCGCTCATCGCGCTGAAAACGCTCGGCTACAAAAACGACCACCCGCTTTACGCCAAAGCGAAGCGCGACTTCGAGGGCCTGTTCGTCGATGACCCGCGCGACTTCCGCATCCAGCCGTGCCTCTCGCCCGTGTGGGACACCGCCATCAATCTCATCGCGCTGCGCGAAAGCGGCGTGCCCGCCGAGAGCGAGCCGATCCAAAGCGCCGCGCGCTGGCTCGCGGCGAAGGAAGTCCGCATCTGCGGCGACTGGTTTGCCATGAACCGCCACCGCGAACCGAGCGGCTGGGCCTTTGAGTTCAACAACGTCTATTACCCCGACACCGACGACACCATGATGGTCCTCATGGCGCTCCGCCTCACCGGCCACGCGGGCGACGCCGAGGCGAAGCAGCGCTTCGAGCGCGCGCTCCGCTGGCTGCTCAGCTTTCAGTGCAGGGACGGTGGCTGGGCGGCCTTCGACAAAGACGTGACCCAGCGCTGGCTCGAAGACGTGCCCTTTGCCGACCACAACGCCATCCTCGACCCCACATGCAGCGACCTCACCGGCCGCGTCCTCGAACTCCTCGGCTACATCGGCCACGACCCCGAAAGCGCCGTCGTTTATCGCGCCGTGACCTTCATCCGCGACACCCAGGAGGACGACGGCTCGTGGTATGGCCGCTGGGGCGTGAACTACATCTACGGCACCTGGCAGGTGCTCCGCGGCCTCCGCGCCATCGGCGAAGACCTGCGCCAGCCATGGATCGTCCGCGCCCGCGACTGGCTCGAGTCCTGCCAAAACGAAGACGGCGGCTGGGGCGAAACCTGCGCGAGCTACGACCATCCGAACCTCAAAGGCAAAGGCACCAGCACCCCTTCGCAAACCGCCTGGGCGCTCATGGGCCTCATCGCCGCCACCGATCCCTCCGGCCACGCCGCGCTCGACACCCGCGCCATCCGTCGCGGCATCGCCTTTCTCCTCGAACGCCAGTCCCCCGACGGTTCCTGGCCCGAGCCCGAAGTCACCGGCACCGGCTTCCCCCGCGTCTTCTACCTGCGCTACGACATGTATCGCCACAACTGGCCGCTCCTCGCCCTCGCCACCTACCGCGCCTACCGCGCGGGTCGTGGGCATGAGCCTAGTTTTTTCCAGGCCTGAAGGTTCACTGAGCATGAAACTGCTCGCACTCCTCCTGCTCGGCATTTTGGCGACTCCCGTTTTGGCGGCCTCGTCGGCGACTCCTGCTCCGAAGAAAAAGCCGCCCGGTCCCCTGGGTAGTGCGCTCGACCGGCCCGGTTCCGCCAGCACGCCGAAACCCGCGCCCAAGCCTGCAGCCCCGCCGCCGCCCGCCCCGCGGGCCACCCCGCCG
>CAYQBV010000216.1:0-7618 GCA_964415705.1 uncultured Chthoniobacter sp. | reverse complement strand
TCGACAATGCGTCCCCGAAGCCGAAGAGGGGAACCCGCATCTGCGCGGCGGCGCGCAAGGTGTTCGCCTTTGCTCGCAACACGACAGAAGAATGCTCGATGCCCGAGCGGGTGCGGGAGGCACGCGCGCGAACGCGGATGCTTGGTGCGCGGAGGGCGTTTGCGCCGCTACTGATTCGCGGGCCGGGCGGCGAAGCGGGCGACCACTTTGCCCTCGCTGAGCAGCGCGAGTGCGCCGTCGGCGAGCTGCCATTGACTCACGCTTGCGAGCATGGAGCGGAAGGCGGACTCGGCCTGCATGGCCTCGGGCGGGCCGCCCATTTTGGTGCCGGCGATTGCTCCGAATTTCAGCTTGTCGCCGTCCTTTTCGTAGCCGCCGAAGTAGCGGTTCACGCCGGAGAATCCATTCGCGCTTTTTTTGGCGGCCTCGAATTGCAACGTGGGTGCGCCGCGTCCGCCGGCGGGAGCGACGAAGGCTTTGCCGGCGAGTTCGGTGAGGGTCCAGGTCGGGCCTTCGAGGGCGGCGGCGCGGAGGGAGCGCGGGAGCAGGAGCGCGCCGAGGGCGGCGGCGAGGAGGAGGAGGAAACGGAGTTTGGTCATGCGCGGAGGATGGGCGGTTTCGCGGGCGGGTGAAAGACCCATCACACGATCCAATTGCGCAGGGCGAAGTCTGCGCCGAGGAGCGTGAATTGGATCGGCGCGGACTCGGGGTAGCACTCGCGCTCGATGCCGTCGCGCAGGAGGCGCACCTGAAAAGCGACGGGCGCCTCCCCCGCGAGACCGAGATCGGCGAGCGGGAGGGCCAGTTCGATGGCTCCGTTCAGGGTCAGCGAGGTGCGCGTCTGCGCGGGCACGCCCGCTCGCTCGACGGTGATCTCCCCGCTGCCGCCGGGCGTGAGGAGCGAGGTCCGGCCGGTTGTCTCGGCGGGCAGGTGGAAATCAACCGCCATCACCAGCGGCTCCCACTTTCCCATCTCCACGCGCAGATAGAACGCGCGCGCATCGCTCCCAAACTGGATTTTTCGCACCATGCGATCCGCCCGATACATCGCGCCCTGCTCGCTGCCCGCCTCGTATTGGCCCGCGCCGATCCAGTCGAAAAAGGAACCGCCGGCGAGCGCCGGGGAGATGGGTCGCGCGGGCACGCTGTAGAGCGGCGTCACGCGCGTGGAGGTGATCGGCACGTCGAGCGCCGCTGGGGCCACGCCGCCGCAGAGCGCATAGACGTTCTTCAAATGCAGGCGAAAGAGGTCGTCGAAGAGCGCGTCGTTGTCCGTGGAGAAATCCGGGCCGTACCACCAGAACCAGTCGCTGCCCTCGGCGGCGTAGATTTCGCGCAGCGCGGCGGCGCGCACGTCGGGCGCGAGTTTGCCGGCGTCGATTTCCCGCTGCAAAAAGGTGCGCGTTTCGCCGAGCAAATCCCACGCGCGGTTTTCCTCCTCCTCGCCGATCCAGATGTCGAAGTTGCTGCTGATCCACGAGCCGGTGTGCAAGGTGGTGATCTGGTGCCGCGGCGGATGCTGCCGGAAATACTCCTCGATGGTGCAGCTCGACAGCCGCCCCGGCTCGGCCTCGATGCCGCCGTAGAGCGCGCGGAGAAAGCCCTCGCCGCCGTCGGCGAAAGTTTCCCACGCGTTCTCGCCGTCGAGGATGAGCGGGATGAGGCCGGTCTCCGCCGGGACCATGTCCGCGATGTGCTGGAGATGCGTGAGGAGGTGCTCGGCGGCGGCGACCGGCGAGTTTTTCGCGGCCATGAAGCCGATGAAATCCGAGAGCGGCTTTTCGCGAAACACGGCGTTCACCGCCGCGCCGTCGTGGGTCACGCGCCAGCCTTGGAACAGCTCCAGATGATCCACCTCGCGATCGCGGAAGACCGGGTCGAGGCGGAGCGAATTGAAGAGGTTTTCCTCGTCGCTGCAAAAATACTCGATGCCGCTCCGCTGCATCAGCGGGATCAGCTCCGGCGCGATCGAGCCCTCGCTCGGCCACAGTCCGCGCGGCGCTTTGCCAAAGAGCCGGGTGTGCTGCTCGACCGCGAGCGTGAGGTGCGCGGCGGCATCCTCCGGCCAGTGGAAGCGCTGCGGAAACTGCCGCCCCGGCAGGCTGCGCACGGCCAAGGCCGAGTCATAGACCAGCGGGAGGATCGGGTGGAAAAACGGCGTGGTCGTCAGCTCGGCCTGCCCGCGCTCCTCGGCCGCGCGATATTTCTGCGGGATGAGCCGCATGATTTCCAAATGGATGTCGAGCACGCGGTGCTTCTCGGCCTCGGTGAAATTGCGGCCTTTGAGCTTGAGCGCGGCCAGCTCGGGAAAGAGCCGTTCCGCGGTGTAGCCGCACCACGCGAGATTGAACCACACCTGGAGATCGAGGAATTCCTGCGTGGAAAAATACCGCAGCCCGCGCTGCACTTCGTCGCGGTAAAAGGTGAGCCCCCGCTTGTTCAGCAGCTCCCAGTAGCGCGGGAAGGGCTTCACGAGATTGTCCCAGTGGATTTTGAAGAAGTTCTCGAGGATGGCGAACTTCTCGTGCTCCTCCAAATCCGCCGCGGGCTGGCGCGCCCAGTCGAGCCAGAGGTCGCGGATTTTCCCCCCGGTCAGCTCCTCGATCTGGAGCATGAGGACCGGCGTGAGATTGAAATTCACGCGCACGCCGGGGAAGTCCTCGATGACGGTGATCATGTCGAGATAGCCCTTCACGCTGTGCAGCCGGACCCACGGCATCATCGCGGTCTGCGTCCGCGGATTGACGTAGTAAGGCTGGTGCATGTGCCAAAGAAAAACGACGTTTGCCATGCCGCACTGCGTATGGGGAAAAGCGCGCGCGGGCAATGCCGAAGGGCGCGGCGCGCGGAAAACCGGCCCAGGCCGCGGCGCGCGGCTCAGCCCGGCACGGCTTCCTGCCGCCGCGAGGTGAACCAGAACGCGACGGCAAACATCACGACGAGCGTCATGCCGAGCGCGGCACCGAAGGGCCAGTCGCGGGCTTGCATGAATTGATTCTGGATGACCTCGCCGATCGTGGGATCGGTGCCGCCGCCCATGAGCTGGCTGATGGCAAACATGCCGATGGCCGGGATGAAGACGAGGAGCACACCGGCGACGATGCCGGGTTGGGTGAGCGGGATGATGACTTTTTGAAACGCCCGCACGGGCCCCGCGCCGAGGTCAAAGGCGGCCTCGACGAGCGAGTTGTCGAGTTTTTCCACCGAGCCATAGACGGGCAGAATGAGAAACGGCAAGTAACTGTAAACCAGCCCCAGGACCACGGCTCCGGGCGTGTAGAGCATGTCGAAAGGCTCCTCGATCAGCTTGGTGTACTGGAGGAAGCTGTTGAGCAGGCCGTTGGTGCTGAGGATGGTGATCCACGCGTAAGTGCGGATGAGGAAGCTCGTCCAAAACGGAATCATCACGAGCGTGAGGAGCAGGTTGCGGCGGCTTTCCGGGGCGCGGCCGATGTACCACGCGACCGGATAGCCGACGACGAGGCAGATGACCGTGGTCAGCCCGGCGTAGATCACGGAGCGGACAAAAACCGTGAGGTAAGTCGTGCCGAATTCGCCTGTGTCGGAGTCGAAGAAAATGCGGCGGTAGTTATCCCAGGTGAAGGAATAGACGACCAGGCCGAGGTCGTCGCGCTCGCAAAAGGAATAGACGAGCAGGATGAGTGTGGGTGCGACGACAAAGGCGAAGAGCCAGAGCAGCATCGGCGTCATCAGCAGCCAGCCGAAGAGGCCGGGGCGCCGGGTGCCGGAAGTGTCGGGAGCGCCGAGCGCGGCTTGCATCGCGGGAAGCGGGGACTACTTCCGTCCCTTGATGTCGGTGACGAGTTTGTCGATGTCCTTGGCCGCGGCCCCGATGTCCTTGAAGGTCTCCAGCTTCGGCGCGCCGGGCGGGTAACTCGCGGGGTTGTCGCGCTGTTCGGGCTTGAGCAGTTTCACGGCTTCGGCGTTGGGATTCGTGTAAGGGAATTCGCTGGAGATGAGCACGCTGACCTCGGGCTTGAGGATGTAGTTGATGAACTTCTCGGCGTTCCCCTTGTTCGGCGCACCCTTCGGGATGGCGAGGCTGTCGATGAACTGATGCGCGCCTTCCGCCGGCAGCACGTAGCTGAATTTCTTGTTCTTCTTCCACAGGATCGCCGCCTCGCCGCTCCAGACGATGCCGAGATCGACGTCGCCATTGAGCAGCGCGGTCTTCGGTGAATCCGAGTCATACACTTTCACCTGCGGGAGCCACGTCGCGAGGATCGGCTTGGCTTTCTCCAGATTCTCCGGGGTCATGTCGTTGGCGGAAATGCCGAGCGTGGCCAGCGCCCACGAGACGATCTCGCGCGAGTCATTCAGCACCACGATGCGGCGCTTGTGCGTGCCCGCAAACACGTCCTTGTAGCCAGTGATCGGCGTCTTGACCTTGGCCGTATTGACCACGATCCCCACGGTGCCCGCCATCCACGGCACCGAGTATTTCCCCTCCGGATCATGTGGCATCTTGGTGAACTTGGGATCGAGATTCTTGAGGTTCGGGATGTTCTCCAAAGTCAGCGCGTCGAGCTTCTCCTTCTTGATGAGCGCCTCGATCGTGTATTCCGACGGCTGGATGAGATCGTATTTGCTCCCGCCGGCGAGGAGCTTCGAGAGCATCTCCTCGTTGGAGGCGTAGTTCTCCGTGTTGACCTTGATGCCGGTTTCTTTTGTAAAGCCGTCGATGACTTCCTGGGGGACATATTCCGACCAGCAGAAAAGGTTGAGCACCTGTTTCTTTTTGGCCTGTCCGTAGCTCGGGACGGCAGTGGCGGCGAGGAGGGTGAGGGCGAGGATGAGACGGATGGTTTTCATAATGTTACCTGATCGAGTGAACAGACTTAATGCTTAAACTTCCTGACACGGTCAGCTACGATCACGAGGATGGCGGTGGCAAGAACAAACACCGTGGACACCGCGTTGAGCGAAGGATCGAGCCCCTTTTTCGCGAGGCCGAAAATTTTCAGCGGCAGCGTCTGCGACTCCGGGCCGGTGACGAAAAACGTGACGATGACTTCGTCCATCGAAAGCGTGAACGACATCAAGGCACCGGACACGATCGCGGGCAAAAGATAAGGCACCATGACGAGCCAGAAGGCCTTCAGCGGCGGCGCGCCGAGATCCATCGCCGCCTCCTCCAGAAAGGGATCCACACCGGTGAGCCGCGCCTGCACCGCGACGAGCACGAATGGAAAACAAAACGTGGTGTGCGCGATGATGATCGTGGCGAAACCCTGGGCAAACTCCGCCTCCGTGAACGTGGCCAGCCATTGGTTCAGCGGCACGGAGACGACCGTGAAGAGGATCAGCAAACTCACGCCCATGATGACTTCCGGAATGACCATCGGGATGAAGATGAGCGTGCCCAGCGGACGGAGCGCGGGAAATTTATACCGATAAAGGAGCCACGCGCCGAGGGTGCCGAGGATCACGGAAAACACCGTGGTGAACGCCGCGATGATCAGGCTGTTTTTTGTGGCGTCGATCAGCGGGCCATTGTTCCAGAGCTTCACATACCACTCCGTGCTGAACCCGCCCCAGATCGAGATCAGATCCGACGCATTGAACGAATACACCGCGAGCAGGACGATCGGGATGTAGAGAAAGAGAAACACCAACCCGGACCAACCCGCGCAGAGAAGATTCACGAGCCCCATTCCCGAAGGAAGGCGGAAGCGGCGGGGCGCTGAAGGTGCGGCGATCATCCGAGTGTGAAAACTTAGCTTCGCGGTCCCGGCGGCGGAAGCGAAATGTGGGAGGCCGGCGGGCGGCGTTTAATAAACGTCCTTCTTGTAGCGCTTCTCCTTCTTCATCGCCTCGACGTAGGCGGCCGCTTCCTCGGGCGTCTTGCCGCCGACGCTTTCCGCGATGCGATGCAGCTCGGCATCCACGTCTTTCGCCATGCGCGCGCCATCGCCGCACACGTAGAAGTGCGCGCCCTCCTCCAGCCACGCCCATAGCTCGCGGGCGCTCTCGCGCATGCGGTCCTGCACGTAGATCTTTGCCGCCTGGTCGCGGGAAAAGGCCACGTCGAGCTTGGTCAGCACGCCATCCGCCTCGAGCTGGGTGAGTTCGCTCTCGTAGAGGAAATCGGACGCGCGCTTTTGCTCGCCGAAGAAGAGCCAGTTCCGACCGCTCGCGCCGCTGACTTTCCGCTCCTGCAGATACGCGCGGAAGGGCGCGACGCCGGTGCCGGGGCCGACCATGATGACCGGCGTGGCGGGATCTTCCGGCAGGCGGAAATGTTTCGCCGTGTGGATGAAAACGCCCGCCGTGGCCGTGGCCGGCCAGCGCTCCGCGAGGAACGTGGACGCCACGCCCTCGCGCGACCGTCCGTGACTTTCGTAGCGCACGGTAGCCACCGTGAGATGCACGGATTCAGGATTGGCCTTGAGGCTGGAGGCGATCGAGTAGAGCCGCGGCTGCAGCTTGCGCAGCGTTTTGACAAACTCCTCCGCCGTCCAGCGCACGCTCGGATGCGCGCGGAGCAAATCGATGAACTCAAGACCCCAGAGGTAGTCGTCCAGCGCCTTTTTCTGCGCGGGATCGGCGGTCAGGTCGCGCAATTGCCCGGCGGCGTCACCCGTGCGCTCGACGAGCGCGTGGAGAAATTCCTTCGACGGCTGGGTGATCACGTAGTCGGTGGTCAGGGCCGTGCGGAGCGGCTTGGACACAGCATCCGAGCCGGGGACGGTCTCGTCGCCGGTCGCGCCGATGGTGTCGATGATCTCGGCGACCAGCGCGGGATTGTTCGCGACGAAAAGGCCGAGCGAATCGCCGACCTCGTAGCTTAACCCGGAGCCGGCGAGGGAGATTTCGTGATGCCGCGTGTCCTTCCCGGAGCCTTCGCCGGAGAGCCGACGGTTCACGGGATGGATGGCCGGAAATGGGTTCTTGCGCGAGTAAAGGGCGGAGGGATCGGAGGACATAAGGCAGCGCAGGCTAGGATGCCTGCCGGAGGGCAGCAAGTCCGCGGATGGTCCGTGTCGTGAGGATTTCAAAGCAGGACAAGCACTGGCGCGGCTCGACAGTCGTCACGGTTTGCGCTGCTCTGGGAATAATTCCATGTCCGAGCCACTCCCATCGCCAGTGCGCCCCATCGACTTTAACGAACTCGTGGACCGGCATTACACCGCGCTTTTTCGCTTCGGGCTTTCGCTCGCGAAAAACGCGAACGATGCCGCCGATCTCACGCCGCAGACTTTTTTTCTGTGGGCGGAAAAAGGCCACCAACTCCGCGATCTCGCAAAGGTCAAATCGTGGCTCTTCACGACCCTTTACCGCGAATCCTTGAGCACCTACCGCCACAGCACCAAAATTCCCCACGTGGAACTCGACGACGTCTCCCCCGAGATACCCAGCGTCGCGCCGTCCATATTCAATGACATCGACGGCCACACCGTGGTCGCCGGTCATCTCCGCGCCGTGACGGTGCCCGCTGATCTGCGGGCGCGCATCCTCGCCGGCGGGTCGGTCAGCCGCGTGCTGCGGATCGCCGCCGCGCGGGACCTGTCCGACCCGATTCCGGCGCTGGCGGCAATCCCCGCGCGCTAGCTGCCCTCCCTCGCGTCTCATGGCCTCGCTGTTCACCCGCTACACC
>CAYQBV010000215.1:0-7670 GCA_964415705.1 uncultured Chthoniobacter sp. | reverse complement strand
GCCTCCACCGCGCGCTCTTTTACAACGAGCACGAAGGCACGCTGGAGACCTTCCGTCCGTATGCCATGCCGGATGGCGCGTGGCTGGCGGGAAGCGCTTAGCCATGCTCTAATCTCTCCGCCATGCTTCCCGATCTTCAGGAGCCCATCCGCCGAAAAGTCGGCGGCAGCCTCGTCAACCTGCCGCCCCTGCAGCGGCTCGCCATGTTGCGGCGCAATGCGTTTCTCCTCCGCGGCGGCCCCTGGCGTCCGCCCGTCCACGATGGAACCCTCGTTCGAAAAACTGTTGGTCCGGCTCGCTGACGCCGGCGTGCAGTTCGTCGTGGTCGGCGGCATTGCCGTCACCCTGCACGGTTACGTCCGGCTCACCGAGGATGTGGACATCCTCATCGCGCGCACGCCGGAGAATATCGCCCGCCTGCTCGGCACCCTCGCGGACTATGGCGAAGGCTTCGCCCGCGAACTGAGCCCGGAGGATTTTTCCGACGAAGAAGGGGCGGTCCGCATCGTCGAGGAAACCGAGCAAAGCCAGATCGACATCTTCACCCGCATGACCGGCCAGCGGTTCGCCGATCTCATCGCCGATGCCGTGGAGTTTCCCCTGTCCGGCCGCATCATCCGCTTTGCCTCAAAAGCGGCGCTCATCCGGCTCAAGAGCGCATCCCTTCGCGACAAAGATCGCCTCGACGTCGCCGCGCTCCGTCAACTCCTCGACAACCCGCGAGCGTTTGACTGAGACCTGCGCGCTGGCCCCTTCCGCCCGTGGGCGATGCCGGGCACCGACTGGCTCGCGCAAGACAGACAACGTCCCGCACGCGCCTGCGTTTTGGAGTGCGGCGCTGCTGTCAGCTCGCGCGCCGACCCGGCTGCGCGCGTCATGAGAAAGCGGACCAGCAGCGCCGCACGACAAAACGCCAGCGCAGCTCGGCGAGGTCGTCACCGAGGGCAGCAGCCACGGCCTGCACGGTGGACACCTTCAACAACGTGGGCCGCGGCATGAGCCGCAAAGCTCTCACGGAACTTGCAATGCGCGTCGTTTTCCAAATGAGCGCCAACGACTCCGTCAGCCTCATCGACTCCCCCAAAGCCAGCAACCTCGGCCTCCACCGCGCGCTCTTTTACAACGAGCACGAAGGCACGCTGGAGACCTTCCGCCCGTATGCGATGCCGGACAGCGGATGGCTGGCGGGACAAGGGTAAAGCCCGATTCGCTAGACGAAGGCTGCGGTCAGGCTCGCGGCTCGCGGCGGAAAAGGCGCGGGAGGTGCCGCGCGCCATGGACCACGTAGAGCAGGCGTACCGCTTCGGGATCGGCGAGGTAAAACACCAGGTAGTTCTCAAAGCCCGCGACCGGCAGCATGCGGATCCCGGCGAGACGTGGATTGCGCGTGCGATACCTCACGCCGCTCAATGGTTGCGTCAGCAGTTGCTGCAACGTCGCTTCCACCGCGTCGAGCACCCGCGCCGCCGCCGCCGGATCATCGCGCGCGATGTACGCGTAGATGCCCGGAAGGTCTTCCCCGATCACCGCCGGATGCCGTTCGATCCTCACCCCAGCTTCGCCGCCGACTGCCGCACGCGCTCCTTCCAATCCCCTTCCAGCGGCTCAAACGCACCTGCAAGCCGCCGCTCCAGCGTCCGCTCCAGCTCATCCACCGCACAGTCGGACGCGATGAGTTCCAAGACATATTCCTCCTTGGAGCGCGCCCCCACCGCCTTCATTCGCGCGGTCAGCGACTCGTCTAATAGATCGGGCACGGCAATGGTTACGGTGGACATGTCAGCAGCATGCTTCGCCCGGATGTTCGAGGCAAGCCGGCCATGAGCCCTCTCCCCCGCGTCTCGCGCATCCGCTCGTCAGTCGTCTGTTTTCCCTTGGCGATGCCGATGCTGGCCGCGAGCCACACGTCGAACTCCGCCAGATCCGCAGACGGTGCCGCCTTGGGCGCATGGGCATCCATCCAGCGACGGATTTCCGTCCATTGCTCTGGCGGCAAGTGGCCGATGGCTCGTTCGATTTCAGCGACAGTGCTCATTCCCGGAAAATGCCCACGCCCACGAGTGTCGTCAACGCGCGGTTGCCGACCGCTATCTATGCGTCCCTTTTTCCCGCTCGCTGCCACTGTAGCTGGGTTCACTGAACCCGCCGAAAAGGAAAAGGGCCGAGGCGGCGGCTTGCGGGACAAGTGGAGGCAGGTGCCTTAAGGGCGAGCCAAAGGCCAAAGATCAAAGGGCGGCGCGGCGGCGTCTCCGTGCTAATGCAAGCAAACCGGCGCTGATCATCAACACCGTGCTGGAGGGTTCAGGGACACTCGCCACACGAAATCCCACAACGCCGCTCGAGATCGTCGGCATGTAGATGTCGCGGAGCGAGGAGCGCAGGTGGTACTCCGAGTTGTTCCAGTCGCCACCGCGGTACGCGCGAGGCTCGGAAGAAGAATTATTTGTCCCGTCAAAAGCACTCTCGCTCCACTCCCACACGCTCCCGTTCTGCCCCATCGTCCCATTCGCACTCGGCCCACCAGCTTGCGTGATGTCTGCAGGCGCTGACGCCCCTCCTCCGCCAAATACCGCCGTCTCCGCTCCCGTCCCGCTCGACACCGCCGTCGGAATCACGTCGCTCCCCGTCGCGTAATCAAAATACGTCGTCCCACTCCCGCTGTAATGCGCCGCCTTGTACCATTCATTCTCACTCGGCAGCACATAACGCGCGTTGCTGTTGCGATACGGGTTGCTCGCATCATACCCAGCGTCTCCCGATATCCACAGCGCAAGGTTCTCATTGCCCGTGTAGCCCCCACCACCAGGCTGGACCGCAGATTTATACGCCAGCGCATACCCCAAACTCACGTTCAGCCAGTTCACAAACCGCGCCGCCTCGTTCCAACTCACGCTCGTCGCCGCCTTGTTCACCCCGCGCGTGTCCTTGATGATCAGCAACCCGCCCAGGGTGTTCGCTTTGTTGATCATGTCCTCGCTGATCTCATACGTCCCCATCCGATACTCGTAACCCACCCCGCCATACGGCGTGGAGAAGTCGGGAAAAACATTGTCCCATGCCGCATCGTTCGCATTACCGGGGTTACCGATATTCACAAAATCAATCGTGAATTGGTTGGGGCCGACCGGGCCGAAGGTGTCGGCGTGACCGGCGGGGACGCTGAGCAGCGCCGCGGAGATGGAACAAATAAGGATGGCTTTCGCTGGCATAGGTTTTGTGCCGTCTGAGTTGTTTGGTTTGTGGATAGCCGTCGCGCCGAAGCCCGCAACAGAAACCCTTCTCCGCCAGCCCCGTCAACCACAAAGAAAAATTTTTTACCCCAGCCGCAACCGAAGCCCTCCGCTCCGTGCCCAACCCGCGCCTGCGACTCGATGGCCTGCTCCGGTCAGGGATCCAGTTCGGTGGCCCGGTGGCACGAAACGGAAACGGTGGAGCCCTGCAATGCGGGGCAGCGGTAAACTTCGCGGCGGTGGCGAACACTTTCGATGGCCACGATAAGGACGGCATCATCCACGGTATAGATCACCCGGTAGTCGCCGATGCGGATGCGAAACGCATCTTCACTACCCACGAGTTTGCGGCAGCCCGGTGGACGCGGTTCCTGCGCGAGTCCTTCTCAGCCGAGCGACGGAAACTAACGGCGTAGTCCGGCATTGGTCTTCAGCCGGCGCTTCACCTCGGCCAGCGGAATCGTCGGCTCATCCTTGCGCCGCGCGATCACCCCGAGGTCGTGCAAATCCTCCAGCAATTCCTCGTATTCGGCGATGGGCATGATCACCGCGGTCGGCTTGTCGTTCTTCACGATGTATTCGGCCTTCGGATTCAGCGTCTTCATGCGGTCATCTTACGCACTTCCTTGCGACTGCGCCAAGCCAAGTCCGCCCAACTCAACAACGACGCGGATTTTGGCTGCGGCGATTTGGCCGCAAAATCTGCGCGGCAGCGTTTTGCCGTCCGCTGGACCGCTTACCAGAGCCGGTTTGACGCTGGACAACGTCCCCTTGCTGGGCTCGCCTGCGGCGTGAATCCGATGCAATCCCTCACCCGCTCACTCGCCCTCTTACTTTCGCTCATCGCCGCCGGCCTGTGCCGCGCGGAGCATCCCCACGGCCTGCCGGACGGGCTTTACACCGAGATCACCACGGAGCGCGGGGTGGTGGTGTGCGAGCTGTTTTACGAGAAGATGCCGATGACGGTGGTCAATCACGTGGCGCTGGCCGAGGGCGCGCTCGGGCCGAAGCCGCGCAAGCCGTTTTACGATGGGTTGACGTGGTGCCGCGTGGTGCCGGGGCTGGTCGTGCAGGGCGGCGATCCGACGGGGACGGGCGATGGCGATGCGGGCTATCTTTTTCCCGACGAGATCGTGCCCGGCCTGCGCCACGAGGGAATGGGCACACTGCAAATGGGCAACGACGGCCCGGATACGAACGGCTCGCAGTTTTGCCTGATGCTCAGCGCGCAGCACCGGCTGAACTATCAGCACAATGTCTTTGGCCGCGTGGTGCGCGGGCTGGAACTGCTGCCGCAGATCAAGGAGCGCGACACGATGCGCGTGAAAATCCTGCGCCTCGGGGCCGCGGCGCAGGCGTTCCGCGCGGATGAGGCGACCTTCAACGCGCTCGTGGCGCGCGCGAGCCTCTACCCCGGGCCGCGCGAGCCGGGGCCGGATGCGCCGTTCGACGATCCCGACAAAATCCTCCCGAAGGAATGGGACCGCGCGAAGCACTTCAACTTCAAGCTGGTGAACTTCGAGCGCTTCACCGGCATCCGGCTGGCGGCGCGCGTATATGCGCGGCCACCCGCTGCCGCAGAGGGCGGCCAGCTTGAGACCTGGCTCGCGAGCGAAGCCACGCGGCTGGGCCTGGTGAAACGCGGCGCGCTGGCGATCTACTTCGCGAGCGCCGATACGTGGCACATCCGCATCGGCACGGAATCGGCGGCCCACTTTCTGCAAAGCGGCCCGAACGGCGAAAAAGCCGCGCCGTCCGCGTCAGTCCCCGCGGCCGTGGACGATCTGCTCAAAGCTGCGAGCGTCCGCTCTGCGGAGATGATCGCCGCGATGATCAAGCGCCTCCCGCCGGAGGACCCGATCACCGACGGACGCCGGATCAAACTGAAAGCCGACGCCGTCCTCGACGGGCTGATTTTCAAACTCGAAACCCGGTAGCCGCGACTCAACGGCGAAGGCCAAGGCCAAGGAGCAAGCCGCCGCCGAGCAGCCATGCGGCGCTGCCCGGCTCAGGCGTGGGAGTCAAAAGGAGGGCGTGGGTCTGGCCAGCGATGACACCGTCGGCCGCGCTTTGACCGAGGACGCTGATGCTGCCACCGCCGGTGTAGACGAACCCGTGCTGAATGGCATCCCCAGGCAGTTACGACCCACCCACGACATCGCCGCTGCCCTTGATGCAATAACCCTAGCTGTTCGTGCCACCGAATGTTCCGAGGTCCGCGGGCCCGGAGCCCATCCAGCGCACGCCTGGATCGACGCCGCCCGGTGTCATTCGGAAAAGACCCGCTCCATCCCCAGAGGCATTGCTCCCATAGCCGCGACTGGTCGTGCCGCTCACGGCACCGAGATCCGTCACTACAAACTGAGGCACGGCGTAAATGGGTGCAGAAGTAACAACAAAGGAACCGAGCGCGACGATCCTATCGGTGAGGAGCGCATGTGCACGAGCGGGTAACAATCGCATGCTTGGTGCGGGTTTCGGTAGGGATTGGATGATTTGTGGACGGCGCCGCGGACGCTCTGCGGCCCGTTGCCCTGCATTGAAGCGCCTTTCGAAAACACTTCGCTGGAGCCTTTGCAGAACATTCCCACTCCGTTCAATCTGCAAACCCCGATTGGCACGATGCTTGCAATGCACAGCGCACCATGATCTCGCAAGCTATCGTCAAAGCGGTCACCCACAGGGGTTTCGCACCGTCCTTCTTCCGCGCGGGCCTTTTCGCCCTCGCCATTCAGGCAATTCCTGCCTCTGCCGCAACCTTCAGCTTCGCCGGCTTTTCCTGGGACCAGGACAAGACACCCAACATCCTCGGATTGATCGGCGACGGGGCAAACCTCGGGGGCGCTCAATTCAGTGCGGGCCTGCCGACGAACATCACAAGATCGGTAGGTTTCCAAAACAGCAATCCCACGGGTAGTGCGGAAACCGGCTTCATAGGACTGCCAGGTTACGATCACACGCTGACCCTCGGCGTGCAGGCCAACAACCAGCACGGCCTCACCCAGCCGAACCCGATTCCCAACTCCCCTTCCCTCTTCTCGTCTGCAATTAACCTCCCATCCGGCAACGACGGATCGCTGGTGCGACACGGGATTTCCATCACTTGGTCCGGCGGACGCAGCCTCGCCAACGGTCCGGGAGATGAGTTTCTCATCTACGAATCGGGAAGCAACGCCACCTCGTCGGAAGGTCAGATGGTCCGGGTTCACATGACGGGAGACGGTTACTCGATATGGTACTACCGGTCCGTCGATTCCTTCGCGACATACACCCAATCGGCACCATCTAATGAGGGTGCTTTTGCCACCTCCTTTGATCTTTCCTCACTTGGTCTGCCTCTGAACGCGCTGATCGATGAGATCCAGATCGCCAACCTGCAACTAGGTGACCGGATTAACACTGTCGGAACCTTTGCCTTGAACGGGCAAGTAGTCTTCACCAATCCGAACAACAACCTGGCCCGACCAAGCGTGGGCAATCTCCCAGGCATGAATCCGAACAGCACGTTTCTTTCGTCCGCGTTCGATCCCGACCCACTCTACGTCGCCGTCACCGGATCACTCGTGCCAGAACCCACCTCCGTAGCCATGCTTGCCCTCGGTGCCCTGCTGCTCAGTCGCCGTTCCCGCCGGAACCAGGGAAACAAAGCCACAACTTACTAAATCCCGCACCTATGGCTTCCGATCTTTCTGTCATCAAACCACGGTCCAGTCGCGAAAAATCCTACTTGCCGCTCTGGAAACAAAATTCGGATTCCACTCCCTGGCAGGCCCTGAGCCTCGCGGGTAGTGAGGGCCAAAGCGCTCGCGGGTCTGCGGTTGCTGCGGACAACCACGCTCGGACGATGAATCACATTCGTCCTCGCTTTGCCACCGGGTCCGGTCGTCCGGGCTATTTGGGCTGAGACGGTCTTCGCGCCAACGGGTTCCCCTGCCATCGCCAAGACCTGAGTCGGTGATCCTCAATCGCCCCCATCGGGCACCCTGTCGCGTCGCACCCGCGCATCGCGGTTCCATTCCTCCACGGACCTAAAGAGAAGTTCACTTGGCCGTCGGTGCGCGGAGGTCCGACAGAGCGCGCACCATGAAAACGCCCCCGCTTCTGGTCGTTCTCGCCGTTGCCTTTTGCGCGCTCCCGCGCGCAGTGCCATCGACCCTCGGGGGGGCCACGGTCTGGATAATCGGGACGCCGGACGGGACGCCGAATGAGTTTGGTTCGGAAAACTACAAATCGAACAAACTGCCCGGCAGTGCGGCGGTGCGCGACCGAGCAGGAAATGGCCACGCCCACGCCGATGCACGCAGTTCGTCCGCTTCGGAGTGCTCGCCTGCGGCTTGCGCTCCTGCGCTGCCCAGCTGCGCGCCCTGCGAACTGTGCCTCCAGTTGTAGAGCAAATTGCTGCTGATGCAGAGTTCTTCGGCGACTTGGGAAACGGGTTTG
>CAYQBV010000214.1:0-7672 GCA_964415705.1 uncultured Chthoniobacter sp. | reverse complement strand
CGGCGGGGACCAGGGGAGGAGAGGCGGCCTGCGGGCGGCTCGTGCCTAGCTCAGCCCGAGCTGGTTTTTCAAAATGAGCGTCATCGTTTTGAGGGTCAGTTCGTGGAGTTTGAAGGGCTTGCCGATGAAGTCGCTGCCGCCGCTGAGCATGGACTGCTCGCGGTGCTCGGGCGTGGCGAGGCCGGTGAGAAAGATGATCGGGGTGGAGGCGTGCTGCGGGAGTTCGCGGATCTGGTGGCAAAGCTCGAAGCCGTCCATGCCCGGCATCCGCACGTCGAGCACGATGAGGTCGTAACTGTGGCTGGCGAGTTTCGCGAGCGCCGAGGCGGAGTCCGGCACGCAGGTCGTGCGCAGGCTGGCGCTCTCCATCGCCATCTGGATCGATGCGCAGTTTTCGGCGTCGTCATCCACGGCAAGGACGTGCGCTTTCGCGGGATCGCGGGCCACCTCGAAGCTGTGGTTGCGGAGCAGCGTGCCGAGGAATTCGATGGTCTGCTGGATGGTCCGCAAGGTGGAGGAGTTGATCTGCTCGGGCACTTCGTAAAGGCCGCGCGTGAGGTCGGAAAAGGTGGAGCAAACGCGATGCAGGGCCACGTAGCCGCTGGCGCGGGCGTGCTCGGCAAAGCCGTGGACGTGGCAGTAGAGTTCGTTGAGCAGGCTGAGGTCCTCGGGCGTTTTGGTGAAGGAGTGGAAGCACTGCCGCATGGCGCCGTGCACGCTGCGGGCGTCTTTTTCGGTGAGCGTTTTGCCGATGCCGGCGATGGGCTTTTCGTCCTCCCAGGCGGAGGTTTCACTGTGCAGCGAGGCGGGCTCGGGTTTCGGCGCGAAGGGCATGGCCGCGTGCCCTGAGGCGGGGGAAAAGGAGGAGGTCGGGCGGGTGGCGGCGGTGGCGAACTTCACCTGCAGCCGAGCCTCGGCGAGGCTGGCGCTGAGATCACGGATTTCCCGCTGGGCGGTCTGCAGCCGGGTGGCGAGGTCGATGGTTTCGAGGCGCCGCTTTTCAAAGCGGGTCTGCAACACGGCGAGATCCGCCTGACCGGAGCGGGCGGTTTGGCCGTTGGCTTCGAGGACGGCGACGTGATTGCAGAGCGCGACGATCTGCTGCTCGAGCGTGACGGTGCCGCCGGGGTGCGTGCGGAGGATTGCGTGCTCGCGCAAAATGTGACCCAACTGCTCCTGCGCGGCCTGAAGTGAGACGAGCGCGCCGTCGCGCTCGCCGGTGACCGCCGTGAGCTGCTCGCCAACCAGCTCCAGCTCCTGCCGGAGCGTGGCAGCGTCCGCCTGCGCGACCTGCTCCCGCGCTTCGAGCGCGGCGATCTTTTCCCGCTGCTCAGCGAGCGCGGAGCAATCGCTCGCGGCGGTTCGCAGCAGGTTGGCCTGAGTGCGCAGTTCGTCGAGTTCGCGGGTCAGTTCATCGACCTGCTTCGCCGTGGCGTCGCGGTCGAGCGCGGTGGCTTCGAGCTGCCGGTGAAACTCGGCGGCGGTGGCCTCGGCTTGACGCACGGTTGTGGCGGATTTCTCGCGCTGATATTCGAGATCGGAAATTTGATCGTCCGCGCGCGCAAGCCGGTTCTGGAGGTCGAGAATCTGGGTATGGGCGTCGTCGCGGGCCTGGCGGATGGCCTGGATCTGCCGCTCCGCATCGCTCCCGCTCCGCACCGGCTCGCTGGGCGCGCGCTCGGCCGCTCCGAGCTGGCGGAGCGCCTCGTCGCGCTGGCGCACGGTTTCCTGACGCTCCCGCGTGGCGTTTTCCAGCTTGCGCGCGGCGTCGGCCAGTTCGCGGCTGCGGCGGTCGCTTTCCTGCATCGCGGCATCCCGCTCCTGAATGAGCGAAGTCACTTCCACAAACTGCGAGCGGAGATGCGTCTCGCTGTCGCGGAGCGTGGTGATCTGCTGCGCCGCCTGGGCGAGTTGCTGCACGGCGCTGTCGCGCTCGCGCTCGGCGGAGCGAATGGTCTGCTGGAGCTGCTCTAAGAGGCTCTGCGCGTCGCCTTCCCCCGCGCCTGCCGGCAGCTTCGCGAAAGACAGCGGCGTCGCCGGCGTGGAAGCCGGGATGAACTCGATGTAATCGGCGCGATCAGGTTGCGGTTGGGACATAGTCGGGATGTCGCCGGTCCGTGGACCAGCGGTTTGGCTTCCTGACCAAAGCACCGTCCATGCCCTGCGCCGGACTGAAGCTCGGCAGCTGCGGAACCAGCGGGAAAGAGCGGGGGCGGGCGTCCGCCGCGCGGAAAGGGGCCTGCCAATTTTACAGTAGGGGAGGAGGGAGAACTCTCTGAAAAGCTGCGGGCGTCGCACGATCCGTGACCAAAAAATCATCAATGCACCGATCCCGCCGCCCCACTCGCATCCTCGCGAGGGCGATTCTCACTTTGCCGCCGGAGTCCGCCGCCTATTTCACCCCGGCGACCTGAAATCCCTCGCCCTCCAAAACCGCGCGAATCTTCCCTGGCTGGTCTCCTTGAATCTCGATCGTCCTCCCCTTGACCGTCCCTCCACACCCGCACGCCGCCCGCACCTTTTTTGCCGTCGCCTCGATCACCGACCCCGGCAGATGCGTGGCAAAATCGTGGATCACAATGACGCTCTTTCCCCCGCGCTGCGCCGTCTCCTTCCGCAAAACGACGCGCCCCAGCTTCCACACCGGCAGCGGTGCCGCGGCCGCCACCGGTGCCGGCGCGGCGGGCAGGCCGGAGATTTCGAGTCCGGAAAAAGCCGCGTTCAACCCCGGTCGTGGCGACTGGGCGGCGTTGGTCTCGAGGCGTTTCTTTTCTTCGCGAGGCATGGTGCAAGACCTATCTGTCCGCCTTGCGCAAAGCAAATTCCAGTTCAGCGGAACACTTGCGATCCGGAAATTGCCCTGAAAATTCCGTCGCGGCGGGGATTGTCTGTCCTAGATTCCTGCCCGCCATGTCCGACTACGCTTGCTCCTTTTCTCCGAACTCGCTGACCCTCGCCGCGCTGGGGCTGGCGGGGTGGACGGGGGCGCTGGCCGCTGAGACGACGCCCGCGCGGCCGGTCGATTTCAACCGCGACGTGCGGCCGATTCTCTCGGACAACTGCTTCAAATGCCACGGCTTCGACCCCGGCACCCGCGAAGCCGACCGCCGGCTCGATACGCGCGAGGGGGCGCTGGCGGAAATCGACGGCGTGCGGGCGGTCGTGCCCGGCGATCTCAAGAAGAGCGAGCTCTCGGCGCGCCTTCATTCCACGGACAAAGACGAGCAGATGCCGCCGCCGAAGAGCGGGAAGAAACTCACGCCCGCACAGATCGCGACGCTCGACAAATGGATCGCCGAAGGCGCGCCGTACGCCGTGCATTGGGCCTTCGTGAAACCGGTGCAAGCGCCGCTCCCGGCAGTCGAAAATCCCATCGATTCCTTCATCCGCGCGCGACTGGAAAAGGAGAAGATCACACCGTCGCCCGAGACGGACAAATACACGCTCGTCCGCCGCGTTTCACTCGACCTCACCGGGCTGCCGCCGACGCCGGAGGAAGCGGACGCCTTTGTCCAGAACACCGCGCCCGACGCCTACGAGAAACTCGTGGACCGGCTCATCGCTTCGCCGCGTTACGGCGAACGCTGGGCGCGGCGCTGGCTGGATCTGGCGCGATACGCGGACACGAACGGTTACGAAAAGGACCGCGACCGGACGATCTGGCCGTATCGCGACTGGGTGATCAACGCGCTGAACTCGGGGATGCCGTTCGATCAGTTCAGCATTGAGCAGCTCGCCGGCGACCTCCTGCCCAATGCCACGCTCGATCAGCGGGTGGCGACCGGCTTTCACCGCAACACGATGCTCAACGAGGAGGGCGGCATCGACCCGCTGGAGTTCCGCTTCCTCGCGATGGTGGATCGCGTGATGACCACCGGCACGACGTGGCTCGGGCTGACCGTGCAGTGCGCGCAGTGCCACACGCACAAATACGACCCGATCACGCACCGCGAGTATTTCGAGTTCATGGCGAGCATGAACAACGCCGACGAACCCGAGATGGATCTCCCGCCGCCCGGCTTTGCCGCCCAGGAAAAAGCCCGCGCGGAAAAACTCGCGAAGCTCCTCGCGGAATTGCCCGCCAAGTTTCCCGTCCCGCCCGCGCCCAAGGCCAAACCCGCGGAGGGCGTTGCCGCTCCGGTCGCGAAAGTCGAGCCGCCCATCGAGGAGCGGCGGCGCGAATTGGTGGCGACGAAATTTGCCGAATGGCTGGCGCGCGAAAGGGAGCGCAGCGTGCCGTGGACGCCGCTGCGTCCGGTCGTGGCCAAATCGAATCTGCCCGTGCTCACCGTCGAGAACGATGCGGTCGTTTTCGTGAGCGGCGACATGTCGAAAAGCGACACCTACGAGCTGGCGTTCCGCTCCGAGCTGCGGGGGATCACCGCCATCCGGCTGGAGGTGCTCGCGGACGACCGCCTGCCGATGCACGGGCCGGGACGCATTTACTACGAAGGCGAAAACGGCGACTTTTTCCTCAGCGAATTCACGCTCCTCGCCGGCGGCGGGCAGGTGCGTTTCGGCAAAGTGATGCAGACTTTTGGGAAAGGCATCGAGAAAGCGATCGATGGCGACCAGCAGTCCGGCTGGACGATCGGTGGTGGCCAGGGGCGCGATCACGCGGCGGTTTTCCTCCTCGAAAAGCCGCTGGCGGACTCCAGCGAGTTCACGATCAAGATGCTCTTCGAGCGCTACTTCGCCGCCGGGCTCGGCAAGTTTCGCATCTCCGTCACGAACGCCGCCCGCGTCGTGGAGGCACGCGACCTGCCGACCGACATCGAGGCTCTGCTCGTCATTCCGGAGGCCCGGCTTACCGCCGCGCAGCGCGATCGGCTGCGTACGCAGTTTCTGCTCTCCGCACCCGAGTTGGCCAGCGCGCGGAAAGAAATCGACGCTCTGCGCCAGCCGGTGCGGCACCCGACCACGCTCGTCATGCGCGAGCGCCAGCCCGGCAATCCGCGCCCCACTTTCCTCCACCACCGCGGCGAATGGCTCGATCCGAAAGAGCGCGTGGAGCCAGGTGTGATCTCCGTGGCCGGCCCGCTGCCCGCCGACGTGCCGCGCAACCGGCTCGGCCTCGCGCGCTGGCTCGTCTCGCGGGAAAATCCGCTCACCGCCCGCGTGGTCATGAACCGCGAATGGTCCGCGTTTTTCGGCCGCGGGATCGTCCGCACGACCGGCGATTTCGGCTTCCAGGGCGAAGCGCCCACGCACCCGGAACTGCTCGACTGGCTCGCGGTCGAGTTCATGCAGCGCGGCTGGTCGGTGAAGCAAATGCACAAGCTCATGGTCATGAGCGCGACTTACCGGCAGTCGTCCTCCGCGACGCCCGAGCGGCTGGCGAGCGACCCGGAAAACCGGCTCCTCGCGCGCGGCCCGCGCTTCCGGCTCGAGGCCGAGTTGGTCCGCGATGCTGCGCTCGTCGCGAGCGGGTTGCTCTCGGAAAAAATCGGCGGCCCGAGCGTGCGGCCGCCGCAACCCGCGGGCGTGACCGAAGTCGCCTGGGGCTCGCCGAAATGGAACGCCAGCGGCGGCGCCGACCGCTACCGCCGCAGCCTCTACACCTTCGCCAAACGCACCGCGCCCTTCGCGCTCTTCAGCACCTTCGACGCACCGACCGGCGAAGCCTGCATCGTCCGCCGCGATGTTTCCAACACCCCGCTCCAGGCGCTCACCCTGCTCAACGACGTCGTCTTCGTCGAGACCTCCCAGGCGCTCGGCAAGCTGCTCGCCGCGCAGACCGGCTCCGTCGAGGACCGCATCCGCACCGGCTTCCGCCGCGTCTTCACCCGGCCGCCGACCGACGGTGAAATCGCGACCCTCGCGAAGTTCTTCGCCGCCCAGCAAACGCGCTTTGCCACCGCCGAAGCCGAAGCCAAAAAACTCGCCCCCGAAGGCCCCGGCCCCGCCGCCGACCGCGCCGCCTGGACCGCCCTCGCCCGCGCCCTTTTCAACCTCGACGAAGCCGTGACGCGCGGTTGAACGCGCGAGGAAAAAACTAGCGAACTGCGGGAGGCGCTGCGCGGACGCGAAGCATGGTTGGAAGGATGCCGTCGACGGCCGGGTGCGGTGCATACAAAATGTGTGCGTGCGAATCATCAATGAGTCCTTCCTAAAAGCCGCCGTGGCCAGGCATCCGCGCGCGGCTGAAGGCTTGGAGCGATGGGCGAAGATGGTGCGTGGTGCGGCTTGGAAAAACTCCGTCGCGATGAAGCAGGCTGCGCCGGAGGTTGACCCGGTGAAAGTGCAGAGCGGGCGGACGGTGTATGTCTTCAATATCCGCCGCAACGAATTCCGGCTCATCGCCGCCGTTCATTTCAACCGCCAGATTGCTTCCACGCTCCGCTTGCTCACGCACGCCGAATACGATCTCGCCCATTGGAAAACCGAATTATGAAAACCAAGACCAAACTCCATTTCGCCGCCGCGCCCAAAGATTACGCGGCGCTCTGCCGCCTGCATCTTCCCCGGCCCATTCACGACCAGACGGAATACCACAACACCGTCGAGATCGCCGAAGTGTTCGCGGGCTTCGAGGAGGAGATGAACGCCGATCAGACGGACTATTTCGACCTGCTCTGCTCGCTCATCGAAGCGTGGGATGCGGGGCATGTGTCCTGGCGGAAAGTCGGCGGCCTCGAAATGCTCCGGCACATGGTCGAGACGCACGAACTGAGCGGGGCCGATCTCGCCGGCATCCTCGGCGTCTCGCGCAACCTCGGTCCGATGATCTTGCGCGGCGAGCGCGAGATCACCGCGGCGCACGCCCGCGCGCTCGGCGCGCACTTCGCCCTGTCGCCGGGCGTCTTTATCGAGTGAACTGCAAGGAACTTGCCTTCACGCCGGCCGCGGCCGGCGGGGAAATGCGACTAGCGAAGCCGCACAAAACAAACCGCCTCCCCGGCGCTCCCGCAGATGGCGCGGCGCGGTGGGCCGGTCGGCGAAAGGAATGTCGCCGCTCCTTGGGGCACGCCCAGGCGACTGTTTAGACCGCCGCGCGGCGGCGGCGCAGCAGGAGCATCGCTCCCGAGCCGAGCAGCAAGACAGCAGAGGTGGGCTCGGGGACGGCGCCGAAGGCGAGACCGACTGGCCCGTTCAAGCCGTCGCTGCTGTCGGCAAAGACGCCGAGATCCGTTCCCGTCGAGGAGAACTGCTGAATCGTATTGTTGCCGTAGTTTGACACATAGAGATTGCCCGCGCTGTCAAAGGCCAAGCCGTAAGGATCCGGAAGGGTGGTGGTGGCGAAGACCGATCCGACACCGCCGGGCGTGAACTTCTCAATCGTGTTGTTGCCTAGGTTTGCCACGTAGAGTTGTGCGCCAGGGGCGGCGGGAACGAGGAGTCCCGCGTGGGTCTGTGCAGTTCCGGCGGCCAGCAAGAGCAGCCCCGAGAGAAGCCCGCAAAGGGCCGTGTTGGTTTTGGTAGTTTTGTTCGTTGATTTCATAGCTTTGGCCTTTTGTTGATGAACTGCGGACTCGTAGGCGGTGCTTTGTTTGTAGCCCGCGCCGCCATCGCAACAGCTCGGGAAAGTGTTTGGAAAATCGCACGGTCAGCGGCGGGGCACGGTCTGAGGTGCAGGGTGGAGTGGCTCCCCAGGCGGGCGATGAGCCGGACGCCGGGTCTCGGGTAGGGTGGGCGTCCCGCCCGCCGTGCGGCGCGGGTAGCCGGAAAGTAG
>CAYQBV010000213.1:0-7673 GCA_964415705.1 uncultured Chthoniobacter sp. | reverse complement strand
AACTCGCGCAAGCTCCCGACATCCACGCGATCGTGTTTCATGGGCCGCAGACCATGCATGGCGGGCCGTGGAGTGGCAATCCGGGGGAGTTGGTGCGCAGTATTCAGTATTCAGTTTTCAGTATTCAGTGCTCGGATCGGCCCCCGCGTGAAAATGCTGACTCCTGAAAACTGCACACTGCACACTGAAAACTGAATACTGAAAACTCCATACTGCACACCTCCACCGCCATGCCCCGCCGCCTCGTCCCCATCCTCCAGGCCCTCGTCACCGTGGCGCTGCTCGTCTGGATTTTCGTGGATCCGCGCGTGCGCGAGGAGGCATCGGCTTTGTGGAAAATCGCGGATCGCCGGTGGGTGCTGGCGGGGTTGCTGGTCGGTGGGGTGGGGGAACTCGCGGGCGTCCTTCGCTGGTGGTGTTGCCTCCGGTTGGCCGGCCTCGCCGTGGGCTTGCGGCGCGCGGCGGCACTGCATTTCATGGGTCTGTTCGCCACGCTCTTTCTGCCTGGTGCGGTCGGCGGCGACGCGGTGAAAATCGCCTGGCTGGCCGCGGAGTTTCCCGCGCGCAAGATCGGCGGACTGCTCGCGGCGCTCATGGATCGGCTCAGCGGATTTGTCGTCATCAGCGCCGCGGTTTTTGCCGTCGCTGCGTTCCGGCGCGAATGGTTCGAGCGCACCCCGGTCACCGCCGCGATCCTGCACGGGGTTGTCCTCACGCTCGCGCTGGCCGCGCTCGGCCTCGCGTTTTGGGCCGTCACCAGCCACCCGCGGTTGCGCGACCGGCATCCGCGCTGGCTGCCGATGCGCGCCCGGATCATCGAGATCTCCGGCATCTTCGCCCTCTTCTTCACCGGCGGCTGGCGCGCCCTCGCCACCATCGCGCTCTCCGCGGTGAACTTCGCCGGCCACTTCCTCATCTTCTACTGCGCGGCGCGCGCCCTCGCCGTGCCCGTCCCGCTGGCCGATGTCCTCACCGTCATGCCGATCATCGACGTCATCACCATGCTGCCCGTCACGCTCTCCGGCATCGGGTTGCGCGAAGTGAGTTTTGAAACTCTGCTCGGCGCGCTCTGCGGCGTGGCGCCGGGCGCGGCGGTGCTCGTCTCGCTCGGCGGGTTCGCTATTTATGCGTGCTGGTCGTTGCTCGGCGCCCCTGTTTTTCTCCTCTACCGCACCCGCGCATCCCATGTCTGAACCCCGCCTCGCCGTCTCGTTTGGCGCCTCCTTTCTCGGCTTTCCCACGCACCTCGGTTTCCTCCGAGGTCTCGTCGCTGGCGGGTGGAAACCGCACGCCGTCGCGGGTTCGTCGGCGGGAGCGCTGGTCGCGGGTCTCTATGCCGCGGGGCTGTCGCTGGAGGCGATGGAGGCCGCGTTCACGCGCCCGGATTTGAAGAGCCACTTTCGTGAGCGCAGCTTCCCGCTGCGGGCACTCGGCACGTTTCTCGGAATGCGCGGCATGCCCGCCGTCCTGCACGGGCACAAGATCGAGCGGCTGCTCCGCGATCTCGTCGGGGAACTCCGGATCGAGGATTGCCCGGCGGCCCGGCTGCATCTCGCAGTCACCAATTTCCGCACGCACGCCGTCGAGTTGCGCGACCGCGGCCCGCTCGTGGAGACGATCCTCGCGAGCTGCGCGCTGCCCGGTTTCCTCGCGCCGCGCCGCATGGAGGGCGAGCTGCTGTGGGACGGCGGGCTGGGCAGCGTCGTGCCGGTGGAGCAGTGGATCGACGATCCCGACATCACGCATCTCGCCACGCACAACCTCCTCCACGAGGAGATGGTCCGGGCGCGCGCGGAACCGACGCGGTTGAGTTTTCCCGGGGCGATGTTTGCGGGACATCAGCTCATGTCCGATGAGCTGCTCCGCTGGAAACTCGAACTCGCGCGCCGCAACGGGAAGTTCATCGCCGCCATCGAAACCGTGACCCCGCGGCCGCGCATCGGCCTGCCGATCACCGGGCCGGCCCGCCGCTCGTGGCCGGAGGAGGCGCGGGCGCTGATCGCGCTCGGCGAGCGTTCCGCGCTGACCGCGCTCGCGCGGTTCGTCAGCGTCGCTGAAACGCCAGCAGCCAGCTATTGAACGGCGTGTTGCCCCACAGCGGCCGCACCTCGTGCGTGAACTCCGCCTCGGGAAATTCCCGCGCGATTCCCGCGAGAGTGGGAAACGCGAGCGCCGGCCGGGTCATCCATGCGATCCCGCGCGCGAAACATTCCAGCGCCTGCGTGGCGCGGAAACGCCAACTCCCGTCGCGCGGGGTGGTGCGGATGAGGCACCACCCGCCGGGAGCCGTGCGCTGCGCGAGCCCGGCGAGCAGCGCGGTCTGCGCGTCCGGCGAGAAATAGTGCAGCACATCGAGCAGGCTGACGTGGCCGGAAAACTCCGGCAGCGCCGCGCCATCGCCCGTCCGCAGGGTGACGCCGGGATAGTGCGCCGCCGCCACGGCCTGCCCGGAGGCGATCTTTTTCGCATCCACATCGAGCCCGAGAATCGGCGCGGAGTAGCCGCGCTCGCGGAGATAAAACGCGTGCAGGCCGAGGCCGCAGCCGATGTCCAGCAGCGGGAGCGCCGACGCGCCGAGGCGCGCAAACGAGGCCCGATAGACCGGATCGCTCCGCAGCTTCCCGCGCGCGTAGCCTTGCAACCAGCGCCCGCGAAAATGGCGCGGGAGACGGGCGAGCAGTTCCGTTTCGCTGGGGCTCATCGGCACAGCTTTCCGTTCGCGGTCCGCGGCAGCGCTTCCACGATTTCAAACCGCAGCGGGACTTTGTAGCCGGCGAGTTCCGCGCGGCAGTGGCGCGAGAGCGCGGCGCTGGCCGGCGGGTTCCGCGGATCGCGCGCGACGATTTCCGCGACGGCGATCATCTCCCAGCGCGGATGCGGCTCGCCGCGCACCCGGCTCGCGCGCACCGCCGGATGCGCGTCCAGCACCGCCTCGATCTCCTCGGGGAAAAACTTCATGCCGCCGACATTGAGCACCGACTTCGCGCGCCCGCGCAAAAAAACGTGCCCGTCCGCAGCGCAGTCGGCGAGATCGCCGGTCGCGAACCAGCCGTCCTCCAGCACCTCCGCGCGTTCGCGCCACGGCGCGAGATACGCGTCGAAAAATCCCGGCCCGCGCAGCAGCAGTTCCCCGCTTGCGCCGTCGCGCAGCCGCACCTCCACATCGTCCGGTCGCCCGATGCTGAGCGGCTTCACGGGGTCCGTGTTCAGCAGCGGCAGCCCGGCTTCGATGATCCCGAGGCCCTGCGCGAGCGCCACGCCGAAGCGCCGGTGAAACGCGGCCGCCGTTTCCGCGCTGAGCCGCGCGGCGGTCGAAACGGCGAGCCGCAGCGTCGGCCAGTCGCGTCCCGATTCCTCCGCGGCGAGCAGCGCGTGGTGGAAAGGCGAGCCGTAGATGACCGTCGCGCCGCACTCGCGCGCGGTCGTGAGCACGTCGGCGGCGAGGTGCGAATCCTCCAGCACGGTCGTCGCGCCTTCGGCGAGGTAGAGCACGATCGAGACGGCGAAATGGTGCGCCATCGGGAGCGTCCACAGCACGCGATCCGCGGCGGTGATGCCGAGCCGGCGGTTCGCCGAGCGGATGCGCGCGAGGAGCGTCGCGTGCCCGAGCACCACGCCTTTGCTCGTGCCGGTGGTGCCGGAGGAAAAGCGCACGAACGCCGGGGCGAGCGCGGCCAGACGATCCTCGGGAAAGGCTGCGGCTGCCGTCCCGCGCGCCCATTGCCAGCGCACGCCCGCGCTTTCCTCCGGCGTGCCCGGACCCGGCAGCCACGGCTGCGGCCCGGTGGCGATGACGAGGTGCGGCGCGGTCAGTGCGACCTGCGCGGCGCGTTCCGGCGGCGCGAGTTCCGCGGCCACGGGAATGAGGCAGCCGCCCGCGCGCAGGATGCCGAGCGCGAGGGCCACGTAGTCCGCGCCGTTCGGACAAAAAAGACCGACGCGCGGCGCCTCGACCGCGCCGAGGAGCACGCGCAGCCGGGCGGCGATGGCGTCGGCGCGCGCGAGCAGTTCGCCGAAGCTCACGCTCGCGCCGCGCTGCACGAGCGCGGCGTGCGCCGGGTGCGCGGCGGCGCGGGCGGCGATCAGGTCAGCGACATTCGGCGGCATGCGTCCTCCCGGAAGATTCGAGCGCCGCGCGGACCTGCGCGGGCGTGGGTTCGGCGCAACCCGCCGCCTGGAGTGCGGCGGCCACGCCCGCGGCTTCGCCGGTGGCGAGGCAGGTGCCGATCACCCGCAGCGCCGCCTGCGCCTCGTGGTCGCAGGAAAGGCAGCGGCCGGCTGCCCACACGTTTTCCGCGCCCGCGGCGCGCAACGCATCGAGCGGGATTTGCGTGGGGCGGTTCGCGTCGGGGAAATGCCAGCGCGGACCGGTCGCGCGTTCGCGCAGTTCCATGGGCCAGGTGCCGAGCGCCACGGCGTCCGCGCGCGCCGTGCCGCGGAGCACATCCGCACCCGTCACGACCGCCCGCCCGCGCACGCGCCGGCTTTCCCGCAGGCCCACGCGGGTGGGAAAGGCGGCCAGTTCCGCGTGACGAAACGCGGCGTGGTGCGCGCGGAGAAACGCCGTGAGCTGCGTGGCGATTTGGCGGCCCTCGCGTTCGAGGGCGGCGAGTTGCGCGGGGTTCAGCGGATCGAAATCCGGCCCGGCGGCGAGGTCCACGGTTACATAGACTTCCGAGCCGCGGCCCGTCGCGCGGAGCTGCGCGCCGAGCCCGCCCGGCGTGAGCTGCCCGGCGCCGACCGCGGCGGCGATCTGGTGCGCGAGGCGGATGCGCCCGGCTTCATCGAGCGCGGCGACGTCCACGGTGTGCAGCGCGAAAATGAAGGCGGGTCGCTGCAGCCGGTCCGCCGGGGCCTGGTCCGTGGCGAGCCCGGCGAGCGTGACCAGCGCAGCGTCGCCGCTCGCCTCCACCACGGTGCACGGCGCGAGCGTGGAGCGCTGCCCGCGCGTGGACAGCTCCACGCTTTCCACCCGGCCCGCGCCGCGTACGGCGAGGCACTCGGTGTGCAGCCGCACTTCGAGACTGGCACATTCGCCCGCGAGGTCGTCGGCCACCCCGGCCAGGCCGGGCGGCGAATGGGGGAGCACGTCGAGACGGCCCATCCGCACCGGACCCGAGGCCGCGCCGGAGCGGATCAGCCGCGCGGCGAATTCCGCGGGCAGACCGTGGTGCGCGAGGACGGCGCCCGGTTCTTCGCGCAGCAAGTAGAGCCCGCAGATCGAGTGGACGAGCGCCGCCGTGGCCATCCCGCCGAGCGCGCCGTGGCGCTCCACGAGCACGGTGTGCGCGCCCATCCGCGCTGCGGAAACCGCGGCCGCGAGACCCGCGCCGCCGCCGCCGAGGACGAGCACGTCGCACTTCATACGCCGAGCAAATCCTCCCGCAGCGTCGCGCGGAGCAGCGCGATTTCCTCGTCGCTTACCGCGCCCTCGCGCCACGAGATCGTGGCCGTGAGGCGGCCGCCGCGTTCGCTGAAAAAAACGCCCGTGCCCGGCGGCGCGGAGACCGAGGGAATGTGCCAGCCGTCGCGCACCGGGGCTCCGGCGCACTCCGCGCACTCCGGCAGGAACTGGCCGGTGTGCGAGTAGAAAAACGAGGTGATGTGCCCGTCGGAGTTGCCGCGGATGAAGCGCAGATACCACGCGGTCGGCAGGCGGCGGAAGAGCCCGGTCATCGTGGCGAAGGCCTGCGGCATGCGGGCGTGCGAAAGCGCGGTGAACTGCGCGTGCAGGCTGCGCGCGGCGTTTTCCAAATCCGCCGCCGCGTCGCGCCGGAGGCAGAAAAAAAGCTGCGAGACGCGGTTCTGCCAGATCGGGTGCCGCGCGCCGCGCTTCCGCTCCTGCACGGCGCAGCTCGCCTGGTAGCTCTCCGGTTCCGCGCCGCGCCGGAGAAAGACGGCGCGATGCGCGCGCACCGTGACGGCGAGAAACCACGCGAGCGAAAACAGGCCGCGCGTGATCGCGCTGGCCCGCTCCGCGAGACGCGCCGTTTCCTCCGCGCTGAACCGCTCCAAAGCGAAGCGCGCCGCGCCCGCCCGCGGCTTCGCGCTGGAGAGTGAGTCGATGCCGACGCGGGCGTTTTTGTAAAAATGATCCTTGAAATTCCCGGCCTCGCCGAGCCGCTCCCGCCAGCCGCCCGCGCGGGCCGGAGCCGGTCCCCACGAGTTTTCGCGCGCCGTCGCGGCGGGGTCGTCCGCGAGGCGGGCGATCTCGGCGACGAGCAGCTCCGCGCCGCGCCCATCGAGGAGAAAATGCCGCCAGCACATCACCAGCGTCGCGGTGCCGTCCGCGTGCGGGAGCACGTCAAATCGCACCGGGTCGTCGTTCGCGTCATTCAGGCGGGCTGCGCAAAAGGCGTCGCGCTCCGCGCCGATGGGGTGGCTGAAAACGGGAAACGCCGCGCGCGTTTGCGCCGACCACTCCCAATGCGGCACGCAGCCGAACGGATGCCGCAGGCGCGCGGCGGCGAGCGGACTGGCGTCGGCGACGCGCTGCACGGCGGCGCGGAAGCGCGCGAGGTCGAAGCCGGGGCCGAGTTCCAGCACCGTCAGCCCGAGATGCCGACCCTGCCCGGCGGCGAGCATCATGCGCTCGACGGCCAGGAGGAAAGCGTCGGCCCCCGAGAGCGGCGTCCGCAGCTTCATCGCACCGGAGGAGATCCCGCCTCGCTGATCGCCGCGGCGATTTTGCGCGCGGTGGAAAAGGTGGCGCGGGTGATGAGGCGATCCGGCAGGTGCGCGCCAAACTCCTCCTCAATGAGCAGCGTAAGCTGCATGATCGACATGGAGTCCAGGCCGGCGGCGAAGAGGTCAGAATCAATGCCGAAGTCCGCGCCGGTTTCGATCAGGTCGGTGCGGATGCGAGTGAGGAGGCGTTCGGCGATTGGGCTGATGGCGTCTTGCATTGTGAAGGCGGAATGGATGCGCGGAAAATTTCGTGAAGTCTCGCGTGGACTGGCTTCCGCCATCCGCCCGCGCGTTCGCTGAGGGAAGTTCCGACAGGTTGAATTTCGGGCGGTGAGGGTAGGGGAAAGCGGCGTGGTGACAAGCGGGGTGTGCGGGATTTTCGGGGCCGTCGCTTCCGCGGGAGCGCAGCGGCAGGAGACGGTCGTTGCCGACGGCGAACGGCCCGTGGGTGCATCCGCTCGTCCCATGAATCAAGCGAAGGCCCGCCCTCGCGGTGGGGGATGGGGAGCGCGCGCGCCCTCGCGTGCTGTTTTCCGCGTCCTCGCGGGAAACCGTGCTGGCGTGCTCCTCGCGGTCGCCGTGCCCATGCAGGGCGCGGCGGTGCTGCGCGAACTGGTTCACGGTCGGCGGCGGGGGCGCCGCCGCCAGCACGCGAGGGCGCGCGCGCTCCCCTGGAACGTCGGTTCCGCACGCCAGCGAAAGACGGCCGGCGCGTGCGTCACTCCGCCGGCGCGGCAAAGAGCGACGCTTCCACCGGGCGGTTGCGGGCGGGATCGCGGAAGGCGTAGCGGAGGGAACCGCCGCCGGGCAGTTCCACGAGCACTTCGGCCACGTCGAGCGTCGCCTCGGAGACGATGTTGGTGATGCGCTTCGGCAGCTTTCCGGGAGCGTCCGCCTTTTTCGTCAGCGCGATCAGGTAGCGCCCGTCCTCTGCCGTGATGCGCGGCTCGAACTGCTCCTCGTTCTCCGGCGGACGGCCTTGCAGG
>CAYQBV010000212.1:0-7731 GCA_964415705.1 uncultured Chthoniobacter sp. | reverse complement strand
ATCAGCTCGACCTCGCGGGAGGCGGGGAGCGCGGGGGGCTCGGGGACGGTGGTGAAGGCGGGCTCGCCGGCGGGGAGCGGGGCGAGGGCGTCTTCGACGAGGGCGCGGATTTCGTCGGCGCGGACGTCGCCGAAGATGGCGAGGACGCCGTTGCGGGCGCAGAGGTGGCGGTCGCGGAAGGCGAGGAGGTCGTCGCGGGTGAGGCGGGCGACGCTTTCCGGCGTGCCGGAGCCGCGGAGGCCGTAGGGGTGCGCGCCGAAGAGGTTTTCGCGGAGGAGGTGGCGGGCGATGACGGTGATTTCCTCGTCCTCGGCTTTGATGCCGGCGAGCTGGGCGTCCTTTTCACGGGCGAGGGCTTTTTCGGGGAGGGTGGCGTGCAGGAGGACGTCGGCGAGGAGGCCGAGGCCGGCGCGGAGGTCGGGGCGCATGACGCTGACGGAGACGCTGAGGCTGTTGTTGCCGGCGTCGCTGCCGAGGGCGCCGCCGAGTTCTTCGATCTCGTCGGCGAGCTGCTCGGCGGTGCGGGTGTGGGTGCCTTTGACGAGGACGCGCGCGAGGAGGCGGGTGATGCCGTTGTCGGCGGCGGTCTCGGCGAGGAGGCCCGCTTTGAACGAAGCGCACATGGAGACGAGCGGGAGGCGCGGGTCTTCGCGGACGAGCAGGCGGAGGCCGTTGGGGAGGTCGAATTTTTGGATGTCGCCGGCGGTGCGGACGGCGGTGGCGGCGCCGGCTTGGGCGAGGGAGCCGGTGGGGTTGACGGAGACGACGGTGAGATTGCGGTCGGTGAGGTGGGTGGCGAGGACGCGGCGGAGGTCGTCGGCGGTGACGCGCTGGACGGCGTCGAGGTAGTCGCGGGAGAAGTCGAGGTTGCGGGCGAGAAGCCAGTTCGAGCCAAGGTCGGAGGCGCGGCCGCGCATGGTGGTGACGCTCTGGAGCTGGTGGCTGAGGGAGGCTTTGCGGGCTTTGGCGAGTTCGCGCTCGGTCACGCCGCCGTCGCGGAGGTCGGCGATGAGGCGGTGGAACTCGGCCTCGACGGCGGGGCGGTGGGCGGGGTCGAGGATGGCATCGACGCCGAAGAGGCCGCACTGGCCGGGCGCGTAGCACCAGGCGTCGGCGGAATGAACGAGCGCGAGGTCTTCGCGGAGTTTTTTGTAAAGGCGGGAGCTGCGTCCGCTGCCGAGCACCATGGCGGCGACATCGAGCGCGGGGATGTCGGGATGCGCGGCGGAGGGAATGTGCCAGGTGAGATGGAGGCGGGTCAGCTCGGTGGCGAACTCGGTGTGCGCCTCGCGCCGCCCGAGCTGGGCGGGCTCCGCCGGGATGAAAACGGGCGGCAGCGAAACGCGCGGATGTTTCGCAAAAATCTCCGCGAGCTGCGCGCGGACGGCAGCGGCATCGACGTCGCCGACCACGACGAAGAACATGTTGTTCGGGACGTAGCGGGCTTTGTAGTAGGCCATGACTTCGTCGCGGCTGAGGGCGTTGAAGACGTCGAGGTGGCCGATGATGGGGTGGCGATACGGATGCTCGCGGAAGGCGGTGGCGAAGAGCGTCTGGCTGGCGACGCGGTCCGGGTCGTCGTTGCCCATGGCGAATTCGCGGCGGATGACCTCCTGCTCCTTGACGTATTCGTCGGGCGGGAGGGTGGAGTTCATCACGGCGTCGGAGAGGAGGTCGAGCGCGGTGGCGACGCCCTTCGCCGGGATGTCGATCCAGTAAACGGTGCGGTCGAAGGAGGTGTAGGCATTGATGTAGCCGCCGGCGGCCTGGATGCGCTGGGCAAACTCGCTCGCGCCGCGGGTGGGCGTGCCTTTGAAAAGCATGTGCTCGAGCAGATGCGAGATGCCGGCGCCGAGGTGGCGATCCTCGTGGATGCTCCCGGTTTCGATCCAGACCTGCACGCTCGCCACGGGCGCGCTGCGGTCCTCCTGGACGATGATGCCGAGGCCGTTCGGCAGCGTGGAGGTGGTGGCGGTGACGGCGGGGAAAGTGAGCGCGGCAGCGGAGTCGGCGGCGGGTGTGGAGTGGGGATGCATCATGGGAAAAGTGGCAGCGCCGTGGATGTCGGGCGCGGTGGGCGTGGCGGGTGCGTGACGGCGCGCAGGGGGCGAACCGGCCCCGGCGAAGGGGTCACTCCCCTGCCCCGCTCAACGCAATTCCTCCGCCGGAGTGGCGGCGGGGATGCGGGTGTGGCCGTGCGGTCTCTCGGGCACGAAGGGCGCGACAAAGGCGTCGTGGAAAGTGTAGCCGCCCCTGAAGTCGTCGATGGAATCGGTGTCGGTTTTCCCAAAGATGCCGACGGCGATGAAGTTGAAAACCATCGCGCCGAAATCCTCGCCGAGGCGCACGCCCCAGTATTCGAAAACCGTGGGGACCATCGGGCCGAATTGCTTCAGCGCGTACTGGCGGATTCCGTCGAGGAGCTGCTGGCCGGTGACGTGCTGGTCGAGTTCCTTGGCCTTGCGGCGGGCCTTGATCGTGAAGTCGAGCGCATCGCGGAGAAAGAGGTAGGCCTCGCGGACGTAGCGGGGATCTTTTCGGACGATGTCTTCGAGGTGCTCACTGAAATCGACTTGCTGCATAGTGGGTTTTTTCGCGTCGCGGCCGGGCGGTGATCACGAGGGACACTGGCGGCGCACGGCAATGTGCGCCCAGCCTCCCCGCCATCAACGACTCCCGTATCGAAACTGCGGCGCGAAACTAAACACGATGCAGGGAAGCGTCAACTGGCAGCGCCCGAAGTCTCCGTCAAACGCGCCCACCGTTGGGAGGATTTTCCACGCGGATGCTGTTTCCGCCTTGAGTTCGGACCGTCCGCCGGACATTCATCTGCAGCTTCATGGAAAACACCATCAAGTCTCTCGGATCCTGCGAGGTCATCTCGCCGCTGCGCCACCGCGGCGGAGTCGATGTGAGCTTCAAGATGGATGCGGAGCGGGTGCTCTTTGACCACCGGATGTCGCCCGGGGAAGAACCGCAGCCGAAGCTCAGCTTCGAGGTCGCCGGAGCGCGCGAGCACATCTTTTTCAACCCCGCGAAGACCACCGCGGGGATCGTGACCTGCGGCGGGCTCTGCCCAGGGCTGAACGACATCATCCGCGGCATCGTCACGCAGCTTCACCTGCGTTATGGCGTCACCACGACCTACGGTTTCCGCTACGGCTACGAAGGGCTGGTGCCGAAGTACGGGCACACGCCGATGACGCTGAAGCCGGACAACGTTTCGCAGATTCACAACTTCGGCGGGAGCATCCTCGGCACCTCGCGCGGGCCGCAGGATATCGGCGAGATGGTGGAGTTTCTGGAGGAAATGAGCTGCGACATCCTCTTTGTGGTGGGTGGCGACGGCACGTTGCGCGGGGCGGACGCACTGACTGCGGAGATCAAGCGGCGCGGATTGAACAAGGCGGTCGTGGGCATCCCGAAGACGATCGACAACGACATCATGTTTCTCGACAAGTCGTTCGGGTTTGAGACGGCGTTCGGCGTGGCGGTGCAGGCGCTGAAGTGCGCGCAGAGCGAGGCGCTCGGCTCGGTCAATGGAGTGGGTTTGGTGAAGCTCATGGGGCGCGATTCCGGGTTTATCGCGAGCTACGCTTCGCTCGCGGGCAGCAATGTGGATTTCGTGCTGATCCCGGAGGTCCACTTCGAGTTGGACGGGGCGCGCGGTCTACTCGAATCGCTCCGCTACCGGTTGGCGAAACACAAGAGCGCCGTCATCGTGGTGGCCGAGGGCGCGGGCCAGGAGCTGGTCAAAGGTGAGTCCACGACCGATGCGAGCGGGAACAAGAGGCTCGCAGATATCGGTCTTTACTTGAAAGACCGGATCAATGCCTTTTTCAAAGAGCGGAACATGGAGTGCAACCTGAAGTATATCGACCCGAGCTACATGATCCGCAGTGTGCCGGCGAATGCGGCGGACAATTTCTACTGCTCGCAGCTCGCCCAGCACGCGGTGCATGCAGGGATGGCGGGCAAGACCGGGATGCTCGTCGGGCGCTGGCACGGGGCGTTCATCCACCTGCCCATCACCCTCGCCACGCAGGGCCGCCGCAAGGTCGATCCGCAGAGCGAGCTGTGGCACGCGGTGCTGGAGAGCACGGGCCAGCCGGCCCGGCTGGCGTAAGTCCGCGGCAGAGCTACTCCTCTTCGCTGACGGTAAAAGTCACGTTGGAGATCCCGGCGACGGCGAGGGCGTTCAGCACATCCACGATGCGGCTGTATTTCGCCTGCTGCTCGCTGACCACCGTGACGAGAACCGGCGTCTTGGATTGATCGGCCGCCTGCTTCAACCGGATCAGCGTGCTCTTGAGCGCGGGCAATTCGTGGCTCGTGGGCGTGTCCATGGGCTCGTCATTCAGCGACACGTCGCCAGACTCAGTGATCGCGATGACCATCTCATCCATCATCTCCGTGGCGCTCTGCGTCTCGGCGTTGCCGGGGAGTTGCGAGGGGAGTTCCTTTTCCACCCTCACGGCTCCAGCCATGACCATGAAAAAGAGCATGATCACAAAAACGACATCGATCATCGGCGCGATCTGAAAGCCGATCATCCCTTCGTTACTGTTGAGATCGAGACGCTTCATCCGATCAGTCTTTGTTCACCGCGGAGAATGCGATGTCGGCTACCCCCGCCTCCGCGGCGGCGTTCATCACCCGCGAAACGCTGATCGCCGAAGCGTCCCGATCTCCGCGAATGACGACGCGGAAGGGGAAATCGGCGGAGGAAGTTACCCTGGCGCCACTCGTCTTTTTCGCGGCGATGATCGCTTTGGTCACGTCCGCGGGTTCCAGATACACGCGGTCGTCCATGACGTACTGCGCCTTCTTTTTCGCCGGATCCCAGCGGATGTTCACGATGGCCTCGTTGCGGGTAGTGTCCTTCTTCAAGGCATCGGGCGCGAGCGGCAGCGTGATGGATTTGTCCACCTTCAGCACCTGCGTGGTGGTGATGCTCATGAAAAAGATGAGCAGCACCAAGAGCACGTCGATCATCGGCGCGATCTGGAACTCCGGTTCCCCTTCGGCTCCGCCTCCTCCGCCCGCCATGTCAGTGAATTCTCCCGTTCATCGTGAAGTCCGGCTGCGCCTATTGCATTTGACCAGCATCCCCCACGGGGCTTTGCGCTTCATGCCCGAGCCAGTTCGGCGGGGCGGCGTAAAGCTCGTCGGTGCCGATGTTCGCCCCGACCATTTGCTCGTAGGGCATCTTGCGCAGGAGGCCCGCCATGGTGTCCTGGATGTGGTGAATGGTGCGAATCGCCCGGTTGCGGAGCACGTAGTAGCCAAAGAAGGCGGGAATCGCGATGAAGAGCCCGGCGGCGGTGGCCGTAAGCACTTCGCCGATGGCCTCGGACAGTTTCGAGGGATCGCCGATGCCAGAAGCACCGAGGGTGTCAAAGGCCTTCATCATTCCGGTGACGGTGCCGAGCAGTCCGATCATGGGCGTGCAGACGCCCATGACCGAGAGGTAGCTGATCCAGGTGTTCACCTGGGCATTTTCCTTCGCCAGCTCTCCGATCAAGCCTTCCTCGACGGCCTCCTTGCCTTCACCAAGAAGACTCACCGCCACACCGCAGACATTGGTAAATGCCGCGGGATTCGCGCGGCAGTAGTCGAACGCCCCCACATAATCGCCCTGCCGGAAACTGCTCCGCACGGCCTCGACGTGCTGCAGCGGAAGCATCTTTTTTTCACCCGTGCGGACCCAGCCATCCGCGATGAGGTAAACCGTGGCTACCGAGCAAACGGCAATCGGCACCATGACCCACCCGCCCAGGACGATCTGGGTCCAGAGGGTTTTTTTATGGACCGCCGGAGCCTCACCGCCCTTTGCCTCCGGCACAGCCGGGGCTTGGGCCTGGAGGCTGGCCACGACAAAAAACAGACCGGCGGTGAAGAGCGAAAGGAGGTAGGCGTGTTTGAGCTTCATGGATGGTTGGGTTGAAAAGGTGGCGGAGGAACCGGCGGGCGTCTGCTCTATTTTGGCGGGGCGAGATCTTTCTCCCGGACGGCGATTTTTTCCAGCTCGGCGCGGGCCTCGGCGGCCTGCGGCGAAGTGGCGTGATCCTTGAGCAGTTCTTCGAGCGCGGCCTTGGCGTGCGGCAGGTCTTCCAGCCCGAAATAGGCCCGCCCGCTCCCGAGCATGGCCTGCGGAAGCAAGACCCTCTGGCGGGGATAAAAGACCGGAATCTGCAAGAAAGAGAGCAGCGCGGAGTCGTATTGCTTCAGGGCGAGCTGGCTTTGGCCGAGGTTCACCGCGACTACCGCGAGCGTGGCCGGCTTGGTGGTGTCCTTGAGCACTTCCTCGAAAAGTTTGACCGCCTTGGCGTGCTCGCCCCGGCGGGTGGCTTGCGCCGCGACAAAGACCTTGGCCGTCCGCACCGCCTCTGGATCGGTCGCCACGCGGGCGAGGTTGTCGATCAGCGGGTCGGCTTCCTTGAAATTGCCCATCGCCTGCAGCGCTTCGATCTTCAGCAGCACGGCCTCCACCCACCAGCTCCCCGGCGCATCGCGGAAGCCCCCGTAGTAGCGCACCACCGGCTCGATTTGCGCGAGCGCTTCCGCCATTTTGCCCGTGGCGATCAGTTCGGGCACGGTCTGGAACTGCGCCGGTTCAGGGAAGTCGAGTTTGGAGATTTGGGAAAGCTGGTAGCCGATCTCGCCGGTCACGGTTTTGGCGGGTTCAGTGCCGTTTCCCGGCACCGTGTTCTCCACCGTGGCCATGATCGTGTCGCCCTGCCGACGCAGACCTTTGGTGGCGATTGTTTTGCCGTCTTTGAGCAGGATGTTTTGCGCCCCAGCCGAGTCCGCCAGCGCCCAGCTCAGCACGAGACAGCCCACGATTTTCCACCCCCCGTTCACGACGCCACCCCCCAGCCTTGCAGCCGCTTGCGGGCCTCCTCGGTCTCGGGAAACTTCGCCAGCTTCTCGATACCCAGCATCTCCTTGAGATTCTCGATCGCGTCGCCGCGCTTGCCCATTTTTTCAAAGCAGTCGGCCGCGCCGATATAGGACTTCGCCACCCACGGGAGGTATTTCTGATAGGCCACAAACACGCGCCGGTAGTAGGCGATCGCTTCCGCGTATTTGCCCTGATCCGCTTCGACCTGACCCTGCATGTAAACCGCCATGGCCGTCGATTCGCCGCGCCACTCCTTCACCGAGGCGACCTGCTCAAACAGCTTCTTCGCCTCATCATAACGCTTCAGCGCGAGCAGCGTGCGGGCTTTGCCGATGGTGCCTTCCTTCGCCTTGAAACTCGCCCCGATCTTGTCCAGCGCATCGGTGAACAGCTCGAGCGCCTTGTCGTATTCCTTTTTGCCCAAAGCAATCTCACCCAGCCCGACGTAGGCGTAGTCGAGATAGTCGCTCTTGGGGAAGTGCTCCTTCAGTTCCGTGAAAAACAACGCCGCCTTTTCGCTGTCGCCCCGGAAGTTCAGGAAGTCGCCGAGCTGCGCGAGGAGATACGGGCTCAGGTCCGAGGGTTTGAAACGCGTGGCCATTTCCAGATAAATGGCATCGGCCTCGGCGGGTTTGCGGAGCTGGCGGGCGAGTTCGGACTGGGCATAAAGCAGACGCGCTTTGGCCGTGACGTTGGCTTCGGCCTCGAGCGGACGCAACTGCTTCGCCAGCTCTCCGAAAGCGTCATACGGCGGCAGCGGGGGCGGCTCTGGCGGAGGCGCAGGCGCAGGCGCAGCCACGGGGGCACCTATCGCGGTGGGCGGCGGC